>DVKE01000052.1 GCA_018716225.1 Candidatus Onthousia faecigallinarum | reverse complement strand
GGGAGGATAATATACTAATTCTATTTGTATGTTGTATTTCTTTGCTATATTGATTAATCCTGATAAAAATATAGTTCTTACGCCACTATTGTCTGGCCCGTTATCTAAAAATATCATGAGTTTGCTAATATTTTTATTTAAATATTGTTCTTCAAAAAATTCTTCTATACAGTCTACTAAATCTAAAGAAGTAGGTTTTGAAGTATAATTAAAAAAATAAGGAGTGTTGTTCTTTAAATCAAGAATTCCAAATGGTATTAAACAATCATTCATATGAATAGATATGAAAAAAGGTTAAGAATAATTTGTTGTTTATATAATCAAAATTTATAATTAAGCTTGCCGAACAGGTCTAATATGTATTGCTCCAGCCGAACAATTTGTTGATAAATCAACTTGAATGAGAACTGCGGATCCTTCGGGAATTTGTTTCCCCGTTAATTCTTCATAAGATTTAATGACATAAGTATTGGGAAGGGTATCTTGATTTTTATCATAATATTCTACTTCTTCCTTTTGATCATCATACACATACATTCTATAATAAGTGTATAAGTCCCCACTTTGCCCTTTTATTTCTATGACATCTCCTGCTTCTGCTTCAAAACTAGTTGACCAAAAAGGACTACCGTCTGATTTAGCAGCTGTTAATATTTCTTCCACATCGTATTCTTTCGCTTCTACTTTAGGACAAATCAATAACAAAAGCAAAATTACAATAATAAATGTTATCTTTTTCTTCCTTTCTTTTAGTATTTTTCCTATTTTCTCTTTTTATTCTAACACATAGAATCGTATCAAGAAGAAAAAGAACAGGATCTCGACATCCCATTCTTTTTTTAACACACGAAAAAAGCCTTATTCTATATTGTAATTCTAAAGCGCCAACCCATTTAACATATAGTTAACTATAGTGAGGTTTGCAAAAACAAAACTTTTTTGAATTCTTAAACTGTTCTTTTGCATTTTTTAACACCTCTTTTTTTGTTTCTCTTTCTTTCAAAATCCCTTATTCAAGGCTTTTTCTATCTATATTTTTAATTCTTAGTATCCTTCCCGCTTTTCTTGTTTAATCAACTTCGCATGCAAAACCATTTTCTCCTCATCATTATAGCAAGTTGAAAGAGTCAAAATACGATTCTTCGTCGTAATAATAGCGGGAAAAGAAACTTGACTTCTATTTTGAAGCATTGTCAAAAAATCTTGATATTCTCCTCCATTCAAAATTTTTGTTTTTAAATAATCATCTGTTGTTTTAATATGATAAACACTAAAAATTTCAAATACATAATTATCAGAAGGAGTGGAAACCTTTACAACATAATTAGAAGGATCACTCCACCAATTTTTATTTAATGTATCACGTAAACTGCCAAACATCGTTTTATCAAGTCTACCATGAGCATAAATAATTGTATTTTGATCTTCAAAGGTATTGGAATTACGATAATCTAAGAATGGCCAACCAGCTTGGTTATAACTTTTATCAAAAGAATGATTTAAATAAAAAGAATTATCGTTATGTTTTACAAAAGGGTAATCAATATTGGTATTTGGAATTTGAACCCAACCTACTACTTCATTATTTTTTTCTTGCAGAGAAGAAAATTCAACATTTAAGAATGGTTCATTTTGATAAGTTGAAGTTACATCAGCATAAACAATTCGTTTTCCTTCTTGTTCTTCTAAAGTAGTAACATCTAAAATTTCACTAACTTCTTTTTTCGTATTCTGGCTATCAATATGCCATAAAACCAATTGAACGAAGAAAAAAATTGTAAAAATAAGGCATAGAATCAAAAGAATAATAGCAATCCATAATTTTCTTTTTTTCATGATGTAGTCCTTTCTTATATGATTTCAATGCCATCTTCGTCTACTTCTAATACTTCGATTGGCTCTTCCTGCTTCTTTTGCTTTTTCTTTCTTCTTCTCAAAAGAATAATGATAATCAGAATGATAAGACCAATTAAAATTCCCGCCCCTACGAAATAGTAAGGTAACGTGGAAGATGAGCTTGAAACAATGGTATCTTTGGCCATATCACTTTGATAAGGAATGCGTGTTCCTCTTACCAACAATCGATGAGTATTTATCGCATAGGGCGTACAAGTAGCCAAAGTTACATAATCTTCTCCAGGTACTACTTTCAAATCCTCAACATTTGATGGTTCTACCACTTTAATCTGGTCAACTTGATAAGCAAGAGTTTCACCTAATACCGTAATATAGAAAACATCTCCTTTTTGCAATTGATCAAGATCTGTAAACAGCTTGGCAGAAGGAAGTCCTCGATGTGCAGTTAACACCGCATGTGTGCTTTCTCCCCCAACTGGAAGAGAGCTACTTTCCAAATGGCCAACACCCTTTTGTAACACACTAGCCCTTGTACCATGATAAATAGGAAGTTGGACATTGATTTTGGGAATAGAAATATACCCCATAATGCCCAAATCACCTACATTTAACATACTATAGTAACGAGAAGAGGCCTCATGATCGGCAGTAGTAAAGGCATCTTTCAAATCATCACTCGTGACACCTCCATTATAATCTCTTGCTGCTTTCAATAAGGCTTCTTTTTTTGTGTTAACCACATTGGAATCTACAGCTGCATTATAAGCTTCAATCGCTTCTAGCTGTTCCTGAGAATTAATATAATTACTAACGAAAGGATAAAGTAAAATTCCAAGTCCAACACAGAATATTACTATAAATAGGACAATTATAATTCTTTTTTTCATAAATTAACTATTTTGTTGATTCATTTTCTTTTTGCGATAAATAACAATAATAGCTACAGCAGCGGCCATAATACCGATACCAATAGCAGTATAAAGAATAGTACCCATACCACCAGTAGATGGTAATGTTCCCGTAGGTGCATTCGCAATTTCTCTTAAATAATAACCTGTAACAGTACCATTCGTAGCCGTATCTTCATTAAGTTCAATTTGAATCGAATCTCTTAACAAAGCATAACCAGTAGGGGCTACGGTTTCCTTTATGTAGTAAGTACCTTCTTTTAATCCTGCTAATGTACCATGTCCATTCGAAGCTGTTTTAATCGTTCCAACGGAATGTTGTAACTGAGAGTCAGAGTAAATTTCAAAAGTCGCATTTCCAAGTCCTACTTTACTTCCCCCATTTAAATAATGTTTAAAAATCTCAAGTCCATAAGTATAAACTGTTGTATCAACAGGTTCTGTAGTATAATCAGAAGTTCCATATGGATCGTTTGAATACTCTAAAGTAACGCTATTTTTATTTCCAACTGCTCCTAAAACAGCATCATCATTCAAATGAGCAGAATAAGTAATCGTTAAATCCGTTGAAGTAAGTTGATCAACATAAAAAGTAATGGTTAAATCTTGTCCGTTAATTCGAATTTGCGCAACACGATCACTTCCTCCTTTGCTAACATAAGCCTCTGTAGCACTTGTTCTTGAAATTGTTAAAGTGCTAGTACCATCTTTCACAACAAAATTAGAAACATCATCAAAAGTAATTCCTGCGTCTAAGTGGTCGTGAATAATATAATTTTTACGAATAGCGTTGGATGGATATAGTGGCACGGTTGCATTAATAATGTAATTGTATTTTTCATTAAATGAATAAGAATCTTCCTTATTTCCTTCAGTTGTAACAGACTTATCAATTCCTACTTCACTTACTTTTGCCGCAATCGTAGCAGAATTTAAATTCCAAGCAGAACCTTCTACCGAAAAGTCCAAATTACCTACCATAACCGCATATACATTCATAGTCTGAGTCGGTAAAATTAAATAAGTACCAGCATCAGCAGTTAGAGTTGCTCTTGTACCAGAAACATTCATTGGTGTACCAGTAACCCCACCATCTGATTTAATATAAGCAGCATAAGCACTCGCTAGTGCATCCAAAGTACTAGATGGAGATTGTGTACTACCAGAAGTACTACCACTGGTCAAATCATAATATTCATCCACTGTTAAATTCCGATAAGTAGAATTTTGGGCTTGAAAAGCTTTAAAATCAGAAGTAAATTCATAAGTGATTTGATTGGTAGAACTATTATAGTATACATCCAAGATTTTATAAGCACTCAAGTGATCGGTTGATACTACCCCATTGATAGTAATTGTTGATTGATTTGTGACATAACGACTTCCCGTATCGGTTGTACCAGGTCTCGAGGGATTCGTTGTAATCGATGTTGCAGCTTGAACATTCATTGTTCCAAATAGCATCAAAGCTAAAATAGTCAGAAGAGTTAAAATTTTATTTCTTTTCATTTTCTTTTCTCCTTTCCTTCTTCTGTAATTTTAATATATATGAAATCAAAATGATGGAAACCAATAGGAACACTAGGAATAACATAGCATCCGCAAAGTAATAATCCATTGTGTTCGGTGGCGTAATCTCAGGAGGAACTTCCGTTACCTCCGTTTTGACATTTGCATCAACATCGTAAAGATACTCCTCATTCATATCATCTAATAAAGGAATAGATACAAGAGATGGAGAAGAAGAATAAATCAAATCTCCCAACTCTTTAGCATCCGTTACCACTAAATATAAACCTGGTTGTAAATCGGTAAAAACCACTTTCCCCTCTTGATCGGTTAAAGCTCTTTTCAAAGGTTCTAAGTGATTGGATTCTACATAATCATACACTTCATTGCTTACTTCTTGCCAAGAAGAAGCACTATCACCTTCTAAGGGAACATTTAAATCTCGAAAGGAAGAAACAGGTGTAAATTTTGCCTCCTCATCAATCGTTGCGACATAATAGATAGAAATACCCGTATCTCGAATCAGAATATCATCATACTGATAACGAAGTGTAAGAAAGGATACCCTCGTTGGATCTATATTATCAGCATACACTTCTATCATACCAAAGCCAAAGAAAATTAGAAAGACTAAAATAGTAATTTTTATTTTTTTTATCATTTTTTACGCCTCCTTCTTAGATAGAAAATAAGTCCCACAGCTCCTATTGCAAGTAAAATAGAACCCGTGATAAGATAAACTCCAATTCCCGATCCTCCGGTGTTTGGTAACACACCAACTTGACGATCCGAAACATAAATCGTAATAATTCCTGGCCCCGGATTGACTCGATAATTATAAAGAAATTTTTAGCACTTGAATCGTTCCAGAAGAAGTAATCTGAAAGCTATCGGATGGTACTAAATAACCAGGAGGAGCGACCAACTCTTTCACCGTGTAAGTTACACCTGTAGAAACATTTAATAAAAGATAAGGTTCAGTGGTCGAAGTAATGCTATATGGGGAACTATTACTAGGTATAATTTGTATCGTCGCCCCCGCCAGGGCTTCTCTTGTAGTCATATCTTCTTTGATGATTCGTACCACAATAGCAGTATTGACAAAAGAATAAGTTGGAATACTTCCCATTGGGGTATAACAATCATTCGCATCAATTTCAACAGTATAAGTCTGAGAACTTTTAATATAGCCAACGGGTGCGACCGTTTCTGTAATAGTATAAGTGCCAGGCAAAAGATCATTAACAAAAAGTCGAATAGAAGTTGTAACATAATCTTTCGAATAATATCCATCTGCCGATTCAATGTGAATAGTCGCTCCAGCTAAATTACCCTTGGCTACTGTCATAGGATTTTGATAAGTCTTTTCAAGATATAGTCCTGCAGTTGGAATATAAATCGTATCAGTCGTTTCTGCTTCCACTGTTTCAGAATAAACTCACGCTAACAATCCAGCTTGTCCTCCTCCATCATGAGTATAGGAATAAACCGTCTGTCTTTCCACAACCGCGGTCGCATGAATGGTAACTCGAATTTTACGATTAGAATGATTAATCGCATCAATGGGAATAACCAATTGAAATTGTGAGCCCTTTGGAAAAACAGTACTAGCAACCTCATTGGCCCCTACTTGTTTCCCATTAAACAAAAGATAATACCCCGCAGGAACTGTAATAGAAACAGTAAAATCACTAAAGTTTGAGTTATTTTTTAAACCAATCATAGAAGAAATAAAGCTTTGTCCATCTCTAGAGGCCGACAAGGTTATGTTCGTTGTTTGAAAAGTAATATCAAAAGAAGGATCACTTTGTTGAGCTACTTGATGAGCTTGTTCAATTAAATTTCGAACTGCCGTACTATAAGGCTCCGCATTATATAAAATCCAATTCTTCTCCGAAGCTGGCATTTGCCATCTTGATCATCAGAAAGTCCCATAATATAACGCTCTTTATAAATCCATACTGCATATTGGGTTACGGCATTCTGATCATGAGTATCCATACTCACTCCACTGATTCCTTCCAAAGGATTTTTATAAGGATAACCATTTAAAATAATCCAAGCCAAACCCTTATCGGCAATCTCTTCCCATCTTACCAAGGAGTAGCATAATCCCAACAATAGATAACTTCACCTGTAGAAGTAATTTTTTTAATCGAATTATCCCCTCGATCCCAATCAGCTGTAATGATAGATTCTCTTGCCGCATCAATAGAATCTGGTGGTCTTTCGTCAGGAGCTGCTAAACTCACTTGTCGGTAAGAAAATAGAAGACAACCTAATATAGAAATGATAAGCAATGTATTAATCGTAATCGTCTTTTTCATTCGCTACCTCTACCTTATTATTAAATACATTCTATCATATTCTAAAATTACTTTCAAGAACGCTTATTTTCTTTTCTTATTTTTTTTCGATAGAAAACATAACCACTTATGCCAACTCCAACCAAAACAATTCCTACGAATAAATAAGGATAAATACCACTACCACCTGTATTTGGCAATTGATCATAAGCTCGATCTTTGATCGTAATTGTGATAATACCTGGTCCAGGATTTACCTCATAATTTTCTGAAGTATTCACTACATTTATTAATCCCTCTTTTGAAATTTCAAACTCAAAAGGCTCTTCTGGAAGCATATATCCACTTGGTGCTTCTATTTCCTCTACCGTATAGCGAACTTCTGATTGAACATTCGGTATTTCCACGTAGCTTGAGGTTGTTGTTATTTCTTGGCTATAAGAAATACTAGGAGCAGTGATTCGCACTTTGGCATTTGGTAATGCTTGGTTCGTTGTTATATCGCGTTTATTCAGTCGAACTACAATTTTATAATCTTGAATGGTAACTACCTGCAAGTCATCCGTAGAAGCAAAACAGTCATCCATCGTAATTGTCACTTTATAAGTTCTCGTGTTAATAGTATAACCAGCAGGGGCATCCGTTTCAGTAATAAGATAAGTTTTACCAGGTAAAAGTCCTGTTATTATTTTAGGACTATCTTCTGTCGTGCTGAGAAGAGTAAATGTTCCCCCTTCCTCCGTTATTCTTAAGTGAGCTCCTCCTAGCGTTCCCGTTTCACCGGTCAAAGGATTCATATACGTTTTGATTAT
Source organism: Candidatus Onthousia faecigallinarum (assembly GCA_018716225.1). Lineage (GTDB taxonomy): Bacteria > Bacillota_I > Bacilli_A > RF39 > UBA660 > Onthousia > Onthousia faecigallinarum. The sequence continues at coordinate 32,949 of DVKE01000052.1, read as the reverse complement.
TTTAATCTGACCTAGAGGTATCATTCCGGTTAAAGAAGCTGAAGCTGTGACATCCTCATCGTACATCGTTGTCAAAAGTCCATCTTGCATACCTGGCGTTTCAGGAGCATACATATATGCTTTGCTAACGGTAGCAGAAGCAGTAATTTTCATATCGACCATTATATCATTCGGAGTCAGACCGCTAGCAGGGAAAATAACCTGAAAGGTTTCATCTTTCGCAAAAACAGTGCTTGTTACCGCATCACTTTGGATTGTTCGGCCAGTATTAGTCGTTAAATAATATCCAGCAGGAGCAGAAATACTTGTTATCGTATAACTAGTAAAATCTGTGTCTTGATCTATACCAATACTAGAGCTTACATAATTATTTCCAGAAGCACTAAATGTGAAAGTACTATTCTTCAAACTATAATTTGGATCTGGTGCATTCCTAGCTGCTTCGGCTCCTGCCAATAGATTTTGAATTGCTATAGAATATTCTCCAAAACTATTTAAAAGATTAATTTTTCCAAATTGTCCCCCCGCAGCAATTTCACCATCTACATTATCGGCAATCCCCAAAATATAACGATCTTTATAAATCCAAATAGCATACTGTGTAACCATGTATTTATCCATATAGGTACCACTACAAATATTTGGATTGTTTGGATAACCGTTTTGAATAATATAAAGTAATCCTTTATCCGTTAATTCTCCTTTTAATACCATAATTCCATTCATTGGATCTAATAAGTGATCATAACAATAAACAATCTGATCCGTACCAGAAATGGTTTGATACAGAGCATAACTGCCCCAAAAAGGAACACCTTCTGTATAAGAACCATGAAAAGATTCTGGAGGATCTCCAGTCGCTGCTCTTGAAGTTTGAAAAAATACAAGAAGATAAGATGACAAAGAAAGCAAAACAATCCCAAAAAGATTTATAAAAACAAACATTCTCAAATTTCTTCCTTTATTTTTCATAATTACCTCCTCTCTGCTTCTTATAATAAGATACCCTATTTATAAAAATTTATTTTAATAAAGTTCTGGTGGTAAAATTTGTTCTACTGCTTCTTTAATCTTCCTAGCAGAATAATCCATTTTTTTCTTCTCTTCGATAGAAAGTTTAATTTGAATTGCTTTTTCAATTCCATTTTTTCCAATCACAGCAGGAGTAGAAAAATAAACATCATAATCATTTTGATAATGACTTACAGGATAAATAGCCTTTTCATCTAAAAGAATGGCCATTGTTAAACGTACTAGACAAGAAGCTACCCCATCAGCAGTATATCCCTGCAAGGAAACAATATGAACCCCCATTTTTCCCGTCTGATAAGAAAGAGACTCTTTTTCTTCCTCACGAATAAAGTTGCTTAAATTTTGTAATCCGATATTAGCATTACTCCAAGCGACAAACTGACTATTTCCATGTTCCCCTAAAACATAGACTTGAATATCCAAAGGTCGAACTCCTAATTTCTTGGAAAGTAAACTACGCAGTCTAGCAGTATCTAACGTGGTTCCTGTTCCAATGATTTTCTCTCTTGGATAATCTAAATAAGTTGACACTAATTGACAGATAACATCCAAAGGATTCGTCGCCACTAAAAAGATCCCTTGAAAAGAAGTCTCTTCAATTTTTTTACATATTTCTTCTACTATTCTAGAGGCTCCTTCTAAATCAGCAAGCCGATCCTTAGAAGATTGCTTCACTCCAGCACTAAGAACAATAATATCCGCCTCATTACAATCTTCATAATCCCCAACACGCAAAAAAACACTATTCGTTTTAAGCACTAATCCTTGCTCTAAATCAAGAATTTTTCCTTCTAAAGACTCTTTCTTCAGATCAATAAGAACGATTTCAGCACAAAGATTGGGTTCTAAAACAAGTTTTTCTATATAACTAAGGCCTACATTTCCACATCCAATAACAACAATTCTCTTCATTTTGAGCCTACCCTTCTATATTAGTTTAGCACGCCTAACAAAAGAAGTAAATTAAAAAATATAAGAAAAAGGCCTTAAAGGTCTTATTAAAGTCTTATGATTCTCTGCTCTTAAGAGCTTTTTTGAATCGAACCCATACTTTTTCATTGGAATAATTTAAAACCCCATTTCGATAAATCTTTAAACCGTATTTAAATAAAAAGAATAAGAAAACGACTAAAATGATAAGAGAAATCAAAATATCTCCTATTCCTATCTGTCCCATTATAAATAAGGAGGGACTCACTAAGCAAGAGAAGAAAGGAACATAAGATAAAATACGGATAAATGAACTTCCTTCAAACATACCAGCCATCAAAGCGAGGTAATAACTAGCTAAAAGAATTAACATAAGTGGCGTTTGCAATTGACTAAAATCTTCTACATTGGTGGTCATAGAAGCAAGAATTCCTGCTACCAAAGAATAAGCTAAAAAAGATAAAATCATTAAAACCAATGCCAAAGGAATCAAGGTAAGAAAAGAATCAATAAAACCACTACTAACAAGACTATCCCAAACAGAAGTAATCGAACTTGGAAGCGCTACCCCATTTCCCCTCGTACTAATCAAAAATCCAATCACTCCATAAACAAACAACAACACCGCTTGCAAAAGAACAAACAAATTACTAGCTACTATTTTAGATAACAAATGGGTTTTAGCACTAACATTCGAAAGAATAATTTCCATACTCTTCGTGGTCTTTTCCTCACAAATTTCTCCCCCTACCATTTGTACCAAGAAAATAATTAACATAAAAAATGGTAATATTAAGGTAGGAAAAACACTTCCCATAATCATTTCCATATTTTCATCCGCACTATTTTGATCATTTAGTACAACCCGATCAATGGTAACAGTAGAATTAATTTGTGATAATATCGTAGGATCGATATTCATTTGAATAAATCCAATCTCCTGTTTGGTAGCATTTAAACTTTGGGTAATAATCTGATAAAGAGAACTATCGATTTTTTCTTTACTAATAACGGAAGAAACCAAAAATTCACTTTCACTCTCCTCCAAAGTAACAATCACTTCATCCTCTTTTATCTCTTCTTCCAAAAGGGCAACATCCTTCTCTACCTTTTCCAAAGAAATCTTAGGTTCCTCTTCCTCCTCATTCGAAGCTTGCGAATACGTTTCTATATACTTTTCAAAGGTATCAAAATGTCCTCCTTCATCTACCACATACACCTGAATCGTTTGATCAAAATCACCGCCAAAAAAAGCAATAATAGAATTAATATTAAATAAAGCAATCACCACAAGAGCAAGAAAAACATTGACCAAAACAAACCATTTGGAACAAACTTTTTTCTTAAAACTCATCTTAGTTAAATATAAAAATTTACGACTCATGATAACCTCCTACTTTATCAATAAAGATTTCATTTAACGTTGGTTCCTCCACATCATATTTCGTTAAATTCGTATTTTTCACCAAATCAAATACCTGGGGAGCAACCGTATCATCTGCCACTTTCACTTCATATTCCCCTCGATAAGGAGTAATCGATAGGACACCTTTTAGTTTTTCAATCTTATCAAGAGGTAAATCATCCCCTCGCAAAAGAATATTTTTTCTCTTATATTCTTTTTTTATATCTTTCAAATAACCAGATACAATTGGTTTCCCTTTTACAAGAATAATTAATTTTTCACAAAAATCCTCTATCTGTTCCATTTGATGAGAAGAAAAAATAATAGAACAACCCTCTTTTTGTAAATCCAAAATAGCTTTTTTCAACATTTCCACATTAATAGGATCAAGACCTGAAAATGGCTCATCCAAAATCAAAAGTTTCGGATGATGAATCACAGCCGAAATAAATTGAATTTTCTGCTGATTTCCTTTTGATAACTCTTTTATTTTCCGATTTTCGTAAGCTGAAATATCAAAACGCTGTAACCATTTTCTCATCTCTTTTAAAATTTCTTCTTCCTCCATACCTTTCAATACTCCATAGAAGATAATTTGATCTTTCACCGTCATTTTTGTAAGTAAACTACGCTCTTCGGTAACAAAACCAATTTCATCGGTTACATCATAATTGATTTTTTTCCCATTTAAAGAAACTTCTCCCTCTGTCGCTTCCAAAAGACCCATAATAATACGGAAAGTAGTTGTTTTTCCCGCTCCATTTTCCCCTAGAAGCCCAAAGATCTCTCCATCCTTTACGGAAAAGGACAAATGATCTACCGCTTTGTTATTACCATAATATTTGACAATTTCTTTTACTTGTAACATAATTTCACCTCGTCACATTGATCATAAACATAAACTGATTTTTTTACAAGAAAAAAAGTCCTATTGGACTGTTTCCTTGACAGGAGTACTAGAAACAAAGACATAATTTCCCTCTTCTAAAACAAAATCAAGTTGATATAAACTTCCCTTAGAGAGATTTTCTTCGTTATTTAAAACGACTCCATGCTCATCCCTCTCAAGATCACGAATCAAATCAGTCTTATTATAATCCCGATAATAAGCAACTAACCCATTATCCGAAGAAGTATCAGCAAATAAAACGCGAACAAATAAAGAAATGGTATCATCTTTTTGAATCGCTTTCTCTACCCTTTTCAAAGGATAGGCGCCACACATACCGCCACAAGCAGGATCTCCTGACGTATAAGTTTCCGTGATACTGTCATAAGTAAAGATTGGACAAGTTTGATAGGTTTGATGTTGAAAAGTATAATCCGATCCAAATAATTCTAATAAGACCTCATCCACTGCCTCTTTACGAAAACTACCACCACTAATGATATTATAAAGACCTTTTTCATGAAGTTGCGTTAACACAAGTTCAAAAGCCGTTTCATTCGAAATATCACTTGCAACAACTTTCTTATTCGTATAATAATCATTCACTCCACAATAAAGATTAAGACCATAACTAATCTTATCATATAAAGACGTTACTTCCTCACTCATAACATCAAGTTCTACTTCAGTCTCTTTTTTCTCCTTAGAAAAAATATTATTATCATACATCAAATAAAAACTACTAGCAAACGCCATCATAAGTAATAGAACCACAATGGTCATAATATAAAAATGTTTATGTTTCTCCACACCTCTCACTCCTCGTATAATAGTTTTTGTAAGTGAGAAATCACTTATATTAACTATTTTTTTATTTATTCTATTTTTATAAGTAAAAATAGTTAAAACTGTGGATTATTTATACCCTTGTGTTATTATATCCTTTTGAGATGTAATAACTAGGATCTATTCTATTCACTCCTGTAACCCTTTATGGTGTTTACTTTTTAAGAATGTTTCCCTACTTATTAGTTATTATCCTTCTAACTCAGATGATGTTTCTCTTTTAAGTTTAATCGCAGCATATTATCCTTAAACAAAGATGTATTCTTATAGCGAGGTTGTTGTCAAACTTTTAAGCAAGGGTATCTGTAGTCTGTTATGTCTCACAAAAATTCATAAAAGAAAGGTGGTGATATAAATGCAAAACTGTTTATTCATTGGTGTTGATGTTGCATTAAAAGGTAACCAATTCTGTGTTATGAACTTTGATCAACATATTTATTTCAACCTTAAATTTCCCAATAATCCAGAAGGAAATGATATGGTTATAAATAAAATTAAAGATATTGAAAACAAATTCTTCTTTGAAAAAATCATTATTGTTATGGAATCTACTGGTATGTATTCTTTTCATCCAGCTTGTTATCTTTCTTCTAATGAATACTTAAATAAGTTCCATACTGAAGTTTTTCAAATTAATGCTTGTGATTTTGATAAATACAAGAAAAGCTTTCATGATTTAGATAAAGAAGATGGTATTGATGCTTATATTCTTGCCGACTATGCGAGAGTTGGAAGAACTAAAGCTTTACATCCATTTAGAGGCTCTCAATACATCGCACTTCAACGTCTTACAAGACAAAGATATCATATTTGTAAAGAATTGATAAGAGAAAAGACTTATGTTTTAACTAATTTATATCTTTCTTTCTCTGGTTTAATGTCTTTAGACAAAAATGAATTACCTTTTTCTGATTTGTTTGGTGCCACTTCTTCTGCTTTCTTAGAAGAATTTGTCTCTCCTGATCAAATCGCCGAATCTTCTGTTGAAGAACTTATTAGCTTTATTACAGAAAAGAGTAAACATCATTCGTCTAATTTAAATGATAAAGTTACTGCTTTAAATAAGGCTATGCGTGCTTCATACAGATTAAATCAGACTGCTTATGAGCCAATTAATATTGCCATTGCTTGTTCTTTAAATACCATTAAGTTTTATCAACAACAACTTAAAAACATTGATAAAGCCATTTTGAATGCAGCCTTAGGATTAGATTCTAATACTTACCATATATTGCTTTCTATTCGTGGTATCGGTAAGGTTTATGCTGCTGGTATTATGGCTGAAATTGGTAATATTGATAGGTTTTCACATAATTCCAAACTTGCAAAATATTCAGGTCTTTATTGGAAAAGAAATCAATCTGGAGAATTTGATTCTCAAGATAAGAAATCTTCCAAAAAGTCTAATAAATATTTACGTTATTATTTAGTTGAAGCGACTGTTTCCTGTGTTAGACAGAACTTTCCTTTTATAAAAGATTATTATAATCTTAAATATAAAGAAGTTACTAAACATCAACATAAACGTGCACTCGTTTTATCTGCTCGTAAACTTGAAAGATTGATTTTTGGATTGCTGCGAAAAAATCAATACTACAAACCAATTGACTCAGTTCAAAATTCAAAGATCGGTTAATCGCTATTTGAATATGACTGCAGGACTATAGTCTGAAAGGAATATTTAAATAGCGAACACTTGTTTTGGCTTTAACTAAAACCTTTTTGTCGTGGAATAATTTTTTTGATATGGCAGGAAATTATACTAAAACTGCCATAATTTACCTATTGACTTTTACCAGATGTTCTTTATTCTAGAATATCACGACTTTCCCAAAAAGAATATTTTTATTTCATAAAAAAAGAACAATTTACGTCAACCAAATAACGAAATTGTCTTTTTTATACCATTTTTCTATTTGTTTGGATCCACTAAAATTTTTACTTCCTCCGAAGTGCCTGAGGTTAATTTTTCATAAGCTGCTTGTATCCCTTCTAAACCAACCTCTTCAGAAACAAACTTCAAAACTTCAATTTGTTTGTTTGCCATGAGATCAATAACAGAAGCAAATTCTTCCTTTGTATAACCAATCGCTCCTTTTACTGTCAATTCCCGCATCACCGAAAGTACGGTTGGAATCGTAACAGGAGTTAAGGATACACCTACCAATATGACGCATCCACCAGGCTTTACGGCCATTAAAGCGCTACTAACAGCAGCAGAATTACCACAACACTCGATAACAACATCAAAACCACCTTCTGTTTTCGCCACCATTTCTTCTATCACTTTTTGATTTTTCGCATCAAAATATTCATCGGCAACGCCGAAAGTAAGAGCTTTCTTTCCTCTTGCTTCATTGGTTTCGGATAATGCTACATAACTTGCTCCTTCTTTTTTGGCAAACATAGCGGAAACAAGACCAATGATCCCTCCCCCAATGACAAGCACTTTCGCTCCCACGCGAATATCAGCAAGATGGACTGCATGAAGTCCAACAGCAGTAGGTTCTACCATAGCCCCTTCTTCAAAAGATACGGAATCTGGTAATTTTAATACCATATCTTCTCTTACAAAAATACGAGAAGTAAGACCTCCTGGATGATCCGGTGAAAGTCCCACCGCTTGATTCCAAGTTTCTAAACAATATTGAGGATTGCCTGTCAAACAAGCATGACACTTTCCACAAGGAGAAATTGGTAACCCCGTTACCCTATCTCCTACTTTTAAATCCGTACGGGTTCCAGGATCTACTACTACGCCACTAAATTCATGACCCATGATAAGTCCTACAGGACCTCCCGCTTCAAAATAATGAAGATCCGATCCACAGATTCCCGATTTTTTGACATCAATTAATACATAACCATCCTTTGCCTCGACTGGTTTCTCTATTTCTTTCATTTCAAATTCTCTTACGCCTTTAATCGCAATGGCTTTCATTCTATCAACTCCTATCTAAAAGGAGTATAACATAGAAAAAGGAAGATCAAGGAAAAAACCGAAAAATTTGACAAAAATTGACGAAAACTATTTTAGTTTAGCTTTGCAAAAACATCACCTAAGCTCTCATGCAATACCAAATCGGCTTGTTCATCAAAAGAAGTCTTATCTCGATTAATAATAACAAGATGTCGTCCTTTAAAATAATGAAGGAAAGAGGCAGCAGGATATACGGTAAGAGATGTGCCCGCTACGATAAAAAGATCAGCTTCTTGGATCGCTTGAATCGCTCCACGAACCACCTTATCATCAAGTGGTTCTTCATACAATACAACATCTGGTTTGATAATGCCCCCACAACTGCAACGAGGAATGCCTGAAGAGGAAAACACATAGGAAGCAGAATATGATTTACCACAAGAAATGCAATAATTTCGATAAATGCTTCCGTGTAATTCAAATACGCAGGAAGACCCTGCCTTAGTATGAAGTCCATCGATGTTTTGGGTAACGATGGCTTTTAACTTTCCCTTCTTCTCTAATTTTACCAAATATTCATGACAAAGATTAGGCTTTATCTCTAAAGCATTCAAATACTTTTTGTAAAAATCAAAGAAAATATCAGGATGTTTTAAAAAGAACGAATGGGATAAGATCTGTTCTGGGGGATATGTATAATTCATATGGTAAAGACCATCGACACTCCGAAAATCTTTTAACCCACTTTCCGTAGATACCCCTGCTCCCAAAAAGAAAACAATTGTCTTACTTTCATCAATCCATTTTTGTAATGTTTCAATCGAATTCATAAACTCACCTCTATTAACGTTATATCATGTTTTTTAATAAAAGAAAAAGACTCTAAACCAAATTAGAATCGTATTTTTCAATAAACATAATTATAATGGAAAAAACTTCTCATTCCAAAAATAATTTTCTCGTTACAAAATTAAAGACCATTACAATAAGGGTTGCAATAATTTTAGCAAGTAAGTAATAAATAGATAGTAAATCAGTGCTTACCCACATAATCAAATCATTTAATAATAAGCCAATCACACTAAAGATAATAAAAATCACAAACTGCTTTCTAGCATCTTTTTCTTTATTGACATCAAATACCCATTTGACACTAGCGGTATAGTTATAAATCACGGAAATACAAAATGATAACGTATTCGCCAAAAGAACTGGAAAATGAAGAAATTCTCGGAAAAGATAAAGAAAAGCAAAATCAATGACGGTTGCAATAACTCCCACAATTCCAAATTTAAAGATCTGAATTAATAATTTTTCCGTTTTCGGTTTTACCTTAATATGAAATATTTTTAAACACTTCTTAACAAAAACACTAGCATTATCCTTCTTCATTTTTCTTATCCTCCTTTATCTGAATCAAAATAAGCTCAAATAATTGGCGATGTTTTTTCACAACAACTTCCAGCAAAACCCCACAAACAAACATTAAAATAGAAACGATTAACATAAAACCAGAGAAAATCAAAGTTGGATAACGTGGTACTAACCCTGTTTCAAAATATTCTGCAAAAACAGGTACAGCAAATACGACCGAAATAATCAAAAAGATCAAACCAATAATACTAAAAAAAATAGTTGGTTTATATTCTTTAAATAAACGAGCAATTGTTTTTAAAACCCGAAAACCATCACGATAAGTATTTAGTTTTGAGATACTACCTGCTGGTCGATCTCGATAATTTACAGGAATTTCTTTTAATAAAAAGTTTTTATCCAAAGCATGAATTGTCATTTCTGTTTCAATCTCAAACCCTTGCGATAACACGGGAAAGGTTTTCACAAATTCATAACTAAAAGCCCGATATCCCGTCATAATATCATGAACATTACTTTTAAAGAGTTTATTGATCAGTCCTCTTACCAAGAGATTTCCAAGACTATGAAAAGGTCTTTTATTTTCGGTAAAATAGGTAGAAGAAAGACGATCTCCTATAACCATATCGGCTTTTCCTTCTAGAATAAGATCGCACATCTCTCTCGCATTTTCGGCAGGATAAGTATCATCCCCATCAATCATTAAATAACAATCCGCCTCAATATCTTGAAACATACTACGGATAACATTCCCTTTCCCTTGCCGATATTCATATTTTACAATAGCACCCGCTTTACGAGCAATCTCGTCTGTTCCATCACTAGAATTGTTATCATAAACATAAATGTCCGCTTCAGGCAAAGCTTGTTTATAATCCTTTACCACTTTTTCTATCGTTTTTGATTCATTGTAACATGGAATTAAAACCGCTATTTTATTTTTCACTTTTCTCTTCCTCGTTTAAATTTCTAGAAATAATATATCTAGGTCTTGCTTTCGTTTCACTATAAATCTTTCCAACATATTCTCCAATAATACCAAGGGATAACATCTCAAGACCTGCTACTAACCAAATAGAGCAAGTAGTAAAAGTCCAACCAGCAACGGTATTCCCCAGAAATTTTACAACAAGACAATAAATTAGCACAATAATACTCACAATAAAGATAATAATTCCAAGATTCAATACCATTTTAATTGGTTTAATGGAAAAAGAAGTAATACCATCCCAAGCAAAAGATAACATTTTCTTTAAAGGATACTTACTCTCTCCTGCAAATCTTTCGTTCCGTTCATAATAAACAACATCAGAAGAAAAACCAATTAAAGGAAAGATTCCTCTTAAAAACAAATTAACTTCTTTATAATCTTCTAGATAATTCAATACTCGTTTACTAGTAAGACGATAATCGGCATGATTATATACAATATCAACCCCCATCTTACTCATAAACTTATAAAAACCTTCCGCAGTAACCCTTTTAAACCATGTGTCTTTCTTTCTTTTACTACGAACGCCATAAACAATATCATTTCCCGCATAATATTTATCGATCATCTCATCAATTGCATTAATATCATCTTGCAAGTCAGCATCCATGCTAATCACAACATCAGCATAATTTTTAGCGGTCATCAAACCAGCTAGTAAAGCATTTTGATGCCCTCGATTGCGAGAAAGACAAATACCCGTAAACAAAGGTTCTTGTTTATGAATCTTTTGAATTAATTCCCAAGTCTTATCTTTACTACCATCATTAACATACATAACTCGACTCATAGGACTAATCTTCTTTTCTTTGATTAATTTTTCCATTTTAACCTTTAATTGTCTTGTTGTCTCCTCCAAAACAGGTTCTTCATTATAACAAGGTATAACAATATATAAAATAGCTTGTTTTTCTTTTAAAACTTGCCCCTCTTCTTGATCTTTTTCTTTCTTTTTCATCTCTTTCACTTCCTCCAACACCTTTAGTGTAGCATTAACCAATAAAGTTGTCTACTTTTATTCCACAATTTTTTTCATAAAATCTTTTATTAAATAAAGAATTAAAAAGAAAAAGATCAAAGCTAACAGATAAGTAGGAATTAAATAACTAGAGTATAAAAACATAACATAAGAAGTCAAAGAAATAAATGAAATCAAAATAGCAACCAAATAATTTCGGTGATAAAGAAAACAATACAATAAACTAAAAATATCGGCAGCAAACAAGTAACGTTCATGCATATGAGGTAAAAAGAAAGTACATAAAGCAATTGATAAAATTGTTAATAGTAGAATCTTTTCAGGATTGAAAACAACTTTCGTTTTAATAATATAGAATAGCAAAAAAGCAAAAATAGCGATCAAAAGGAAAATACCAATCTTTGATAAATATGGAACATCACCTGTGATTAAACTGTATAAATTAGGAAAATTCAAATTTAAACTGTCATACGTTGAAGTCTGATTGAAATAAACGAATAAGCACTCCAAAATTGGCTTCCCTGCAATAATAGCAGGTAAACAAAGAATAATATCTACCAAAGGAATGATTAAAAAATAAAGAATAGAAAAGTTTTTTTGACGAAAATATAAAATAATATAGATGGGCAAAACAAAGATAAATTGCAATTTAAAAGCAAAAGCAAGTCCTAAAAATACAAAAGAATAGAAGGTTTTCTTTTTATAAAGAAAATAAAAAGCCAAAACCAAAAAAGTAGTATAAATGACATCACATTGTCCCCATAAAGCACCATTCATTAACACCGTTGGTAAAAACAAAGTAATACCAAAAGCTAAAATAGCTAGCATCGATCGATTTTTATCTTCTTTTCTTACTTCATATACAAATTTACCAATCACAAAAGCAAGAAGAAAATCAAAGAAAATCGAAACTAATTTAATACTAATTAAAGGATTTACTTTTAAATAAGTAAGAAGAGCCATAATTGTCATATAAGGAGCATTGTAATCTCCTGGATAATTTGCTAACCCCCTTAATCCTCCAGCCTCCTTCAATTCATAAAACCAAGGCTTTAAAAAGGTAAGATAATCACCAGATTCATAAGAAAGCAAAAAATACCGTGCCATCAATGCTGCTAAAACAATGACAATTAACATGAGTACATCAATATGCTTTTCAATCCAATTTAAAATTTTTCTTTCTCTTTTTAATATTTTTTCCATAATGTCCTCCAAAATATTTCAACTTATCGATATAAACAGTAATAATTATAATAAAGATAGGAATATAATTATATAAATAACGTGAGCGATTCTCCCAAACAAGCAAGAATAAAAACAGCAAAAAGATAGATATGTGCTCTACTAACGTTTCTTTGCTTTTCGTTTTAAAACAATAAAAACCGGAAAAACAAAGAATAAATAGAAAAGCAATTTGAACCCCCTCTTCTAAATAGAAAATAGTATCACTGCTTTTACCAGTCAAAAAGTGTTGAACTTCTCCTTTTTGATTTACCTCTTTGTTTAAAGTTAAAGCAATCTGCACATAATAACTACCATCTCCCCAGGCATTCACTGCCTTTTTAGTAAGATAATCAAGATAGCCAAAAAAACCATATTCTTTCAATCTTTTTATAATTTCTTTTTTATGTCGAGGAATACTATCCTCTCCTTTTTCATAACTTTGAGTAATATTATAATCATTTAAATTATACCCCCCATAAGCATTTCGCGAAGAATTATCAGCTTTGGAATCTTCTATCCCCATCATAAGCCAATGAGTAACTGGTATCTTACCATAATCATTCACTTGAAAAGAAAAGCTTCCTCGTTCGACTACTACCTTTTGGTAGATTTGATTGAGTCCTACATAACCAATTAAAAACACAAGACTGAACATGAATAATAGTTTATATTTTTTCTGAATAAAAAACAAGAAAAGAAAACCAAGCAAGAAAAATATCACTGTCATTTTAATTTTCATTCCGATAAAAAGAGATAAGGCCATGATGCAACAAAGAAGAATATTTTTTTTCCATTTCTTGTCTTCCATAAAAGTAGATAAAAACAAAAGAAATGGTCCTACCGCTACCGAGAGCGTATCGGAATAAAAAATTGGTAAATATAAAAATAAAGGGAAAAAGAAGAAACTAATAATTAAACTAAAATAAGCTTTTTCTTTTCCAAATCGCCGATAACAATAAAGAACCAAGAAGAAAATGGAAAGAAAAATAGCAATACCATTAAAAAAGATACCCACAGAAGCAAAATCAGTAAAACCAAAGAATTTTCCAATCCGAAAAATGACAACTTCTATCAAGAAAATCGCAATATTATTCGGAAAAAGTTGAAAATACTCGGGATAAGTAGCTAACAGATTTCGATCTCCTGTCCTGACATAAGAATCCGCTTGTGCATAAACGACCCCGAAATCCCAAGCCAGAGGGGCTTCAAAAAGATTTGATACCGCAATAAGAACGCCTATCGCGAAAAGAAAAGTTACTGCAAACACAAGAATCACTTGTTTTTTGGAAAGTTTCGTAAAGATCTTTTTAATGGCTTTATAAAGAAAGCACCACAAAAAAAGATCAAAAATTCCAAGTAAAAGATAAATCCAAGAATGAAATTTCTGATAAACAGAGATCTCCCGAAAAAAGCAATTCACAAAAACATAAGAGAAAGATAAGGTAAAGAGAAAATAAAAAATAAGGCATAAAATCTCTCTAAAATTTTTTTTCTTCTTAATATGCTCCATAAAATCCTCCCACTACTCAATATTCCAAATTCTTTCTAATTCCTGATACCTTTTTTTCATCTGTTCTTCTGCCCCTTCTTCTAAAGAAAATTCTTGTTTTATGATTTGGTGAACTTTTTTAATCTCCTCCAAATGATCTTCTTTTTTAAAGGTAGAACTAACATTATTACCATGTACTCGATAATAATTTAAAATTTTATTAGTATAAGCGACTTTTCCTTTTTTCATTAAAGATACATAGAAAAGCCAATCCCCTGCTTGATGAAATTTGGCTGTCTTTTGAAATATATCATCATAATCTCCATTTTTTATCAAAACAGAAGAAACATTTGAAATCGTACAATTCAAATAACTATAATGCTTTACTTCTTCTTTCCCATCTATAATATAATTTTTCTTCCAATGACCCGTTTTCTTTAAATCAATTTGACTCGTAACATCTTTTAAAATAACATTTCCAACAGGATCAATAAAAGCTGTATTCGAATAAGAAAGAACAACGCTTTTTTCTTTTAATAAAGGCTTTTCTACCTTTTCTAGAAATTGTTTCTCACAAAAATCATCCGCTTCACAAATCCAAATATAATCACTTTCGCCCAAAGCTAACCTCATTCCTTTCGCCCACTGCTGAAAAGCAGATCCCGAATTCATTTGATTAAAAATCACATCCATTGGCACATAAGGGGAAATTGTCTTCTGAATTTTTAAAATTTCTTCCTTACTATTATCAGTAGAACAATCATCCAAAAGAATGATTTTGCGAATTTTTTTCGTTTGATAAAGAATACTATAGACTCTCTGTTTTAAATATCTTGCATAATTATAATTAGGAATGATCGCAATCACGGAAATATCTTCTGCTAGTTCTTGCTGTTGCATGGCTTCTTCTTTTAATTTTTTAAAAGTTATGGTATCTTTTAAGACATTTTTAAAAGATAATTTTTTATAACTTTGATAAAAGGAAACAAGCAAACTAGCAAGAAAGAAAAAATGATGAAAAGAAAAAGTTACATAAAGCTGATAAAACAATCTATTCTTCCGATTACATTTTCTTAAAAACTCTTGATAATATGGATTATCTAAACCCGGATAATCCTTCATCTTTTCTATAAAAACAGAAATATAGTGTCTTCTTCGAAAGAACTTCTCTTCTTTTGGAATGGCATATAGGAGTACAGCCATCAATTGATTCCAAGTAATACATTCTTTTATTTTAGAAAAATCTTTTTCTTCTCTTACTCGATCCAATGCAAGGGAAACCATATCAAAAATATCAAATCTTTTTTCTTGAAAAGAACTATTTTGAATGGAACCCTTATGTTGAATGTAATTGTAATAGGTATCCTTGGTATAAGCTAACTTTTGAGCCTTGATGACAATCGGTAAAATCGTTGCCACATCTTCATTGATTTTTCCATCTTCAAAAGGATATAAGAAAACTTCTTTTTTAAAAAGTTTATTGCAACAAGTAGCTGCTAGTCCATGATTGATGGCATGAAGAGCGGTTGGCTTTCCTTCACAAAGCGCTACCTTTTCTTGATAATTTCCCTTATCTTCATAAATGACATTGATATCGCAAAAAGACATATCGGCCTTTTGATCTTTTAAAGCAGTATATAATGTTTCATAAAAATCAAGAGGGACAAAATCATCTGCATCGACAAAACCGTAATAGGCACCACTTGCTTCCTTCAACGCTTTATTTCTCGAATAAGATAGACCATGATTTTCTCTATTATGCAAAATTTTAAGGCGACTGTCTTCTCTTGCCATTTTTTTTAAAAGAGAAAGAGTCTTATCTTGAGAGCAATCATCTACTACAATAATTTCGAAGTTAGTATACGTCTGTTTTAAAAGAGAAGAAATACATTTTTCAATATACTTTTCTACATTATAAGCACTAACGATAATTGAAATCTTTTCTTGTTTCATACTACCTCCAACGCATCTTTATTTGTAAATACATATCAATTTTCTTAATCTCTTTTTTCTCTAAATAAGAAATTAATTTTGGCAAGTGATATTCTTCCATATACTCTAATACATAGCGATTCGTAGCAAAATCATCAAAGGTTTGTAACTTTTCGCAAAAGATGGAAATCAGTTTTAATCTCTTTTTTCTTTTTTCATGAGGAATTAAGAAAAGTAATAACCCTAAGATTTGATGCGTATAAATAGAGCCTTTGATTTCTTTCTCTTTCTTTGGATCGCATCCTTTAATATGATCAAAACATATTTTAGCTGTATCAAAAATAACAAATCTCTTGGAAGAAAAAGAACTATTTTGAATGGAACCAGAACGTTGATAATAAAAGTAAAAGGGAGAATCTGCTTTAACAATTTTCTTTGCTCTTAAATATAAAACTGGACTAATCGCTACATCTTCATTCGTCTTTCCCTCGGGATATAATAAATCACCATATAGTGACTTTTTTAACATTTTATTTGCTGATGATGCCATTAAAGGAGTATCGACAATTTGCATAAAAGGATCTTTCCTATCATAATTTGTCATACTCATAAAAATCCGACTACCATCATCAAATACTTCAAAAATATCACAATAAACAATATCAGCTTCTTGTTCTATAGCCAACTTTAACATAGTTTGATACATATTAGGAGAAACATAATCATCCGAATCTAAATAAATAATATACTTTCCTTTCGCTTCTTTCAATCCAAAATTTTTCGCACTCGAAAGTCCTCCGTTTTTCTTTTTAAAAGCTCTTATTTGAGAAAACTTCTTACAATATTCTTTTATAATTTCTTCACTATTATCAGGACTACCATCATTTACAATGATTACTTCGGTTCGAAGTGGTAAGGAACAAACAACAGAGTCCAAACATTTTCGTAAATATGGTTCCGTATTATAAACAGGAATAATAATCGATAATAATACTTCATCTTTTACTTTCTGTGTTTTTATTAATGACTCTAATGGCACATCCAAAAGACGTAATTCCTCTTTTCCAAGGCAAAAACTCCTTCTAACATTTTCTCTTCGATCATATACAAGAGCTTTTACTTTCTTTGGCACTTTATGCTCTTTCATAATCATATCTTGAATCCGGCAAATTTCAAGATAGTGTCGATCATTTTTTGTTGTCAAAGTAACACTTTTTTGATGCATCCGGTGATAATTAAGAGATTTACGACAGTAAGCAATATCTCCATGTTCTAATACTTTACTATAGAAATACCAATCACCTGCTAACTTAAACTCTTCCGCTCCTTTTAAATATTGTTGATAATCAATATTTTTCTGTTTCCGAAAAACAACGGAAGAAACATTAGCGATTGTATTATTAATACACAAAGTAGTTCTTAATTCTTCTTCTCCACTCGCTACATAGGACTGATTCCATTTTCCAGTATCATAAATATCAATCCATTCTCGTAAATTTGGCATTAAGAGAACATCATTCTCATCCATCGTTAAACTTTCACTATAAGAAAGAACAACTTTGTCATCATCAAAAGCTTTCATGACATTCTCCAAAAATCTAGGAGAGGCACTATCGTCCGCTTCACAAATCCATAAATAATCTTCATGCGAAACTTCAAAGCAACGTGCCCAAGACCGGAAGACATTTCCCCCATTCTTCTTACTAGGCAAAAACTCTACTTTGAGGTATGGATATTGTTCTTTTATTTTTTGTACTTTCTTTTCGATTATTTCAACACTATTATCGGTCGAGCAATCATCCAAAATAATTAATTCTGTAATAGGATACGTTTGAAATAAAATGGAATCGATTCTCTCAAGTACATAATTAGCATAATTATAGTTTGGAACAACAGCGGTAACTCTTTTTGTAGGAACTAAGTTTTTCTTCGGTTTAAAACGATATATATTGACGTGTAGAGAATATAGTTTTGGTAAATTATCATAAATAGAAAGGAGCAGTAAAAGAAAGGTAGAGCAAAAAATACCATACCAAGCAAAAGAGACACTAGGAAATAGCCATAACCAAAGAAGGAAAAGAATAAGAAATATACGACAAACAAGCCCTATTTTTCTTTCTGCTTTCAGCATAGAATAAATACTTCCTAGTAAGAAAATACAAGTAATACCAACAAGAATCGCTTCCGTTAAAACAGGATATAAATTTTTACTCCATTGAAAAGAGGTAAATAAATCTTTGCTCAAAAACCAAGTTAGAAAATAGAAGATGGTAGCAGGAACAAATAATTTAATAGCACTTTTCATTCCTCGAATCCGAAAAGTTAACAAGAATATAAAGAGAAAAAACAAAAGAGAAATACTGGTAATAGAAGAACAAATTCCCATAGAAATACCAAGCATCATCATAATAAGATAATTCTTCTTCCGATAAATCGCCCCCCGATCGATTAAGCATAAGCAAAACAAAGAAAAACTAGATAAGAAGAAAGCAAAAGTCTCTAATAGTCCAAAAGTAAGCGTGAATAATAATTCAGCTATCGAAAAAAAGATAACTGCTAAAGCTCCTTTCTCTACCTCATAATCTTTCATAATATAAAAACAGATAAAAAAGCAGGAAGCAACTTGTAATAAAATCATGCCTAATATTTGAGGCGTTAAAAGTTTAATGTGAGCAGAAACTCCAATCAGCAAAGTTAATAATACGACCAACAGTAACCATTTCCTCTTTTTTAAAGTTCTGCTATTAGCTTTTAAATAAAGTTGATAAAAGATTAAAACTCCTATCATAAAAAGAAAAGAGAAAAGAAAGGCAAAGATTCTTCCCCCTTGAAATAATCGTTCAAATGAAATTCCTTGAACGAAAAAAAGTGTAAAAAGGATAATAAAAATAAATGAGATTATTTGATTCATTCTCTTTTGCATACTAACACTCCTATTCTTCTTTTTCTTCCATTACTTGTTCCAATAACTGTAAGGACTTTAATATATTTCCTTCTCGAAAAATTAATTTCTGATACAAATTATCATCATAACTATAATTAAGAGAAGAACCCTCTTTATGAAAAATTTCAATTTCTGGATCATAAACAAATTTTAACTGATCTTTTTTTCTTCGATATTCCAAAAATTCTTCTTCATGATATAAAAAGGTGCCTTTATAAAAACAATCTGGATACTTTTTATAATATTTTCTTGAAAAAACAATAGCACAACCATGTAAAGGTACGTCTTCTTGCAAAGTTTTCCCATTTTCTAACGGAACTGGTTTTTTTAAAATATGTTTGATTCGGATATAATTTCTTAATAGAAACCGTTTCCAATGACTTTTATAAATAGAAATTAACTGTTTGGATTTATGAATTGCTTTTTTCACTTGTTCCTTTGTGGTATAAGCAGGAAAAGGATTAACGGATTCTCCACCTTCCGTAATGATCTTAGGCCCTAAAGCATCAAAATGATATTTCTGATAATCTTTTTTTATTTTTTCAATAAAAGCTTTTTGAGTAATTAAAGTATCATTATTAATGACTGCAATAAAAGAAGGAGAATACTCTTTTGCCTTAGCAATTCCTAAATTGTTTCCTTGGGCAAACCCTAAATTTTCTTTGGCTTGAACAAAATCGTCAGCTTTCTCTTCTAATATTTTTGCTTCTTTGGGAGTACAACTTTGATTATCCACTACTACAATTCGATAAGAATCAGTGAAATGCAGATCACGAATAGACTCAATACACTCTAAGGTATCCTTTAAGTTTTTATAATGTAAAATAACAAAAGCCATCACAATATCTCTTTTCATATTACAATTCCTCAGCAAAACGTCTTTCTAATTTCTTAAAGACTTGATAGCCAATTACCATAATAGCAAAACTAACAAGAGCCACAATTCCTAAAGTTTTCATATCTGGCATCACTTGATAATAGAAAATATCGCGATAAGCATTGATAAGATGGGCCATAGGATTTACTTGCATAATCCAAGCAAAGGTGGTATGTTTAAACAATTCACTCGAATATAAAATTGGCGTAGCATAAAATAACATCATAACAATAAAATTTACAATATATTCCGTATCTCGTACATAAACATCAATTGCACTTAGAATGAAAACCAAACCTAAAGAAAGCATAAATTGAATAATCGCAATCAAAGGTAAGAATAACATAACAGGCGAAAGACTCATCCCTCCAAAAATAATAAAGATTAAGATAATAAGACAAGAAATAAAGAAATTTACTAAGCCACTCATAACCACAGAAATCGGTAAGATCTCTCTTGGAAAATAAACCTTTTTAATAATATTACCATTATTGACAACCGTCGTTGTTCCCTGATTGATAACGGTAGTAAAGAAGTTCCACGGGATAATTCCTACAATTAAGAAAATAACATAATTAGGTTCTGGATTTTTCAAAATCAAAGGAAATACAATCGCATAAACCAAAACCATTAGTAAAGGATTAATAAAAGACCATAAAACCCCTAGAAAAGATCCTTTATATTTACCACGAATCTCTTTTTTTACATTCGACTTCAATAATTCTCGATACTGATATAAATCTTTAAATACTTTCATTTATCTCACCTACTGACATATTTTTAAATACTCATCTACCACTTCATTCGGTTTCCCATCCATTCTGATATGCCCTTCATAAATCCAAACAGCACGCGTACACAATTTGCGAACGGCAGACATATCATGTGTCACAATCACGATGGTTTTATCACTCTTTTTTAACTCTTCCAATTTTTCAAAACATTTTTCTTGGAAATGCTGATCTCCAACCGCTAATATTTCATCAATTAATAAAATTTCAGCATCGACATTGATCGCAATAGAAAAAGCAAGACGCATATACATACCAGATGAATAAGTTCGAACTGGATTGTCAATAAAAGTTCCTAATTCAGAAAAATCAATAATAGATTGCAATCTTTTATCAATTTCCTCTCTTGATAATCCAAAAATAGAAGCATTAAAATAAATATTTTCTCTTCCGGTAAAATCCGGATGAA
The DNA here is from genome assembly GCA_018716225.1 of Candidatus Onthousia faecigallinarum. Taxonomy (GTDB): domain Bacteria; phylum Bacillota_I; class Bacilli_A; order RF39; family UBA660; genus Onthousia; species Onthousia faecigallinarum. The sequence continues at coordinate 11,917 of DVKE01000052.1, read as the reverse complement.
ATCCAGCTCCCAACTCAAGTAAAGAAGTTAATTTCCCATTGGTAATAATTTGACCCTTATTCGGATAGATAATTTTGGTCATAAGCTTTAATAAAGTACTTTTCCCACTTCCATTCGTACCAACTAAAGCTACTGTTTCTCCTTTTTTTATCGTTAGATTAATATGCTCTAATACAATTCTTTTTACCGATTTATTTCGACCAATATTGACAAGACGTTCTTTCAAAGTATTTGGCTTATCAAAATACAATTTAAAATATTTCGTCACATCTTTTACTTCAACTGCGATATCGGAATCTTTCTTTGCCATGACTCGTTCCTCCTTGCTTTTCTAGTATAACATACTTTAAATAATTATGCATTATTCTTTCGGATTCTCATCTTCCAAAGGTAAATCAAAAATAGCTTTTGACAAAGTATTAATGTTGGCATAACCATATTTTTCATCTGGTTCTAAGTAAGTACCTTCTGCCCATTCATTCCAAGCATTGATAAACATAAAACGTTTGGTAGGGTCGTGTCTTCTTCGTGTCTGTTCAATAATAATTCTTAACCACTTATAAAAAGCCTCTAAAGAATAATTATAATAAATTGTATAACCATCCTTACGGCGAGAAGAATTATCCCACCCCATAGTAGCAGTATAGTAAAATGGCTTCAAGGGATAATGCTCTTGATACAAATGGGCAATATCACTTACTATTTTTTCATAATTAAATATTTTCTCGGAAGGAAGACCCGTGATTTTAGAAGCAGGATGTCCAATTCCTTGAGGAGGAAAGTCAAATTCTCCATCCACATATTCACAATATTGATAACTGGTATCCGCTAAATCACATTTGGATAAAAGATAAAGCTCTCCAATCCCCTCTTCCAAAGCAGTTTTACGCCATAAAGCAATTGTTTCTTTAAAATTAGGAATTTCAGAAGGATTATAAATTAAAAGTAACGGTTTCCCATCAATTCGAATATAACGAGAATCCAAAAAATATTTTTTTAAATCTTTGATGAATTGTTTGGGATCTTCTTTTCGATACTTTTGTTCAATTAAAATATCATTTTTCAATCCATCCCAAGTCCTAGTCCAATTTTCATTAGCCCAACAAAAACAGAAAGGAAAATCAATACTTTTATCTTCTAAATACAAATCTACTGGTTTTTCCAAAAGACGTTTCCCACTAAACCAATAATAATAAAAACAGAATCCATATAGTCCATGTTCTTTCGCAAGATCTACCTGTTTTTTAATCGTATCAATATTATCTAAGGTATAATAACAAATATCTTTATGGGGAATTCTAGGTTGGTAATGTCCTTCAAAACGAGGTTGTGCTTTTTTGGTATTCGTCCATTCCATAAAACCTTTCCCCCACCAAGTATCATTTTCTTTACAGGTATGAAATTGAGGAAGATAAAACGCAAGTGTCTTAATATCCGTATGATACTTAGAGAAATCTTCATCCGCTTGATATTCACTCGTATAAGCAGGAAATTCATGATAGTCTGTTCCTTCTACTACTTCTTTTTCTTTGGACTCTTCAATGGGAATTTCTACCACTTCTTTTTTCTCTTCCCCATGTAACAACCGAGAAACACTCCGCAAAGGCTTTGTTACTTTCCAACTATGGCTATGTAAAATATTATTTAATTCCACTTGATAATCTTTTAATTTCTCATTTAACTTTGAAATTTCATTCTCTTTCTCCTCGATATTTTCCTTTAAAGAATCTTTTTCTTTTTCTAACTCTAAAATCATTTTACGATAATCATACGCCGTCATTTCATAACTATTAATGTCTTTCATATTCAAACTTCTCCTTAATTCAAACTTTTCTCTTCCCCTTATTTTATCGAGAGATTTCACTTGCCTTTTTTCTAATATATAAGAAAATCTTCTTTTTGGTTCTATCTTCCTTAATTCTTGATAACTCATATCAAAAGAATGCAAAATATAATCTAGATTTTTTTTATAAATATCTACTTGACTAGGATTTTGTAAACGCCATCTTACATAATCTAAATCCTGAGTCAATTCTTCAGGAGCAAACCAAGCGAAAAGCAAAAAGTTCAATTGTTTTACACTCATAACATCTTCTTCTAAAAAATCAAGGGAACTCTCTTTCCCAAAAGATACGGGCATTCTACTAGAAAGTGATATCACCGTTTTTCCTAAAAAAGCCGCTTCGAAAGAAACATTGGACAAATCAGCTACAATTCTTTTACACTTTAAAATCCATTCAAAAGAAGAAGGAGAATCATCACAAGAAAAATTCCATTTTGATAAATCAACTGGCTCTTTAGGATGAGGTCGAATCAAAATTTTCTCTGATTCGGTAAGATGACTTAATTTGTCTAATACCTTGTTTTGATCCCATTTGGAATAGACTTTAGCAAAACAATCTGTAGCAACTCCTAGACCATAACCAATTTCAAAAGAAGCAGAAATATTTAATTGATCTAGATAACCCCAATTTTTTTGATCAACCAAAAGAGCAAATAACTCTTTTCGGCTAAGAAATAAAGTATCTTGAGAACGTGAAAACTCTAAATAGCGTTCTTGCACATGAGAAGTATCATATTTGTTTTGAAATTGAAAATAATTTAATAATCGATTATAGAACGGCTGCCGAATCGCACTACCCTCTTGATTAATTAAAGTGATATGATGTTTTTTAGCCACATAATCAATACTTGGTAAATAAGTCCATACCATCAAAGCCTCTATTTTCTCATATTGAGTTTCAAGTGTCTCAATCGCTTGTTCTAAAATTCGTTCTAATTCTATATTTCTTTCTTTCAGAAGAGAAACCCAAGCAGTTAAATTAGAATCGTAACCTTTTAAAATTTTATCTTTACTTTCCTTGGAAATAACATACTTTTTTAAATGAGCAAAAGAATCATCATTGATACCATAATAATCCATTACATTCGTGGCCGGATGTTTTTGTCCTCGATAATAAGAAGGCTTTTTAAAATATTCCTCTGTAGCTATAATAGGACTATCTGCATCAAGAGCAAAACGAGAAAATTTATAAAAAACCCATAAATAGGCCGGCTTTTGTTTAATATATTCCTCACTTTCAAAGATTAAAGGTACTATCATCTTTCTTCCTCCTATTTTAAAATTTTATTCTCTATAATTTCTCTTACCGCAGCCTCCCCACAAGAACATGGGGAAATATAATCAACAATCTGCTTAATTTTTTCTACAGCATCAAAAGGACAAGCTTTAAAACCACATAATTGCATTGCTTCCAAATCGTTTTCATCATCCCCAATATATCCAACTTCTTGATAAGATAGATTATTTACTTTTACAATTTCCATTAACTTTTCTTTTTTATTTACGACCTTTTGATAAACAAAAGAAATATCCATCTCTTTCGCGCGTAATAAAACGATACTCGATTCTCTTCCAGTAAGAATCACTGTTTTAATTCCTAATTTTGGAAGCTTTCTTAGTCCTTGAGCATCATGGGCGTTAAAAGCTTTCATTAACTCACCATGTTCACCCATATAAATTTTTCCATCCGTTAAGGTCCCATCTACATCAAGAACCAACATTTTTAATGGTAACACGATAAATGATTCTCCTTTACGATACGACGAATATGTTCTAAATCTTTTGGTGTATCTACGGATAGACTCTTACTCTCCACTGGGATCATTTTTATTTTTTCTCCATTTTCTAAAAAACGTATTTCATTGACATCCTCAATCCTTTCACAAGATCCTTTTGGAGTATTAGCAAAAAAATCCAGTGCTTTTTTATTATAAATTAATACACCTACATGTTTATAATAATCATAATCCATACTACCTTTTGGATAAGGAATAGGACTTCTTGAAAAAAACATAGCATTGGAAAAACGGTCCGTTACAACCTTAATATTAGTAAAATCAACCGCTTCTACAGGATCCTTAATTTTAGTCATTAAATTGGCTACAAAAACCTTATCCGACGCTGGAAGTGCTTTTGGAATAATCTTAGCAATCATTTTAGGATCAATCAAAGGCTCATCACCATTCACTACAAGATAAAGGTCAGCATCAATAAAATCAGATACCTCCTGTACACGCTCTGTACTAGTCGGATGATCTTCTTTCGTTAATATTACTTGCATTCCCTTCTCTTGACACACCTTCTTGATTTCTAAATTATCCGTGGCTACAACAACTTCATCAATCTCTTTGACCTGTTTTACTTGCCCATAAACCCAAGCTATCATAGGTTCTGTTTCAATCAAAGCTAGGGGTTTTCCTGGAAAACGAGAAGAATGGTACCTCGCTGGAATTACAGCAACTACTTTCATTTTTTCACCTCTTTTAAATATTCTTAGAAGGTGTAATTGTTTTAATTAACATCTTCTCTTGATATTTTTTGATATTTTCCTTCATTGTATGATTCAACTGCTCCATATAATTTTTATCCAGCAAATAAGCAATATCACTCTGATAAAAATTATTTTCAAAATTAGGAACAAAGCCATCAAACCCAGCTAGTACCACTTTTTTAACCCCTGCCTTTGTCAAAATATTTAAACAAACTAACAAAGCCGAATCAGAAACTTCTCCATTTCTAGATAAAGATTGACTATAATCAAAAATTAAAGAATTGTCTTCCCTATTCGTACTAATATTAGAAGTTAATATCTTAATATCCTGTGGATGTAAAAGATCTTGAGATTCTTGATATCTTTTCCGATTACTGTAAAAAACAGCATCATGATCATATAAATTAGGATTATTAACTACAATAGTAAAACAATCATGCTTTTTCTGATATTCTTCAATTTTATCATGATATTCTATAATGCTTTTCCCTGGACCAATTAAAAGAATCGTTTTATTTTGAATCAACTGCTGCAATTTTTGATAAGAGACTTGGTCAGAATAATGATGATCATTATAAATTTGGTATAATTCTGCAATATATTCTGCGTCGTATTCTGTTTTCTTTTGACTACTAATCATTTGCACAATCTCATGAATATCTTTATTATCTAAAGTCTTTTTATTTAATAAATATAAAATATAGGAAGGATGACAAGCATAAATAGCAGATAAATAATATGGTAGAGAATACCCCCAAGGATGCTCTTTTTTTATTTTTTCTAAAACATTATCCGCAGCCTCTAATAACGGAGTCAAGGAATAATTTTTTCCTTCCTTCTCGTTTAAATAATTAGCAATTAATTCCGTTGGCAAATTGCCAGCTCCTCGTCCCATACCATAAATAGAACTATCAATAACAAGATTTCTATTACTAGAAGTATTTTCGATAAATGAAATAGCATTAGCATAGGCCATCTGTAAATTATTGTGAGAATGAAAAGCAAGCTTAACAGAAGGATCTAAATATTGATCAAATAATTTTGACAATCTTATAATATCTTGTGGTTTCATTTGTCCAAAAGTATCTACAATGGCTAATCCCTCCAAAGATAAATTCTCATTACAAAGACGAATCATTTCTTTTATTTCATCATCACTATACCCCATAATTACCGTTGGCTGCAAAAACAAGCGATAGCCTTTCTCTGTAATTTTTTTAGCATATTCCATAGCTTTTGGTAAACTTTTTTTATGGAAAGACATCCGAAGAATATAAGAAAAATCTTTACAATCTGGTAAATGTTCAATAATATATTTTTCGCCTAAAAGCATTAAAGTATATTGAAACTTTTTTTCTTTTGGGATCAGATGTTGTTCTTCTAATTCTTCCATTCTACGATATTCTGTTTTATCTTTTGAATACTCTTCGGCCGTATCCATGAGATAGCCACATTCAATCAAATCAATTTTGGCCTCTTCCAAATATTTAATTAAAAGTTTTATATTTTCATACCCAAACTGATTATCATTAACATAACCACCATCCCTTAAAGTACAATCCAATAGTTCTATTTTTCTCATTTTCATTCTCCTCGTCTAGCTTATTAATAATAAAAGATATTTAAATCAACATTTGTAGAAATCCCTGGTAAGCGTCCTGTTGATGTATATTGCCAACCACGGTGAGGAAGTTCATATCCACAGTCCCAAGAAGTATAATGAGCAATCCAATCTACCATACTTCTAGTATTTTCATTAAAGCGATTCATAGCATAATTTAAATAAGTATAAACTTTCGTTTCATATCCAGCAGCCTGAAGACGATTTGAAAAATTATAAACCATTCCTTCATAATCTTCTTGTGAAATATCATCCGAACTTTCATTTTGACTTGGAATAGAATAGGATTCGATATCATAATAAACTGGATAATCAGGATTTACATCGTATTTACTTAACATTTGTACCGTTGCATTCGCTTCAAAAATAGCTTCCGCCGGATTATGAGCATAGCTATACAAATAAACACCATAAGGAATATTTAACCGTTTAACATTGCTAAGATATTCTTTAAACAAAGAATCCTCAACTCCATTATAACCAATTCTTAAAATAACACCATCAATTTCACCAGAAGACCACAAAGTGTCCCAATCAATTTTTCCTTGATGATAAGAAATATCAGCAATTCTTTTGAAGCCTTGTTCTCTCAACACGCCATCTGGATTAAAACGATACCAAGAGCCCTGAATTTTCTGAACACCTGTCACCATAGTGCCATCCACATCATAATAATAGGTATTACCATTAATCGTTTGAAATCCTGTCTCAATCACACCATTTTCATCAAATTTATAAACTCGACCTTCTATCGTTTGAATTCCTGTCTGTATCACTCCCTCTTGATTAGTATAATAAATTTTACCATCTAAAGCAGTAACCCAACCAGTCTGTATTTTACCGGTTAACTCTCCTAAAAAATACTTTTGATCTCCTATTTTGGTAATCCCTTTTAAAATCTTTCCATTTTCATCCGTATAATAACGATCTCCTGTCAAAAAAGAAGTAACAAAACCTACTTGTACTTTCCCGGTATATTCGCCTAAAAAGTAATCTTCTCCCTCAATCTCCGTAATACCATATTGCAATACCCCTAAAATATAATAGTAACGAGCTCCTTCCTTGTCATAAAAGCCATCAATTAAACTACCATCTTCTAAGGTGTAATAAGTTGTTCCATTGTAATCAAAAGAATCTTTATAAATCTTTCCATTTTCATCCGTAATATAATACTTGCCCGTCAAACTAGATTGTACATAACCGGTCTGTATTTTACCAGTATATTCACCAAAGAAATAACTCCCATCCTCTAATTCAGTAATTCCTTTTAAAATCTTTCCATTCTCATCCGTATAATAACGATCTCCTGTCAAAGAAGAAGCAACAAAACCTACTTGTACTTTCCCGGTATATTCGCCTAAAAAGTAATCTTCTCCCCCAATCTCCGTAATACCATATTGTAGTTTTCCATCAGAATCAAAATAATAAGTATCCTCACCAATCGTAACAAAACCAGTTTGAATCTTACCAGTAGAATCTGTATAATAATGATCCCCTGTTAAAGAAGAAGTAACAAAGCCTACTTGTACTTTTCCAGTATATTCCCCTAAAAAATAATCTTCCCCATTTACCTCTGTAATACCATATTGTAATTTACCATCTGGATCAAAATAATAAGTATCCTCACCAATCGTAACAAAACCAGTTTGAATCTTACCAGTAGAATCTGTATAATAATGATCTCCTGTTAAAGAAGAAGTAACAAAGCCTACTTGTACTTTCCCGGTATATTCGCCTAAAAAATAGTTTTCTCCCTCAATCTCCGTAATGCCCATTTGAATGACGCCATTTTTATAATAATAGGAAGAACCATTTTCCACAAAAAAACCAGTTTTGTCTTCCGCTCGTACATTGATACAGATACCCATTCCTATCATAATCATCATAATTAAAACAAAAAATTGTTTTCTCATGTTCTACCTCCTCATATAAAAAAATTATACCGTATTTACTCAAAAAAAGAAAGTAAGAAAAGAAGTTATCATAACATATATTCCTTTAAAACTCTTGCACATAGTTTTCACACTTAGTGAAAATTTTCTGAACCAGCTTTCTTTTTTTCAAAAACGAAACCAAACGAGTTCTTAAAAACTCACAAAGCAATCCAGCACAAAATAAAATGAATGCTACCAGAAGACAATAAGGAATTAAGACATAAAAATTAAGATAGTTTCCAATATGAAACGGCTGATAAATAATTTGTTTAAAGTAATAATTATCATGGAATAAATATACTCCAAAAGTCAAAGTCGAAATTTTATTGATCCATTTATTTTTAATCGTTAAGGTCCCAAAAAACAAGAAAAAGGAAACCGATTGAATCATTACCAAAGGATTGCTATAGTTTAACAAAGAAGAATTTAAAGTAGTTCCAATATGATTAAGAATCGAATTATTCATCTGTATTAAATCATTTGAAAAATAAGAAAGCATAAAATTAGTCAAAAAACAACCAAAGAAAAGAAATACAAAGAGTAGTTGTAATTTGTTTTTGGACCAAGACTTAAAATGATAATTTTGAGCGATAGGATATTTTTTTAAATAAGCTCCTAAAAAATAAAGAAAAATAAATTGTATAACAGTATATCCATCATTAGAAACCGTCGCTTGACTTGTTAAAAAAGGAACTATAGAAAATAAAAAGAAAGAAACAAATAATAAATATTTATGTTGTCTCTCTGTCATATGATGAATCAAAATATTTAAAAATGGTACCAAAAGCAATAAAACGAGATAACAATTAATAAACCAATAATTTTTAAGATCAAAAGGCATTATTTCTTGAAAAAACTGAATATGGCTTAAGGGCACCCAAGCAGTAAAAAACAAAAGACAAGCAAAAACAACCCGATAAAACCAGGAAGTAAAGAAAATAGATAATCCTTTCCTCCAAGTTGTCGTCTTACCAGTAGAAAAATAACCTGATAATAAAACAAAAGAATTGACATGAACAACAATACAAGTTTGAATAAATTTAAAGCAAAAAGAAAGAGAAGAATTTAAACTACCAATAGGAACATTATTACCTATGACATGCCAAAACACGATCATAAACATAGATAAGATTCTCATAAACTCGTAGTTTGATTGTTTCTCTTTCAAAGTTAGACTCATCTTTTATCTCCCCCCGACTATAATAAAAATATAGCACAACCAAGGAAAAATAACAACGCTATTTTTTTAATTGTTATTTTCATTCCTAAGGAAAAGATCAATTTATCATTCATTAAGAAAAAAGAAAAAATCTTTTATTCATAAAGATATTTTTCAATTATTTCGGTAACAACGTCATACCCTTCTTCTGATAAATGTAAGCCTTCCGTTGTATATTCTGCCCGTAAATTCCCATTCTCATCCTCTAAAGTACTATAAAGATCAATATAAGTAAGATTTTCATCCACACAATACTTCTTTATTTTCTCATTAATTTCTTCAATATCTTCCTTTTGACGATCTTGCGCCCCATTCCGCTCAAAATTATGATTGATAGGAGTAATACTTTCAAGATATATTTTTGCTTTTGGACGATTTTCTTTGATTCCTTCTACAATTTTTTTGATATTATCAAATATCTCTTCGGGTGTTTTTCCATCTTGTAAATCATTGGTTCCAATCAATAAAAAAACTTTACTAGGATTATATTGATAAACACGATTTTTCATATCTTCTAATATATCATCCGTCATATTTCCCCCAACCCCACTATTGACAACCGGTTCATCTGGAAAATATTTTTCTAAATCATAAAAATCAGTAATAGAATCACCCAAAAAAAGATAATTAGGACTAACGGTCGCTACTTTTCTTGTTTTGGTCTCTACCCGAACCTTATTATGATCAAACGTAATATAATGCCCTATCAAAAATACATTTCCTAAAATACTTAAGAAAAAAAGAAAAATGAAAAGAGGTAACATAGATTTTTTTTGAACTACTTGTCGATATTTTTTTCGATTGCGATCTGTTCTGCTAGTATTTACTTTATTTAAATAATTTGGCTTCTTCTTACTGTTCTTTCTTGCTTTCACAAAGTTTCACCTCAAATTCCTACCTACTGATTATAACATGGAAAAAGAAAAAATATAAAAAAAAAGAAAAATTTGACAACCTAATTGTCATTTTCCTTTTTTTGTTTCCTAGGATGCATTTTTCGATAAAGAATATAACTGCCAATTCCTCCTAATATAACAACCCAACCAACCACATCAGTTTGGGTCATTTGAGACGCTTCTTCTTCTACCTTCTCTTCTTCCATGGTATCAGGAACTTCTACTACAATCTCCGAAACTGGTTCCCTTATTACTTTTTCTTCTATTACTTCACTCGAAATAACAGTTCCATCTTCTCCAACAATCTTTCGTTCTGTAACTTCTTTTTCTCCTTTTACCCCTTCTTGTTCAATCCGAACATTAGAATAACTTTCACGATTGGTATCATATGGAATTTCTTCCGTTCTAGTTTCAATTCTCTCATACTGACAACTTCCATCTGCTGTATTTGCAAAAGCATTATAATTAATACTGTTCGTATCCATACACCCATATACCCTTGCAATGCAACTGCCATTATCTGTGTTAGCTTTGGGATTATAATTGATAGCATTGGGATCGGTACATCCATAAACTGGTGGCGGAGTGCAAGTACAAGATGGACTATACGTTCCATCAGCACATAATTGCTTGCCATTTTCTCCACAACCAACAACTCCACCATGCCATGAACAACAACCCCTCTGCGCCAAAACAGAACTAGGCACACAAAAAATACATGTCACTACAAATAACGCTACCACAAACCTCTTCACAATTTACCCTCCAAAAAAAGCTAGCAAAAACCACCAAAGTCTTTACTAGCACTTCTAATAATACTATAACAAAAAAGAAAGCCAATTGCAACTAGCTTTCTCTGACTCGACTAACAAAATGATATAATCCATCTTCATCTTGTTCAAACGTATAAACATAACTAGAAGCTACGTCATTAGAATCCTCTTCTGGCGTAGAACTTTCATAAATACGAATTACCTTATCTTCTTTTTCAGCCTTTGTAACAGAATAGACAGAACCTGGCCCAGAAGTTCCTCCCGTTTCTGTCATATACATCACATACATATCTAAATCTTGATTATAGAAATAACGATGTCCTCCATAAGGATCAGTATCAATGAAAACAGATAAATCAAAAGTATCTAAAGTCCCAAACAAATCATAATAAATAGCTTCTACATAAGATCGAGAAAAAGCATATTCCACAGAATAAAAATCGTTAATATTATTGTAATAACATGCGCTCGAATAAGTCGCATACTCATTGAGTGATGGAATCGTATCTGGTATCGAAATTGCGCTACAATTGAGTATATTAGCACGTTCGGTATTCAAATGAAGCCCTACAAAATACATTTTTGTTTGTTCACTAGCACTATCGATCTGAAACTGTCCTTCTCCTTCTCGATACATCCAATAATTAAGATTTTCTCTCTCTTTCCCTGTACCTGATACTACCTTATTATACAAAATGGGTACAATTCCAGTATCAATAGCAAGCTCCTCAATTTTTGACTCCTCTTGTACCGGTGCTTCTTCTTCCCTTTCCTTTTGAAATAAAATTCCTTGGTCATATAGAATATAAGCCGCAAAAAGGAGAACAACAGCAAAGAGTAAAATCACCAAAATAACAACTTTTTTGTTTGAATTTTTCTCTACCACAAAAACACCTCTTTCTTATCTTAAGAATAACACGAGCAGAAGGAATCAACAATAACACGAAAGAAAAAAGCAATACAATTTACGTAAAAAATCATAGCACAAAGCTATCAGTTCCTTATTTTCTATTAGAGTTGTTCGGAAATTAAAAATGTGGTACAATTTAAGTGCTGGATATGAAAGAAGGAAATTAGAAAGTAGCCTTTATGGAGTAACTTTAATTCATATCTAGCAATTTGAATTTCCTAAGTTATTCC
>DVKE01000051.1 GCA_018716225.1 Candidatus Onthousia faecigallinarum | reverse complement strand
AATAGAGAATTTTGTTCCCTTTTCGATAGCGATTGGGTGAATTAATTCTACTTCCATAGAAACGTTGTCTCCTGGCATAACCATTTCTACACCTTCAGGTAGTGTGATAACACCAGTTACGTCAGTTGTTCTGAAATAGAATTGAGGACGATAATTTGAGAAGAATGGAGTATGACGTCCGCCTTCTTCTTTGCTTAGTACGTATACTTCTGCTTTGAACTTGTGATGTGGATGAACACTTCCTGGTTTAGCAAGAACTTGTCCACGTTCTACTTGTTCACGAGCAATACCACGTAATAGTACTCCGGCATTATCTCCTGCTTCGGCAAAGTCTAATTGTTTACGGAACATTTCAATTCCTGTTACAACCGTCTTTTGAGTTGGTTTAATTCCAACAATTTCGACTTCATCATTAAGTTTTAACATACCACGTTCTACACGTCCTGTTACAACTGTACCACGACCTGTGATTGTGAATACATCTTCGATACTCATTAAGAATGGTTTGTCGTTATCACGCTCTGGAGTTGGAATCCATTCGTCAACAGCATCCATTAAATCATAGATAGCTTGAACATACTTAGGATCTCCTTCAAGCGCTTTCAAAGCAGAACCACGGATGATTGGAGTTTCATCTCCTTCATATCCATATTCATTTAATAAGTCACGAACTTCCATTTCTACTAGGTCGATTAATTCTTCATCATCAACCATATCGCATTTGTTTAAGAATACAACCATACGAGGCACTCCAACTTGACGTGATAATAGGATATGTTCACGAGTTTGAGCCATAGCACCATCGGTTGCAGCAATGACTAGAATTGCTCCATCCATTTGAGCAGCACCTGTAATCATGTTCTTTACATAGTCTGCATGTCCTGGACAGTCAACATGTGCATAGTGACGTTTTGCTGTTTGATATTCAACGTGTGCAGTATTAATTGTAATACCACGTTCTCTTTCTTCTGGAGCTTTATCAATGTTTGCATAATCAGTAAATTCAGCCCATTCAGGGTTTTTATCATGTAAACATTTCGTAATAGCTGCAGTTAATGTCGTTTTACCATGATCTACGTGTCCAATTGTACCAATATTAACATGTGGTTTTGAACGATCAAATTTTTGTTTTGCCATTTTAATTTCCTCCTTTTTTTATTACATTATTTATTTTATCTAACAATTGTTTTTTTTGCAACTGTTTCGATCTATTTTATACGAGTTTCCTTTTAATTTCCACTCTTTTTGATAATTTCTTCAGCAATGCTCTTTGGTACTTCTTCATAGTGATCAAAGAACATTACGAAATTACCACGTCCTTGCGTATTACTACGTAAGCTTGTAGCATATCCAAACATTTCTTTTAATGGAACCAAAGCCGATAATTTTACAACATTTCCAAGGCTTTCTTGTCCAAGAGGACGACCACGACGTGAAGTTAAGTCTCCCATAACATTGCCAAAATATTCATCTGGTGTTGTTACATCTACTTTCATGATTGGTTCAAGTAATACTGCCTCACATTTATTTTTTGCTTCTTTTAAAGCAAGACTGGCTGCAATCTTGAACGCCATTTCACTTGAGTCAACATCATGATAACTTCCGTCATATAATGTTGCCTTGATATCGATCATTGGATATCCGGCTAGAATTCCTGTTTGCATAGCTTCTTGCAATCCTTTGTCAACCACTGGAATATATTCACGAGGAACAACACCACCAACAATTTGGTCAACAAATTCATAACCTTTATCTGGATTTGGTTCAAAGCGAATCCAAACATGTCCATATTGTCCACGACCACCAGATTGTTTGATATATTTACCTTCGCATTCTCCTGCTTTCTTGATTGTTTCACGATAAGAAACTTGGGGAGCTCCTACATTTGCCTCTACATGGAATTCACGCTTCATACGATCCACCAAAACATCAAGATGTAATTCACCCATACCAGCAATTACTGTTTGACCTGTTTCATGATCGGTATGAACACGGAAGGTTGGATCTTCTTCGGCTAGCTTTTGTAGGGCAATTGCCATCTTGTCTTGATCCGCTTTACTCTTAGGCTCTACGGCTAGTTCAATAACCGGTTCTGGAACATTTAATTTTTCCAAAATAATTGGTTTTTTCTCATCACACAAGGTATCTCCTGTCGTTGTATTTTTTAGTCCGACAGCAGCGGCAATATCTCCGGTATAAACATCTGAAATTTCTTTCCGGTTATTGGCATGCATTTGTAGAATACGACCAATTCTTTCCTTAGAATCTTTTGTTGAGTTAAGTACATAACTACCACTAGCTAAATGACCTGAATAAACTCTAAAGAATGTTAAACGTCCTACAAACGGATCAGTCATAACTTTAAAAGCTAGGGCACTGAATGGTTCACTATCGCTTGGGTGACGTACTTCTTCTTCCCCTTTTAAGTTATGTCCTTTGATAGATGGAATATCTAATGGACTAGGTAAATAATCAATAACAGCATCCATTAATGGTTTAATTCCCATATTTCCTAAAGCGGTACCACACATTACAGGGAAAAATTTTGCTAATAAACAGCCATTGCGAATAGCACGTTTGAGCATATCCTCAGTTACTTCTTCCCCATCAAGGTATTTTTCCATCATTTCATCATCGTATTCAGCAACTGCATCAATTAAATCTGCCCTTTTCTCTTCAGCAATATCTTTTAAATCATCTGGAATTTCGATCTCTTTGGCATTTTCGCCTTCTTTTCCATCATATTCATAAGCTTTCATTGTAACTAAATCGATAACACCATGGAAACTATCTTCCGATCCAATTGGCCATTCAATTGGTTTCGCATTAACGCCTAAACGATCTTTAATACTTTTCAAGCTATATTCAAAATTTGCTCCCATCTTATCCATTTTGTTTGCAAAAATGATTCTAGGAACTTTAAACTCATCTGCTTGGCGCCATACGGTTTCCATTTGAGGTTCTACTCCAGCTTGTGCATCAAGTAGGGCGACAGCGCCATCAAGTACTCTTAAACTACGACTAACTTCAATGGTGAAGTCTACGTGTCCTGGCGTATCAATGATATTAAAGCGATAACCTTTCCAATGAACGGTAGTAGCTGCTGAAGTGATCGTGATACCACGCTCTTTTTCTTGCTCCATCCAGTCCATTTGGCTTGCACCATCATGGGTTTCACCAATTTTATGGATATTTCCACCATGATATAGAATACGTTCGGTACAAGTTGTTTTACCGGCATCAATATGAGCCATAATTCCAAAGTTTCTTGTCTTCTCTAAAGACGTATCTCTTGCCATAATAACTCCTTTCTACCAACGATAATGTGCATAAGCTTTGTTTGCTTCTGCCATTCTGTGGGTATCTTCACGTTTTTTCACTGCAGCTCCTGTTCCATTGGCTGCATCCATAATTTCATTTGCTAAATTGTCGGCCATTCCACGACCTCCACGTGCTCTTGAATACTTTACTAACCAGCGCAAAGCTAGGGCTTCTGCTCTTGCTGGAGTTACTTCTTGTGGTACTTGATAGTTCGCACCACCAACACGACGAGACTTTACTTCCACTGAAGGACGAATATTATCCATCGCTTCATTAAATACTTCAAGGGGATCCCGTCCTGTTTTTTCTTTTACAATATCAAATGCTTCATAAAGAATTGTTTGAGCGATTCCTTTTTTACCATCTAACATAATCGTATTAATTAATTTTGCTACGGTTTTCGATTTGTATATAGGATCTGGTAAAACATCTCTTTTTACGGCACGTCTTTTACGCATCTTGTTTCTCCTCCTTCCACTTTCTACTTAGGCCTTTTCGCACCATATTTACTACGGCCTTGTTTTCTGTCTTTTACTCCTGCGGTATCAAGGGCACCACGTACAATATGATAACGAACTCCGATTAAGTCCTTAACACGTCCACCACGTACTAATACCACACTATGCTCTTGTAAGTTGTGTCCGATTCCTGGAATATAAGTATCTACTTCTTTTCCATTGCTTAGACGAACACGAGCATATTTCCGTAATGCAGAGTTTGGCTTCTTTGGTGTTTTTGTTCCAACACGAGTACAAACTCCACGTTTTTGAGGAGATGGATTGTTGGTTTGTTTTCTTTGAATGCTATTGATTCCAACTCCCAATACAGGGGCCTTACTCTTACGAACCTTTTTTCCTCTTCCTTTACGGATCAATTGTTCAACTGTAGGCATATAAAATATATCTCCTTTCTTTACACATATCCGGGTGTATCATTTTAACTTTTAAATAAAATTTTGCCCAAAAGCAAAATCAAATTTAATCAGCATTAATAATATAGCATTAACCCTATTTCCTTGTCAATAACAAATTCGTTGTTTTTCACGACCCCCTCATTTTTTCTTTGAAAACATCTTGTCATAAGATCTTATACTAAGATATACTAGGAATAGGAGGTAGCTATGAAAAAAGGAGTAATTTTTGGAACACTTGCAGGCATTATGTTATTGTCATTAACTGGCTGCGGGAATAGCGGTACAAAATTGACTTGTACGCAAAGTGATGAACAAGAGCAAGGAACATTAAGAGAAGATATGGTTGTTACTTTTAAAGAAGATCATATTGACACTTTAGATATCACTTTTCAAATTGATGTTAATGATGAGTATGCCGAATATGTAGATGAACTAGAAGACAGTATGAAAGATCTAATAGAACAATATGAAAAATACGCTACTGATTATGATGTTCGAACCTCTGGTAATACTATTCGAGGAATTCTTCGAGTAGAATATAACAAATTATCAGAAGAAGCAAGAGAAGAAGCTGATCTTAATGATGTTACTTATGACTCTATGAAAGAGGAAATGGAAGACTCTGGATTCACTTGTAGATAAAAGTGAATCTTTTTTCTTGTCTTTTACCAGCTTTTACTATATATTATTGATAGGAGGTAGTTATGAAAAAAAGAATAATTTTTGGTGCTACTATGGGTGTGATGTTACTATCTTTAACTGGCTGTGGCGGAAAAACTTTAACTTGTACAAATACCCAAGAGCAAACAGGAATGACAATGCAAGCAGAAGTTAAAGTTTCTTTTAGAAATGATACGGCAAGTGATCTTAATATGACTGTAAAAACAGATATTGATGATGACTATGCGGATCGTACTTCTCAGTTTGCAAAATTACTAGAAGAGCAATATTCTTCTTATGAGGATAGTGGGTTTGATGTTGATGTTAAATCAACAAATAATACTGTTACCCTTACGCTCGGAGCAGATTTTGCTCATATGACAGACGAAGAAAAAGAAAATCTTGGCTTTGATTCTTCTGACAATAGTTACGATGCCGTAAAAGAATCCTTAGAAGACTCTGGATTCACTTGTAGATAAAAGGAGAAATCCTTTTTTTTGCATTCTTTTTTCCTTTTAGAATAGAGTATAACAGGTGATAAGAATGAATAATCAAAACAATATGACATACCCTATACCAAGAGTTGAGAGGCAAAGCCTTTATTATGCTTCTTTGTTATTAGAAGATTATGCTGGAAAAAAAAGTGAAGAAACTGATTTTCACACCTATATTTACCAATACCTGATTTTAAAAAATAATTACCCTGATCTAGCAAATGTTTTTTTACAAATTGCAGAAACCGCAATCTCTCATTTAAAACTTTTAGGAGAAACGATTTCTTTACTTGGAATCGATCCAAAATTTAGAACCATTGATCTTACTACCAAAAGAGAAACTTATTGGACAAGTGAAAATGTATCCTATGTACAGGGAATTTTTGCTATTTTAAACAATAATATTCAAGAAACAGAGCAAGCCATTCAAAGATACCAATTACATCGCAATCTAATTCAAGATATTTATATAAAAAATCTTTTAGCACGAATTATAGAAGAAAAAAGAAACCATATTCAAATATTTCAAACTATGTTAAATCAGTTCTTAAGGAAATAAAAGCTCCCTTTATCAAAAATGGGAGTTTTTTCTTTTTCTAACTATGATAGCAGCTTCCTCCAATAAATTCTCTTAAGATGGAATCACTTGGAATCGCTTCACTTGGGATTGGTAAAATCAAACGGAATAAATTGAGAAGTCTTTTGGCTTCTTCGTAGTAAATAGAATCTTCATCTACCGAATAAAGAAGGGGCTCTACGTAAGTTTTCAATACTCCTAACTCATAAATTAGCGCCGTATTTATGGTAACATCTGCTTCATCTTGATAAGGAAAAATATTCTTCTCTTCTCCCCATCTTACATTAGGCCACACTTTAAGTGTCTCTTCTACATTATATCCCCTTGTCCGATTATCCCGAATAATTCTTCTTAAAAGGCGATTATCTGTAGTAGAAAAACGATTATGATAATCTATATTCAATTCTGTTAAAGCAGATAGATAAATTTTAAATTTGCTCTTGGCTGGAATATTATCTAAAACTTTAGGATTTAGGGCATGAATTCCTTCAATTAGTAAAATATCATTTTCTTCCAGTTTTATATGTTTTACAAATTCTTTTTCCCCTGCTATAAAATTATAAACTGGAGCGATGACTTCTTCATGGTTTAATAACTTTTGGATCTGTTCATTCATCAAAGTATGATCTACAGCATCAAAACTTTCATAATCCGGTTCTCCTTTTTTATTCAAAGGTGTCTCTGTTCTTTCTACAAAATAATCATCCATACTAATCATTTTTGGATTCAAGCCAAAGCTTTTTAGATACATACAAAGTTTTGTTGTAGTAGTTGTTTTTCCACTGGAAGAAGGTCCTGCTAACAAGATGATTTTCTTTTCCTTTTTCTTTTCCACAATTTTTCTTGCTACGTTTAATAGTCTATTGCTTTGTAGAGTTTCATCCATTCGAATTAAATCATCGATTTTTCCCTCTGAAACAACACGATTTAAATCAGCAACGTTTTCAATCCTCATCAGTTTTGTCCATTCCTTACATTCTTTAAATACTTGAAACATATGGGGATGATGCTTATACTCTGTTATTTTATTTCCAGAATAAACGGTCGGAAATTGCAATACAAAGCCATTGTCATTTAAATACGTTAATTTGAAATCCTTTAAAAGACCAGTAGAAGTAGGCATATATTGATAAAAATAGTTGTAATAATTTCCAATCCGATAAAGAGTAATGAATGTATTGGTATTGTATTTCATAATATTTGCTTTGGCATAATCTTTAATGCTTTCAAAGTAACGAATTGCACAAATTCTCTCAATATTGATTTTGGTAATTGCTAAATCTTTTTCTACTAAGGAAACCATTTTTTTAGCAATTGATTTAGTTAAAGTCTCACTGATAGGAAAAGTAGTTTCGATATAGATTCCTTTATCAAGAGAATGTTGAACGATAATATTAGCATTTTCGCCATATAATTCTTTTACTGCTACTAATAAAAGAAAAGTAAGTCCAGCGATATGAGTTCGATTCCCAGGCCTTGAGTTCAAGTCAAGAAATTCAATCTCACATGGTGTTGAGATCTGATAGTCAAGTTCTCTATATGTATTATTTACTCTTGCCAAAAGAATGGGAAAACGAAATTTTTTTTGGTATTCTTTGCTTAATTGCAATAAGGTGGTTCCTCTTGAAATTTGTTTTTTTTTCTTTTCAATGCTAATTTCAATTTCTTCAAACATGTTATCTACCCTCTTTAATCTAATAAGATTATATCAAACCTTCTTTAGATAATCAATTCATCTTCCTTTGCTTTTTTTCTGTTGTTAAATAAAATTCAAAGTTCCCGAAAAATTTATAATGGGAACTTATTCTTTTAAAGAACAAAAGTTAATGATATAATATGCCATAACCTGTTTGTCATTATTAAAGGGAGGTATAGAAAAATGACA
>DVKE01000050.1 GCA_018716225.1 Candidatus Onthousia faecigallinarum | reverse complement strand
CTTGCTCTTTTTGTTTTATTTTTATCATTACTTAAATGTAATGAATAACTAAGTTCTTGCATATCAACCAACCTCCTTATTAGAATAGAGCCTACTATATATAGTAGGGTAATTTTGCTTCGCCAAAATTTCTAACCCCCTATATATTTTGACATTGCACGTTGTTTATATCAAAATATGGGGGCTAAGGCTTACCATCTTAGAAACAGTTTGCCTTACTTCGTATTATTTCAAATGCTAAAGCATAAGAAATAAAACTACATATGCCATTGAACAAACTTTTTTTAAAAAAAGTTAACAAAAAATCTTTTTTGATAGGTAACATCAAAAGCAAAAATGAATTTTTGTTTTGATATTTTTCCATTATGTTTTTATATTTTGTTAGTCAAGGGTCAAGACTAGCAATTTCATTTCCCTTGACTAACATTAAAATCTTCTTCGGTTACATTAACAGGTATTGTTTCGAATATATCTTTAATATTTACTTTTATATCATTAGGAGTATTTTTTGTTGCAAACATTCCCATTGCCACCCAATTTTCATTTCCATTATTATCTTTTTGTAAAGGGAATATTCTAATAGGTACTTCATTTTTTTGGAGTGGTAACATATCTAATTTTTCCGTTTCTTTATAATATGTTCCTTTATACAAATTAACTTCGTAACACTCATTTAATCTATATAAATGTTGCATAACATCTTTAATAGGTAGATACTCACTATATCTAACAATTGTATCTACACATATTCCATTAAAGTCATAAGTAAGAGGTCTTTTCTTATCAATATAACCTTGTTTATATAATTCTTCAAAATCACTATAAAAGGTACTTCTAAAATTAACTTGTTTTACTTCATATTTATTATTTATGGTTTCAAGTTCTATATCATCAACATAACGCATTATAATATCTGCTTTTGTTTCTCTATCTAGTAAATCCCAATTATCATTAAAAGCATAATAAGAAATAGGTAATTTAACTTTATTAATAAAGTCCATATCTCTTTTAAGTAGAATATCGTCGATAGTAAAATTTAATTGTTCGGCTTGTTCATTTTCTAATAATTTTGAATTAATCATTTCTATTTGTTCTTCAATTATTTTTGTTTCTTCTTTAAATTCTTCTTCGGTAAATAATGAATCAATATAGGCTTTTTTAATTCTTTCTTTTTTGTCATTTAATTTATTTAATTCTTTGCCTAGTTCTTCTTTAGGGTTTTCTAATTTTGATTTTAATACTGGTAAAAAGAATTCATTAACAACATTATCATATTCTAAAATGTCGGCAAGCATTGTTTTAATTGTTTCTTCTATTTTAGGCTCTTTAATTATTGTTTTACAATTATTGCATTGATAGTAATAATAAACTTTACCATTTTTCTTCCTTGTTGCATTACCACCTAATATTCTTCCACATTTTGGACATCTTAACTTTTGTAAAAACAAGTATTCTTTATCTCGTTTATAATTTCTTGAGTTTTTTCTCTTTTGCACTTGGCATTCCTCCCACAACTCTTTACTTATTAATGGCTCAACAACATTTTCATAACGTGTAGGATTATTTGTCTTTTTTCCATGTATATAATCGCCCTTATAAATTTCATTTTCAATTATTCTTAATATTGTACTATCATCCCAATTTGTTTTTCCTAATACGTTTTCTTCATTAAATATAGTAGAGATATTAAAATATGATTTGCCCTCAAAGTATAAATTAAATATTCTAATTGCAACATCTTTAGTAAGAGGATCGGGAACTAATTTTTTATTAACGTGTTTATACCCAAGTGGTGCTTTATTTGGAATATTTCCAACTTTTATGGCACCTGCTAAGCCAATTTTTGTTCTCTCACTTGTTCTTTCAATTTCATTTTGACTAACTGTCGTAAGTAGTCTTGCAACCATTCTTCCATTAGCATTTGTTGTATTTATATCATCATTAGCACAATCTAAATAAGCATTATTTTCCTCTAAAAATTTCATTATATTTTCCCAATCATAAACACTACGAGTTAGTCTATCTAGTTTTAAAACAACAATTGTATTACATTTCTTGTTTTTAATATCTTCTTTTAATTCTTCAAAGGCTGGTCTATAATTGCCTGTTTTAGCACTTATTCCAGCATCTTTGTAAACCTTATAAATTTCATAACATTTATATTCACACATAGCACGAAGTCTTTTTTCTTGTTCTGGTAAACTAAAACCCTCACGTGCTTGATCTTCGGTACTTACTCTTATATAAAGTCCTGCAATTTTCTTTTCTTCGTTCATTTAACATTTTCCTTTCTATCTTCATATTAAAAAAGAGGCGACAAAGACTTAAAACAACTTTTATGTCTTTGACACCTCATAATATTTCTGCTATATAAATTTTCAAAACTGTTTTATCCATACCCCTCAAAAACATAAAACTTGTTTCTTGATTGTTTATTATATAGTGCTTTACCTAAAAGTCAAGACATATAGCCTATTTTAAGCCCAATATGGCAAGTTTTTAATGAAGTTGGTACAATTATTTATATTTTAGTTTAAACCCCTTATATAGTTTTCTAAATCTGCTAAATTAATTCTTTGAGATAAATTTTCAACAAATATTTCATTAGAATAATTAAATGCTAGAAATGTAACACCCTTAATAATAATTCTATGAGGTTCGATGTAGTTTAAATTTGTCTTATTAATCTTTCTAATATTACCATTGATAATAGTAGGAGTAGTGTTACAAAAGCTACATATAAACTCGATTTTCTTTTTTAATTCGTTATCAATTTCTAATTCTTTCTTTGTAATATTTACCATTTTAAACAATCCTTTCTAAACTTAAATACTAAAAAAGTACCAACTTCTTCAGAAATTGATACTTATATATTTAAGTCCTAACTTTAAAAAAGTCTGGACAGATTGCCTACTGGTGCGAGAAAGGA
Organism: Candidatus Onthousia faecigallinarum; assembly: GCA_018716225.1. Lineage (GTDB taxonomy): Bacteria > Bacillota_I > Bacilli_A > RF39 > UBA660 > Onthousia > Onthousia faecigallinarum. Next base: position 19,555 of record DVKE01000050.1, on the reverse strand, counting down.
GATTTGAACTCCCACGATGTTTCCATCACTACCCCCTCAAAGTAGCGCGTCTACCGATTCCGCCATCCTCGCAGAAAAACGGAAATTAATCCGTTACAATCCAAAATGTTGGCATATCTCTTAAGCCATTATCACCACCTGCAACGGGATGATTAATAATTTTATTATCAATTACAAGCTCCGTTGAACTTCCTCCATCCATGTTTGCCGCATTAATCGCTCCATAGTTCTCCATAATTTCGGTTAAATCACCCATATCCGCTCCAATGCTAGTAGAGATTCGGCCATTGATAACTAAGAACAGGACAATACCATCTGCTCTTTGACCAATTGCCGTTCTAGGAGCAATCCCCCAACCCCCATTTCCTTTCACAAAGGAACTGACACCGTTAACAATTAAGAATGGTCCAAATTCGACAGCATCGCGCATTCCCATAGCAAGTGCTTCTTCTTTTGACATTTTTCCTAATACCAATTTATTTTCATAGGTAAAGCCTACAAAACCACCACCCATATTAGCATCTTCATAATCACTCACAATTTTTCCATCTTGGATCACTGTACCATGAGGAAGAGCCCCATTACTATTCCAATCCGGATCATAAAACCCACCTGCATTGATGGCAACTCTTGCTTTTTCCCTCTTGGCTACAGTCGTAATGGCCTCTCCTCTTACTCCTAGATATTTAGTCGTCGCAATCTTTACTTTACTAGGATCATAAACAGCCACTAAATATCCCTCATAGCCATCCCCGGAAATAGGAATTAACTTAAATAAATCATCTTTATCCCTATCTAATATTTGTCTCTCATATTCATTCGCATAAGTCTCTTGATCAAGTGTATTAATATCAATCAAATCAGGATTCGTAGTATCATCCACTTCTATAATATGATTACGCGCTAACACTTCTTCTATCGTTTTGTCATTATAAAACCAAGAAGCCAAATATTGATGAGACATCGTCGTCATCGCCGAGGTAATCCAAAAATCACGAAAAGACACAATAGGACCATAAAATAAGAATAACCCCAAACTACTCACTATAACAAGAAAAAAAGCTAAAATGATTAAAATTCTTTCTTTCCAAGTCTTTTTTTTCTTTGTTTTTGACTCTTCCATCACCCGAACTGTTAATTCGGGCATCAAAACTGTTTTTTCTAATAAAACCTTATGATTCGTTTGTCTCCTCATTTTCTAACTCACCTACATCATCAATAATTTCTTCTTTTCCTAGATATTCTCGATCCCCATTATAATCCAAATACTCCATTTCTAAGGTAATTTTTTCCAACAAAGGATCGGAAGAAGAAGTACTTTGTAACCATTTATTATACTCTTCAATATATTTATTATAACGCTTTACATCAGTAATATACGTATTTGTCGCTTCCTCATAAGAAAGAATAAAATCTTCACATTTATTATTAACCTCTACCTCAGGATATAATACATTCATACATTTATCTTCTAAAGAAGGAGCATCTTTTTTTAATTGATCTAATTTTGTTAAATAATCTTGAAATAGACTCTTTGCCGTTTCATCTCCCTCTTTTAAACTCTGATAGGTAACTTCCTTCAACACAGTATCATAAATAGACTCTTGCACCTGTTCCAAACTCTTTAAATCCTGTTGATACACCTCATACAAAGATTCCACTTCTTCCATTTTTTTCTTCGTTTTGCTTTGATCTCCTGTATAACTAATGATGACATAGATTACAATAAAAAGAACAAGAACAATAAAAGCAAAAGCTAAAATAAGTACAATACGCCTTTTTCTTTTCTTCACCTGACTCAACTCCTAATTCTCTTTTATTTTATCAAGAAAAAAGGATAGTTTCAACAAACTATAAGTCGAATTCATCCTTTCTTTTAGTTTTTCTTTTTTCTCTTTCTACCATTTTTCTTTTCTTTTTATTTCTCTTTTTCAACAAAAGAAAGAAAAGAATAAGCAGAAAGAAAAGCAGACTAGAAATACCAATAATAATATAAATTAAGACTTGATTTGTCTTTTTCAAGCTTTCCAAATCTTCTTGATAATAGCGTTGAATCGTTTTCTCTTGAGAATCATATAAATATAAATTCTTATCTCCTGTTTCAACATTTTCACCATAAACAAGATAATAACGAGAGTTTTTTCTTCGATAAGCCGTATATTTTTCCCCTTCTATTTCAAGCGTATCTTTTTCATACCCCATAGGAATTTTTGACTCGTCCTTTAAAAGATGAACAGAAAGGTTCCCACCTGTTAATTCTTGATAAAGAGTATATTTATTATCTTGATAGCTGTAAAAGTGAATTTTTCCTTTAGAATCTTTTAAAGCCACCAAAGTAAGATTAAGCGTTTTATTTTGAAAAGCAACAACCTCTTCTTCCCCTATTTTTAAGGTGGTTTCTTCAAAAGACTTCGGAACCATACCCTCTAGTTCTTCTTTTTTTCTTACTACCGTATAATCGGAAGAATTTAAGGTTACTTCGATAGGGTTTTGTTCTTTGACAACCACATTAATATGATAGGTTTTCGTCACTCCATTTTCAGCAGTGACAACGACATCAAAGGAATTCGCTCCCTCATGAACATCAAACTCTCCTGTTCCCGTTAAGCTAGCCGTTTTATCTTCTACAGAAGCATTAATTTTAATTTTAGTTATATCAGATTCCACTTCTAATTGATAGTCGGTTACATTTTTATCAAAAGAAAGATCGTAGCCTTCTACTTCTAAATTAGCCAAATTATTATTTGCACTATAACTTTCCTGAATGATTTGTCTTGTTACACATTCAATTGTGGTGGAATCCTTAGGTCCACTTTGTTCTTCATCCCAATTGTAGATATTGCTACTAGCTATATAAACAGACGCCGTTCCAGCAGCTTTTACCCGAAATTGATACGTATAAGTTCTGCTTGTTTCTCCTGGACCAGAAGTATAATCAACCACATTAACATCTCCGCTCGTTAACTGAAGTTTATTGGTATCATAACCCAAATTAAATTGCCAAGACCCAAGTCCTTTCTCATCTCTTAGAGTTACTCTTACCGTAATATTTCCTCCCACAATTCCAGTTGCCGTTGTTCCCGCTACCGAAATCGAAGCAGCATCAACCCTAAAAGGAAAAAAGAGGAAAAGAAAGAGAAAGGATAACATTAATATTTTTTTCTTCATAATTCACCTACTGTTCTATTTCATTATATCCTAATAAAGCTTTTTGTAGTCGTAATAAATCGAGAATAGTAATCATACCATCTTTACTAACATCCGACGCCAACAATTCATGATCACTTAAATTAGAATAACCTAATAAATATTTTTGCGTACGAAGTAAATCCAAGATCGTAATCTCTCCATCTCCACTATTATCACCATAAATAATAGCAGTATAAGCATCTTGATTAGAACCATTACTAATGATAATCGTATCTCCAGTCCCAATATTTCCTGATTTATTATTACCATTTTTATCTTGGAAACCAACTATCTGCATATTGCTATAAACGTTTTTTAAACGTCCTTCAAAAGTAGAAATATTTACACCGGCCCCAATATTAGAAATATAATAATTATTTAATTTATACCCACTTGCGACAATCGCTTCATTCACACTTGGTGCTTCTACAGGAACAGAAGGTTCTACTGGTTGTGGATCTTCTTCTTCAATACTATCATTTTCTCCTGGCATATTTTGATAAACCGGAATTAAGAATTCAAAAGTCTGATTCATCAAGCCATTTTCTTTATAACTTTGATAAATGGAATAAGCCTCTTGAGCATGGGCTTTAATATTAGCCATATATTGATGCGTATAGGTTGAATTTAAGGCATCTGGAGAAACATTAAACTTTTGCAAATACAAAGTATGTTGATTTACACTAATATAATTATTAGCAATCGATTCTGCTCCCCCTAAAATAGCTTTTTCCTTTGTATTCCAAGGACGGTTATAACCCGTGGCACTCGAATCAAAACCACCTTTTGCCCAAATAAGCCCTCGAATAACAGGAGACATATAAGTTCCATAGGCACCTATATTATAAAAGTTATAAATTCCTTGATAAGTCTCTCCTGTACCACAATTATTACGAGCATTCCAACTACTGCGATCTGCATAATTACTCATACAATCCTCATCAATTGCAAAAGTAAAGGGAGCTCCATCCGTTCCAATGCCTCCATTTACTCCTTTTTCTTGGCGAACACGACTAGCTAAATAAACAGGACTAACATTATAAGCCTCCGCTGCTTCCATAAAATAATTCAAATATTCATTGGTATTTAAAAATGTTCCACTAACTACACCCTGTACGGAATCTCTGGTATGAATCGCAGCATTATAATGCAAATTTTCAAACATAAAAACATATTCTTCTGATAAAAAGTTTCTAGGATCCATATAATAGGATACCGTATCACGACTAGCTACATACCAACCAGCTTCTTTTTTAGAAGGAATAAAGTTTCCATACTCATCCCTAGCTCTTAGGCTCTCATCACTACCATTCACAAGAGACATCTCCCCAATGGTCTCATTATTTAAGGCCTCGTTAAAATCAAGCCCTGTTGCAAGAGGAGTAAAAATCCAATTTTCATGTTTTTGATGTAAAGCTTTCAAATAAGGTAAATAACTAGAAGGAAATCCTTTCGCTAGCATTTCTTGCTCGAAAGAACCATTTGGATCTACTTCTACGGTTTCTTGGACCACTTGGTCGGAAGAGCAAATATATCCAACCGTATCATTGTATTTTACCTTGTACCAAGCGTTGTTACAACCATTACCCTTCTCGCCATCTTTAGATAGAACAACCACTTTCATTCCTGAAAGCAAAACACCATCCGCAACCGCTTCCGTTAACGCTCTACCCCCTGGAACATCGCGGAAATATTTATTCGTATTCAAAACAATATATTCCTCTGCCAAAGCACTCGGTATCGTTAAAATTGAAACAAGCAAGATGAGAAAAAGGAAAAAAAGTTTTTTCTTCATGAACACTCCTCCTATTCTTTTCTTTTATTATAGCAAAGAAACAACAAAAACAACATCTTTTCGACAAAGAAGAGCCGTCAACTTTACATCAAACAAAAAAGGAAATTTTCTCTAGGTTGAAAAGAAAGAAAAAATTCGTTATAATGGTTAAGTACCAGATGGAGGAAAAAAAATGAAAAAAAAGAAAGAGAAAAGTGGGAAACAAAAGAAAAGATTATGGCTACTTATTTTAGGAATTTTTGTTATCCTAGTAAATGCCTTTACAATATATACTATCCTTTTATTAGGACCAATCGAAGAAATGATTCGCTATATTATTATTGGCGTTTGTATTCTGATAGATTTAATTTTCTGCTTTCGAATTCGAGCAAAACGAAAGCATAAAGAAAAAAAGGTAAAACTTCTTACTACCTTCTTAATTCTTTATTTGATCTTAAATATTTTAGTTAGTGTAGTTATTCTTTATTTATATGGAAATATCAGTAATTTGAACAAAACGTATGTTACTTATTCAAGCAGCTTAATTACCATGAGCAATCATGATATAGAAAAAATTGAAGATTTTAAGGATAGTACAATAGGAATGCTAAGCAATAAAAATTCACCAGATGGCTATATTATTCCAAAAGAAATAATTGATCAGTATCACTTAGATAAAAATAATACGATCAATGAATATGAAGACTATTCGACCATGCTAGCCGAGCTATATGCAGGGGAACTCGATGCGATGTTTATTAGTACTGATTATCCTAGTATGTTTAGTGGTATTGAAGCTTATAAAAATATAAAAGAAGATACAAAGATTATTTATACAAAAGAAAAGAAAATGAAAAAAGCCGATACTGCCAAAATCGAAACAGCTTCAGCAGGAAAAAGTATTACCGAGCCATTTACGATTTTATTAATGGGAGTAGATTCAACCGATGAAGGACTTAGTGCCAATACGATAGCAAATGGTGATTCTCTTATCCTAATTACCTTCAATCCTGAAACGTTAAACGCTACGATGTTGAGTATTCCAAGAGATAGTTATGTTCCAATCGCTTGTTGGAGTGGACAACCAGAAAACAAAATAACCCATGCCGCTGCTTATGGAACAGATTGTATGATGCAAACAATTGAAAATTATTTCGATGTTACAATTGATTATTATGCCAAAATCAACTTTAGAGGTTTGGTTAGCTTAGTTGATACTCTAGGTGGAATTGATGTAGAAGTTCCTCAAGACCTATGTACCGATAACTCAAACCGTGAAGGTACTGTTTGTATCAATGCAGGATACCAACATCTAAATGGAGAACAAGCCTTAGTACTAGCTAGAAACAGAAAACAACTTGCAGCAGGCGACCTTGATCGAGGATTAAATCAACAAATTGTAGTAGAAGGAATTATTAATAAATTAAAAAATATGAATAGTGTGGATCAAGTTATGGAAGTTTTAAATACAATCTCTAACAATCTAGATACAAACTTTACGAACAATCAAATTTTATCTTTTTATGATTTAGCAAAAGATATTATGAATCATTCCTTACAAAAAGATGATGCTAATTTAATTAATATTGAACAGCTATTCCTACAAGGAACCGGTCAAATGATTTATGACGAAAGAAGTAGACTTGTGCTATGGGATTATGTACCAATTGAAGAAAGTCGTGATGATATTATTCAAGCAATGAAAATAAATTTAGGAGAAGAAGAGCCAAAAATGGTAAAAGAATTTTCTTTCTCTATCAATGAACCTTATGAAAAAACGATTACAGGCTATGGTCCTTATAATACTTCTTCTGGTTATGCCCTACTTCCTGACTTTACAGGAGATAGTCAAAGTCAAGCTCAAAGTTGGGCTAGCAGTCATGGAATCCGCGTTAGTTTTAATGGTTCAAGCGGTTATGTAATTGCCCAAAGTTACCCTGCTAATAAAAGAATTGATTTAATTAATGGAGCAGTTACTCTGACTCTATCAGGAGGTAGTAGTACGACAACGAAAAAAGAAGAAACTACCAGCAGTAGTTCGAGTGGAACCGGCAATACAAGTGAGAAAAATCAACAAAAAGAGGAAGCTCCAGATAAGGAAGCTCCAGATTCAGATCCTAATAAAAATCCAGAAGAACCTAGCGAAGGAGGAAGCGAGCAAAAGCCTTCTACTCCTATTCCAGAAGAAGAAGAAAAAACAGAAGCTCCGAGCGAATAAATAAAAGTATATGAAAAAGATATTGTCTGAAAATCAATATCTTTTTTACTGTTTTTTGTGGCAATTTTTTCCATTGGCATATTTTTTATTTTATCGTATAATATAACAAGAGAGAAATCTCAAAAAAGGACACTCTACTTGAGTGCTTGCCTTTTAATAAGAAAAGCTACAGCACTATCCTAATACGGATGGTGCTATTTTGATTATTTCTATTAGTATCAATAATAGAAACAATATTATTCCAAGGAGAGATAAAATTAAAAAATCTTTCTTTCCCATAGAACCACCTCCTCTCCATATTCAAGAAAGTGGCAAGCACCCTTTCAAGTGTCTTTTCTATCATAACAAAGAAACATATTCTAACCAACGGTAATTTTTGGCAAAAAAAGTGTAGAAATCATAGTTCCTTTCTACACTTTTCTTATTATTCGTAATTGTCAGCTTTAACTTCCATAAAGCTTTGGGCATGGTTGCATACTGGACATACATCAAGAGCATCTTTTCCAACATAAACGTGTCCACAGTTGCGACAAATCCAAATTTTGTCTTCATCCTTATGAAATACTCTATCATCTTTAACATTTTGAAGTAATGTTAAATATCTCTTTTCATGTTCTGCTTCGATTTTAGCAACACTTTCAAATAGAACCGCCAAACGCTCAAATCCTTCTTCCCGAGCTGTTTCAGCAAATCCTTTATACATATCTGTCCACTCGTAGTTTTCACCAGCAGCAGCATCTGCTAAATTCGTTACCGTATCAGGAATATCACCACCATGTAACTCTTTGAACCAAAGTTTAGCATGTTCCTTTTCGTTGTTTGCTGTCTCTTCAAAGATAGCAGCTATTTGCTCATAACCATCCTTTCTGGCTTTAGAAGCATAATAAGTATACTTATTTCTAGCCTGACTTTCTCCTGCAAATGCAGTCATTAAATTTTGTTCTGTTTTTGAACCTTTTAATTCCATATTTTATCTCTCCTTCTTTTTATTATTTATATATTAATGGAAATTCCCATTTAATATAGCACTTTTATCAACAAATTTGGTATGTAATAATTTTAAAGCCAAAGGGCTTCCAGGCTGACCAAAATAACTACGATAAATTTCTTTTACATCTTCATTTTCATAGCTTGATCGTACTTTGTTTTTTTGATCATCTTGATAAAGACTCTTGCTTCTTGCTTCGTTAATCTTTTCTTGATCTTTAATCACTCCAAGTACTTGTCCTCCTCCACCAACACAACCCAAAGGACAATTCATCACTTCTATGAAGTCATAAGTAAACGTACCTTTTTCCATTTCTTGTAAAACTGGTTCAATATTTGGCAAACCATAAATGGCCGCTACTTTTAAGGTTTTATCACCAATTTTTACAGAAGCTTCTTTCTTTGTTTTTGCCCCTCGAACTGCTTCGAAATCTAAAAAGTTTTTAGGTGAATTCTTTCCTGTTTCAAAGTAATAAGCAGTACGTAATGCTGCTTCCATTACTCCACCGCTACTACCAAAGATAAGACCCGCTCCACTTCCTTTTCCTAGTAAAGAATCAAATTCTTTCTCTTTACAATCAGTAAGAGAAATATGACTCTCACGTAATAAGAAAGCAAGTTCAGAAGTAGTAATAGCAAAATCCATATTATTCTCTTTCAATTCTTCTCTTTGAATCTCATATTTCTTGGCTGTGCAAGGAACTACTACGACATGAATCACATCTTCCCTTTTTAAATTCATCATCTCTAAGAAATAAGAATTTAAAATAGCACCTTGAATACTAATCGGACTCTTGGTTGTAGATAAATGAGAAAGTAATTTTGGATGATACATCTCTGCATACTTTACCCAAGCAGGACAACAAGAAGTAAACATTGTTTTCTTGCCTTCTTTCAATCTTTGGAGTAGCTCATGAGCTTCTTCCATGATGGTCATATCAGCTCCAAAAGCAACATCAAAAACATAATCAAATCCAGCTTCTTTTAAAGCTCCTACCATCTTTTTCTCTACAAAAGTCCCACTATCAAGACCAAATGCTTCCCCTAAAGAAACCCGTACAGCAGGAGCACAAGAAATTGTTACAATTTTAGAAGTATCATGCAAATAATCAAGTACTTTTTTATAGCAATATTTCGGGGCAAGCGCACCTACCGGACAATTTAAAACACACTGTCCACAATGTACACAAACTGCTTCTTTCGAAACACTTGGATCATAATGAATTCCAACAACATCTTCACAAATTGTTTTGCAACGCCCACAATTAATACATCTTTCTAAAATACGCTCAATTCCTGGATTGTTTTTATCAATACGAACTGCTTTCGAAGGAGTTACTTCCTTTTCTTCTTTTTCTTCTATTACATCTTCCAAAAAAGAATAAGGAGCCCCACACTTCAAACATTTCTCTGGTCTTGGCATAACGTAATCAACAATACTTCCACAAATACTACATTTCTTTTTCATACTTCTCCTTACACTCTTCACAGACACCTTGGATCAAAACTTGAGGAAACAAGATTCGATTCTTTCCGATCGTTTTTTGGATTTCTTTTTTAATTGTTTCATGAAAAACAATATCTTCGATCTTCCCACAAAGAATACACTCAAAATGCTGATGATCTAATTGAATATCATAGCGATAACTATTATCAAGCGTTGGAATTTTAGAAATCAATCCCCTCTTTGTATAACGTTGAATAAAACGATACACTGTCGCTTGTCCTATTCGGGGATACTTCTCTCTCACAAGATGAGTAAGCTGTTGCAAAGTAGGATGCGATTTACAATCTTTTAACACTTCATAGATTTGTTTTTGCTGTTTGGTATCTCGTTCCATAATCCCACCTTATTGATAACCATTATCAATATAAAGTATAAGAAAAGAACCATAAAAAGTCAACCTCTAAAGGGAACTTTTTACATCTTTTTCATACAATATAACAAAGGTGATTCTATGAAAATGAAAGGAAATAAGCATAACTTTTTCTGTCACTGTAATCATTGCAAACAAAAAAGAAGAACTTCTCTTCTTTACTTACTTATTGTAGTCTCTCTAGTTATTATTATCTTCTATCAATCCTTTTTACTTATTTTCTTAGTATCAAGAATTCACGCAATTCTTTTATTTTTAGAATTAACGATTCTCCTTTTTCTTCTTTATCTCCTCTTGTTCTGATAAAAACTCTTCTGTTAACTTAATTTCATCATAAAAAGAAACAAGCTCCTGACACTTTTGGAAAGAATTTGGATACAAATCTATCTTAGGAGGAAGAGAAAGCTCCAAAAAGAAAAAGAGCTTTTCTTCTTTGCGATAAGGATACTTATGTTGATAAAAATGATATAAAGAAATCATATCAAGTTCTTGCAAATGCTTTTGATAAAAAAACAAAAAATCTTCCCAAACGTATCCCAAATGTGCTTTCTCCAAGCTAATAAAACACCCTTCTTGTCCTCCCGAAAAATGAGACAACTCACACTTTCCATGACAATAAGTAAACCGCATATTCTTATTTTTTTGTACCTCTTGATACCACTCTTCTAAGAAATGAGAAGCATAAAATAAAGAAGAATAAATCATACTTACATTGCGAATAAATAAATATTCACTAGGAGCCATATAAACATGAGTTTCTATCGCGTCTTGTAAATCATGATAATAAGAAAAAAGATAAGCAATTCTCCTCTTCTTTTCTTCATAATTTTCCTTAATCAAATCCATGTCTAATTTTTTATAAATCGTAGTCTTATTTTGCCATAAGCTTAGAACATAAATTAATCTTTCGGCTTTTTCTTCTTTCTCTAATAAAGATGACTCAATATAAGGAAAAACCAATTCTTTTTCTCGTATCTCACAAGGCTTTATAAAATGATTAATACCATGATCTTCTAAATATTGATATACTTTATCAATATCATAACGTTTCTTTTCTTTAATGACAAATTTTCTTCCATCTAAAGTCACATACTTTAATTTTCCACGATATTCAATTTTGGTAATCTTAGGCATCTTTCTCGTTTATACTCGTTGGAATAATTAACTTACTTCCTATTTTTAAGTCATCCAAATTATTATAAAGAGCTAGCTCTTCTCTTGTAATATTGTATTTATTTAACACTTCTTCTATATTATCATCTTCTCTTAAGATATAAACAGAATAAGTTGTATAAGTCTCATCAGTATTAGCAAAAAGAGAGAAAATAGAATTCATCACAGTTCCAGTATTTGAATGATCCTCTTGTTTCTCTTCCTTTTTCTCGACTGCTTCTTCTTTTTTTGACTCACTTTTATTCGTTAACTGATCCATAAAAGACTTACTATTCATCACCTCTTCTTGACTCTGTAAATTGTTATCTTCTTTACTCATAGACTCCTGTACCTCTTCTTGTACCATTTCCTCTTGAGCTGAATGTTCTTCGTTTTCTTTTACCTGTTCTTTTCTTACTTCTTTTTCTTCTTTCTTTTCAACAACTGTTTCTTCTAGTGACTCTTCTACCTCTGGAATATCTAAAACCTCTACTTTCTCTAACCCTTGTACTAAAATATCTACACTTATTTTTAAAATTTCTTCATTCATAACCGCATAAGTAAAATTATCAATCGCAATCAATCGATCCTTTTCTTCTAATTCATTTGGTAACATAATATCAACCGGTAAAGAGTAAGAAAAAGGCTCTTCTAACGTACTTGCTTCAGTCATTTTATAAGTACCACTAATAATTAAATCTCCTGTAATATTACTGTCATTTTGAAAATGCAAGGTATGTTCTAAAGAAATACTGGTAATCTCCCCAATCATGGTCTTAAAAGCAATTTCTTTTTCAAAAGAGATAATCTGTTTCATAATATCCATTCCTTTCTATTGTAATCTATGAAAAAGAATGGGTTTTAGAACAAAAAAGTGCCTGAAAGCACTCTTTAATTTCTGATATTAAATTGCAATCACATAGGGATCTTGCTGCGTTCCACTACCACTAACAATTACAACCTCACTTTTTAAATTAATCGCAGGACGAACTCCCTGCTCCGTCGTGGCCGAAGCATTTAGAGGATAAGAAGTATGAATAACCCAAACTTGTATAGAGTTATATGGTGTCATAGTCCACCAATCCGTTTGATTTTGGATATATCCTTCCTCATAAACAGTACCAACATAACTTTGTTGAACTTCATAAGTACTTAACAAACCAACAGGACGTGTAAATGTTACAGTGCCCGCTGGCCTTGATAAGCTTCTCATATCAGTCGTGGTGGCCGTATTATCCCAAATGCTATCTGTTTTTAAATATTTTGTTGGTTCCTCTAGAGTACTTAAAAAGCCAGTCGTCGTATCGTTTAACCAAGTATCAATGGAACTATCTGCAAACGTAGAATTATCTGAACTATTATACGCCATTGTTGCAACCGTATCTTGCGTAATTAATTTAACAGAATTATCACTTGGATCAATCGATACAGCTCTCCAAAGTTTCCCACTATACATTATATAATTCGTAGGGTTGGTTCCTGTTACAAAAGTTTGTGCAGAATCGCTTCTATCAATCGATCCATTCTCTCCAACACCAGCAAGCAATTTTTCTGCAACTGGGGTTCACTCTGCCTTGTATGGACTACTCTGTCCATTTACTACAATCTTTGTTTGATAAGTCGTTCCTTGGGCACTATTATCAGCATTTTGATCAAGCCACATCCACAATTGAAAAGTAACACTCTCTCCTACTTCCATCGATTGACGATTCAAAATAATATCATCAAAACTACTTCTTGTAACAACACCAGAATCATAACCATTGTCTCCCGTCAAACGCATTCTTACCAAGCTAGTATTTAAAGTGTTATTCATCGTATCATCTTCAAATCCCACTTGATAATAAACTACAATATTACCAGTATTCGTAATAGTAAAAGTATACGGTGTTACCCCTTGTCCTTTTTTATCAGACATTGGTTCCGAATTTGTTAAATTAATTAAATTGGAATCTTGGAAATCAATTTTTAAAGTTCCTGCTACAATACTTAAACTCTTAGTACCTCGAATGGTCTTTGTTAAATAACCAAAAGAAATACCAAGAGTACAAATACATAGTAAAACAATCGTAACCGATAAAATAATTGCTTTTTTTCTTTTCATCGAAAACTCCCCTTTATTTAACGAACAATCTTTCTAGTCGTTTTTATTTTTTTGTTATCAAAAAAGATTAAAACAATCGAAATAATTGTCTGAATCATTATCGTAACAAAATAAGTCCTCCAAAAACTATCTGCTAAAATCATTCTACTTGAAAATAACATACTAATAAAATTATCTAGTAACATTGCTAAAATATATGTAGCAAGCAAAGCAAATTTATTGCCATCCGTATTAATTAATAGATAATAATAGAATACTAAATTTACAACTTGACTAGCAATATAACCTAAGATTTCACCTGTTAGTGGAACATAATCTAATTCTTGATGACTCAAAAGATTCGCAGCAATGGCAAATAATAACAAAAGACAAGCAGAATAGCTAATAGCATTAAAAGTTTCTTTATAACCAAATTTTTTCGTAATAATATTAGCGATAAAATAACGGAAAGGATAAGCAAAAATAGCAACTGTTAAACTAGCTTTCCCAAATGAAAATTTAAAACTTCCTAATACCCATCCTAAAATAGTAACTGCCGTTAATAACAAAATATAAACCCAAACACCAACTGTCTCTTCTGTAACAATTTTTTTCTTAACAGAATTCTTTTTCATGTTACTTCCTCCTTATTCTTATAGTATTACTATAACACAAAGAAAAGAAAAATGGAATATTTGAGTTTCGTTTTTTACAACAAATCATTCAAAAGAAAGGCAACTGCTGTTTTAAGAAAAAAACAAGCAAAAACAGACAAGAAAAAGCATAGTTTTTTATAGGTGATTTATTTTGAAAAAACTTGTTCTAGCATTTCTTCTTTTCTTTACTCCTACTTCTGTGTTGGCTTTTAGCGATACGGCCAAATCTTCGATTGTGATGGATATTGATAGCGGTAGAATTCTTTATCAAAAAAATGCCAATGAAAAGCGCTTAATCGCTTCTATTACTAAAATCATGACCGCTACTCTTGCTCTTGAAAGTGGAAAATTAAAAGAGCAAGTAACCGCAGGGGAAGAAGTACTAAAAATGTATGGAACAAGCATCTATATTCAAAAAGGAGAAACAATGTCTCTTCAAGATCTTGTTTATGGTCTTATGTTAAGAAGCGGAAATGATGCAGCAGTAGTAATTGCAAATTGTCTAGCAGGAACGGAAGAAAATTTTGTCAAAGAAATGAATCAAAAAGCCAAAGAAATTGGAATGAAAAATACTATTTTTGAAAATTCTCATGGCCTTGATGAAGAAACGCAAAATTATTCTACTGCCAAAGATATGGCTTTATTAAACCGTTATGCTTATAAGAATTTAAAAAAATACCGTGAAATTAGCGGAACTTATAAACACATTGTCAAAACAGAAGATAAAACTTATCTTTGGTATAATCGTAACAAATTATTAAATAGCTATGAGTATTGTACGGGCGGAAAAAATGGATATACACCTAGTGCTGGAAAAACACTTGTAACAACAGCAGAAAAAGATGGATTAAGAATTACAACCGTAACGCTTGCAGATAATAATGAATATGAAAATCATAAAAACTTAGATGAAATGGTTTTTGATCAATATAGTCTCTATCAAATCATTGATAAAGATAACTTCTCTATTTCTAGTGATCAATTAAAGGGAACTGCTTATATCAAAGAATCTTTTTCTTATCCTCTAACCGAAGAAGAAGCCGACAATACAAAAGTCATCGCGCAAATGGATCCTACAATCCAAACAGGAAAAATCGGAAATATTAGTATTCAACTTTATAACAAGGAAATAAAAAGAATTCCTATTTATTTAAAAGAAAAAAAGAAGAAAAGTTTCTTTAAGTTTTTTTAGTTAAACGGAAAAAGTTTATACTAGGCCTTGCCATAAAACGATAAGGATAATCACTAGTACCAATTCCAGAAGAAACATAAAATTTTGTATTATTAATTTCATAATAAGGCCCTATATATTTTTCGGCATGATCCTTTTTAACAAACGGGGGAAGCAATGGCAATCGCACTTGTCCTAAATGAGAATGCCCCGCTAAAGCGAAATTAACCGAATGATTGGTAAGAGCTTCATCAATATAATCTGGTTTATGAAGCATTAAAATAGAAAAAATATTCTCATCATGACCATCTATACTATAATATTGAAAAGCTTGGCTATAATTTATTGGCTCTTTACTGGTATCTAATCCAATTAACAAAATAGGATCTAACCCATTTCGATAAATTAACTCATAATTATCAGCTAAAATAGAAAAACCACAATCTACTAAAATAGATTTTGCTTCCTCTTGATCTTCTTCCCCTAAAACAGCATATTTTCCTAAAGGAGCATCTAACTTTTTCAACTCCTCTACCAACACTGATCTGTCTTCGGTGGTCAAATCATCACTTACCAAATCTCCGGTAAAAAGAAGTAAATCAGGATGTCTTTGATTAATAGCAGCAACTACCTTTTTTAACAAATTCTGATCTTCATAATGAAGATCGGAAAATTGTATTACTTTTAAACCATCAAAGCTTTCTGGTAGATTTTCAAAAGACAAAGTCTCCTCCTGAACAATAAAGTGAACCGTTCCTATTTTCGTTATATAGAAACAAACAAGAAAAACAAAGACAAAAAGAAAGAGAAAAATCTTTACAATTCTTTTAACAACTTTTTTCTGGGCTTCTCTTCTTTGCTCTTTTATAATTTCTTCTTGTTTTTCTTGATTTAATTCTTCTCTACTCTTCATATCTTACCATCCTTTTTTTATTATAACAGAAGATCCTCTTTTGGAGTATAAATTTTATACTTTTCATCTTGGTAGACAAGTTGATAAGAGGAATCTTTTTCTAAATAATCCCATAAAACATCTTTTTCTTGTACTAAGATATGCGTAAAAGAATAGTGGTTTAAAAAGTCTTTTATCTCTTCTTCCTGATCAATATATTGTAAACGATAAAATTCTCCTAAAACATCATATTGATGATTCATTTCTTTTAAAAACACTTCCGCTCTTGGATCAATATAAGGATGATATCCTTGAAATTCTAAATAACTGCCATCATCAAAATGGGTATATAAGACAATATCGTCTTTTTGCGTATTTTGATTCAAGTAATTGACCGCTCCATCCAAAGAATGCGTTTTTTCAAGCTGTCTACTAACAACAAAAAACGAGAATAAGAAAACAACACTAAGCGTAGCAATGCTTATGATTTTGCCTTTTTTAGGAAATGAAGCAAACTTAATTTTTCCTTTTTCTTTAAAATAATCTGCTAGTGGAAAAAGAGAAGCGATAAGGAAAAAAGAAAAACTTCGCCGAGCTGTCAAAGCTAAAAGAACAGTACCAATCAGTAAAAGGAAATAACGCATTTTGATAGGTTTCTTTTTATTTTGAAAATAAAGAAGAAGAACAATTAAAATCGTCGCATAAGTTAAAATACCTGAAACTGTTTTTACAGTCGGAGGATTCATCTCTACTATCATATTATGAAGATAAGGACAAGTATAAGCAATAAATAAATAAGTTAACATCGAAGTGCCATAGGGATTTAAAAAAGCTACAAAAATCATAGAAAAGAAAGCAAGAAATAAAGGCTTTTTCCGATACCCTTCTGTGTGAAAGCCAAAAAGAGAAAAAGAAAAAGAATCAATTAAATAAGGAATCATAAAGCAAATTAACATCCACCAAATAGAACCATGAAGGTTAATTTCAAGGAAAGATAATACTGGCAAAGCAAATAAATATCTTATTTTTTTCTTACGAATATAACTTTCTAAACAATAAAACAAAAGAACATAAATAATGAAACTAAAAATTTGAGGACGTGCGACAAAGAAACCATTTGACATCAAAATGCCTATAACAAAAGTAAGGTTCATAGATAAGGAACTATTTTGATTGGATACCAATTTACATAAACGATAAAAAAGGAAAAGGAAAAGAGCCTCTAATAAGGTAACAAAAACAGCAACTCCCAAAGCCCCAAAATGGTTGTAAATAAGAGCAAAAATAGTAGAACCTAACCATTGTTGCATAACAAAATCAAAGTTTTGATGCATCGTAAAAGGCTCGATATAAGGAATTCCTTGCTCTAAAACATATCGTCCACTACGGATCAAAAACCAACTATCATTATCTAATTTCATATTGACCTTAAAACACAATAAAAGAGGAAGTAACAAACAGAAAAAGAAGAAAAATTTGGGAGGACGATACTCTTTTAAAAGACGAACTATTCTTTTAAGAAACAATTAAATTTTCTCCTGTCATTTCTTTTGGCACTTCTAAGGATAAAACGGATAACATAGTAAGAGCAATATCCGCTAACTTTCCATTTTTTAAACAGAGATTTTCTTTCGTAATAATAAAAGGTACCAAAGAAGTAGTATGACTTGTAACTGGAACATGATTTTGATCCCACATCATATCGCAATTTCCATGGTCAGCCGTAATAAATAAAATGCCTTCTTTTTCTTTTACTTTTTGATAAAGCCTTCCTAAACATTCATCTAATACTTCTACTGCTTTCACAGCCGCTTCATAAACTCCCGTATGTCCCACCATATCGCCATTTGCATAATTTAAAATAACAACATCATAAACATCCTTATCAAGCTCTTTTAACAAAGTATCTGTTACTTCCCTTGCACTCATTTCTGGTTTCAAATCATAAGTAGCCACTTTAGGAGAAGGAATTAATATTTTTTTCATACCAGTATAATTTTGTTCTACTCCTCCATCAAAGAAATAAGTAACATGCGCATACTTTTCCGTTTCTGCAATTCTTAATTGGGTCTTATTTTGCTTTTCTAAGTACTCTCCCAATGTCATCTTTAGATCTGGCAATACAAAAACAGAAGGACAAAGCACCGTCTTTGTAACTGGCATCATAGTAACCACACTTAAATCCGACAACTTCTTTACAGACATTTCTTGAAAATCAGGATTGGTAAGAGCAGTCATCATCTCTCTTAGCCGGTCGGGGCGAAAATTAAACACAATGATTCCGTCATGATCTTGAATTTTCCCCTCTGCTAATACCGTTGGCGTCATGAATTCATCACTAATATTCTTTTCATAATTTTTTTCCAATACTTCTTGATAATTAGAAGCATGCTCTCCTTCGCCATAGACAATGGCATCATAAGCCTTTTTCAACCGATCATAATTATTATCACGATCCATTGCATAATAACGTCCACTTATAGTAGCAATCTTTCCAAAACCAACTTCTTTTATTTTTTGCTCTAATTTTTCTAAATAACTTCCAGCACTATGCGGATCAACATCTCGGCCATCCAAATAAACATGATAACAAACTTTCTCTACCCCCTGTTCTTTACAAAGATCAATTAAAGCCATCAAATGATTAATGTGAGAATGAACTCCTCCATCGGATAATAATCCCATAATATGTAGCGTAGAATGATTCTTCTTTACATGATCAAAAACTTTCAAAAATCCTTCTTTTTTATAAAAGGAACGATCTTCGATCGCTTGATTAATAAATTCCAAAGGTTGATAAACAATGCGTCCTGCCCCAATATTCATATGACCCACTTCACTATTTCCCATTTGACCACTAGGAAGTCCTACAGCTTGACCACTTGCTTCTAACAAACTATGCGGATAATGATCCCATAAAAAATCAAAATTTGGTTTCTTGGCATGATAAAAGGCATTCCCATCCGTTTCTTTTCTCATACCACACCCATCTAAAATACATAAAACAACCGGTTTCTTCATTCTTATCATCTCCAATTAGATTATAGCAAAGAAAAGAAAAAAGAGAAAGGACAATTCTTTCACTTATTTTAATGAAAGAAATAATCATTGTATTCTGTTCAATGAAAAAACCAAATCTAGTAATAAAAGGTAAAGCTTTTACCCTCTACCCTTTATCTTAAACTTAATATTTCTTGTTGACTTAATCCTGTGTACTTTGAAATCGTACTGTAGGGAACATTGTCTTTTAGCATGGAATAAGCAATGGAATGTTTTTCTTTCTTCATACCATTAAGTTCGCCCTTTTTCATGCCGATACTTTCGCCTTCTTTTCTAGCTGAATTCTCTAACTTCTTCTGTACAATTTCGGCATCATAAACAGCATTAAACTCATCATTGTATCTTAGTTTCTCTAATTCGTCCATGATTTCTCCTCCTTCCTTCCAATCTCCTACAATCGCTCGTGCCTCTTTATAACTTTGAGCTGTAAATAAAGCAAAACCTGTTTCCACTTTGTTACTTCCATTATATACCTTACCTTTATATTTTCCTAGAT
>DVKE01000049.1 GCA_018716225.1 Candidatus Onthousia faecigallinarum | reverse complement strand
TTCATCCCTCTTTATATATAAGGGTACCACAAATTAACTCAAAATCAAATTTCTAATAAAAAAACAGTAAAATTTCCTTTTACTTAAAGGCTTATTCTACTGTTTTAATTTTATTTCGTGTTTTTATCCTGAGGTTTATCTATACAACTTATAATAATATGTGAAAATATAAGATTTTAAAGTCGTTATATTGTTATTTCTTCTCTTATAACTTGCAACTGCTTTTTGGTTACTACCACATCATTCGCACTTGCCATACTAATTCCTTTCATCATATCTTCTACTGTTAAAGTTTCACCTGTTGAAAGATAAATTTGACTACCACCCATTCCTGAAGCATTTTCACTAGCGGTTACTTTATCACTCCATTTGATTTTACCACTTTCAATCGCTTCTAATATTAAGATCTGGGCTACCATTTTGGTCATGGAAGCGACTGCTAACTGCTCATCTTTATTTTTTTCAAAAAGAATTTTTCCCGTTGCTGCATCCATCAAAACTCCTGCTTTCGCCGATGGAATTAACAAACTATTTTTTTCTACTTTTTCTTCTTGAGATGCATCCTCTTGTGGTTCCTCTTGCACCTCTTCTGCCCATACCACCACAGGAAACAACAAAAGAAAACTAAGAAAAAACACAAATACTTTTTTCATTTGATCAACTCCTAATAAAAATTATGTCAGTTTACGTCTTTTATGAGTTAAATTTTTCTTTCATATTTTCTTTTTTTGGTTATATGCTATTATAAAGATAGGTGATGAAATGTGGAAAAGAAAAAAGTATGGATTCCTTTTATTGTCATTCTTTTTTTGGTAATGATTAGTCTCACTCTAGTTCCCTTTTTACATGAGAATTTTCATAATAAAAAGAAAGAAGAAAACAAGTTTGAAGCGGAAGAGATCACAACTCCAAATTCTCAAACTTGGGAAGAGGAAATGGCTATAAAATATAGTTATTACAAAGATCAAAATACCGATCGTTATCTTACTTTCAAAGAAAAGAATCCTACTTTGTCAGATGAAGATATTATCACAAGAGTAAATATTGGTCTTGATCAACCTTATTATATAAATACCAAAGAAGCCCCCAAACAAAATACCCCCTATGTTTTGGTCAATAAATATTATTATTTAAAAGATACTTATGTCCCAGAAAATTTAGAAGCCTTAGATACAAACTATTCCAAAGGTGGTATCTACTTAGTAAAAGAAGCAAAAGATGCCTTTATTAGTCTTGTCGATACCGCCAAACAAGAAGGTTATACGATTCGGGCCATTTCGGCTTATCGTAGTTTTGATTATCAAAAAAACCTTTACCAAAGTTATGTCAATCAAGATGGAGTCACCATAGCCGATACTTATTCTGCACGGCCTGGATTTTCCGATCATCAAACTGGTCTTGTGGTAGATGTTGATAACCGAGAACTTGATTTTAATTCTTTTGAAAATACTAAAGAATTTCTTTGGATGCAAGAACATGCTCAAGACTTTGGTTTTATTTTAAGATATCCCAAAGGAAAAGAAGACATTACAGGATATACCTATGAATCATGGCATTATCGCTTCGTGGGCGTAGAGTTAGCCAAAAAAATAAAGGCTAGTAATCTAACCTTTGATGAATATTACATGCGTTATTTGGATCAACTTTGATTCTTTTTTTTCCTTTCGCCCTCTTCCAATTTTTCGGCTGCTTCAATATCACTTTTTTTAAGTCTTAGAGTCTCTTGAATTACCCCAGTAGCATTAAAACTTAACCCCAAAGTAAAGATATAAGATAAAATATAAACCCACCATAACAAAATTAACAAGTTTGACATACTTCCATAGAATAAATCATAATGAGAAAAATATTCTACATAAAACATATATATTTTAGTACTAATCATCCACATAATGGTAGTAAAAGCAGCACCTGGAATCGTACTTCGACTACTGATTTCTTTATCAGGTGCTAAGGTATAAAGTAGTTTTAAATTAAAATATAACAACGCCAAAGCTAAAGGATATTTACATAATTGATAAACTCCTCTTACAATGGTAACCACTTGTTGGTTAGAAATCGAATTGCTAAGCGTTGTTAACAGAGTATCCGCAAAAGTTGGAACTAAAATTAAAAATAGGAATAACATAATTAAAATTAATGTCATGACAATGGCCTTAATTCTTTTTCTAATTTCTCCTTTTGACTCTACTTTATAAATTTCATTGGCCGTATTAATCATCGAATAAAGTCCACTGCTTGCTAAAATAAAGGCTGCAACAAAGAAAACAATCAAATTAAAGTTTAAATCTTGTGGTTGGGTTGTTGGCATAAATAAGCCAATCACACCCGAAGGAAGTGTTGTTTCTAAAATATTTTGAATAGAATCAATCGATAGTCCAAATTTGGATCCAATGGTTCCGACTAAGGCAACCAAAGGGATTAGCGAAAGCACAAAGAAAAAAGCGAGCTGACCGGGTAAAATCTTCATCTCGGGTCTTCTTATAATTGCTATTACTTTTTTCAAAAAGTCCCTTGCTCGCTTCATCTTTTTCTCCTTATTTTAGATTTTGTTTTTTCGTCATCATTTCCAGTGTCGCTTCATTGATGGCATCATCAAGTGTTTTAATTTCATCTAGGATCATACTATAACCAACACTAGCACCAAAGTCATGAGGTAATTCTTTCATTTCTTTTTCTAGTTTTGAGGCATAAGTTTCGACTTGCCTTTCACTATATCCTACTAAATAAACTAAAAACTCATTTCCATCGGTTCTTATAATTTCGCTATTTTCTAATTGGGTACTAACCAAAATAGAAGCCGCTTTCATTATGACTTTATCGCCTTCTTCATGGCCATAATTATCATTAATATATTTAATATTATTTAGATCAATCATAACCACCGCTTGAGGATACACCTTACTAGCTTCCCATTCTGGAGCTTTCTTGTTTAAATAGTTACGATTTTTCAATGAAGTTAATAAATCTGTATATTTATGACGATCTTCTTTCTTTACTTTTTTGATCTTCTTTTTTCTTTTTAAGAATAAAATCGTTAAAATTAAAATTACAATTGGAATCGAAACAAGAAGCAAAATAGTAATAAATAATTGCGTGAAAGTGCTACGTTCTAAAACGCTACGATGAATATCTTCTAAACCAGCATTACGGTAATTATAATAAGAATTGGTATTAATAATATAATTAAATAGGTTATAGAAAGATTCATTTTCCTTTTTTACCATAAACTTATAATCATCCATCATCGTATCTTGATATAAAACATCATAATTACGGAAGGTCGTATGTTTTTCATTATTATAAATCTCTTTATCAACTACTATCAAACGATCCATGGCATTTCTTACTAAACTTGATTTGGTATCATAGGTTGTTATATTCGCTCGACTATTATTTTCAAAATAATTATAAAGGGAATCATCACTTAACATGACAATATCTTGCCCTTTTAAGCTTTCAAAAGAATTGACAATATGATTATCTTCTTGTCTTCCTAAGACAACATACTCTTCCACAAAGGTAGAAATGGTTGGAAGATAATCTTCATTTTCCTGTTGATAGTTATAGTAATCAAAATAAATATCAACATCTCCCTTTTGAATTGCTTTTTTCAAGGCTTCTTTACTTGGATATTTCTTAAACTCAAAACTAATATCGGTTAATCGATTTACTCTACTAATGTATTCGCCTGCAATACCGGCTACTTGTCCATCCACTTCTACTTCATAAGGACTATTTTCTACATAACCATAGACATAAGTTTTCGAAAGCAAATCCGCTTGGGTCTCGGCACTTAAGTTG
The DNA here is from genome assembly GCA_018716225.1 of Candidatus Onthousia faecigallinarum. Classification (GTDB taxonomy): domain Bacteria; phylum Bacillota_I; class Bacilli_A; order RF39; family UBA660; genus Onthousia; species Onthousia faecigallinarum. Next base: position 5,753 of record DVKE01000049.1, on the reverse strand, counting down.
TTCGCTTTAATATAATAATCTAAATAAGCAGCATTATATACATCGACATATTTGTTGTTTTTCCAATTTTCAAAATACTTTTTCATAATAGTATTCAACCTAGTATCTTCATCACTTAAGGTTAAAACTATTTTTTTATTTAATTCCGTAAAATAATAATTAATGGAGTAACCTTGTCCAATTGTTCGATCCAAATACATAATATGAGGAATAATAATCATCTGTACTTCCCCATTATCTAAAGCATTAAATAACTCATCAATCGTATCATAAGATTTATAGACGAGATTCGTTCCTGATTTCAAATAAAAGCTTACTTCTTTGGCATCTTCTTTAAAAATACCAAACGTAATATTTTTCATATCTGAAATATGATTAATCCGTTGATATTCTTTGCCAAGAGCAATATAACCATCGGTAAAAAGCAAAAGATCCTTTGAAGTTAATTCTTGATCGTTATTTAAAATACGAAAGCGAAAGGTATTGGTGGTTGGTTCATTTTCTTTTAAATAAGCTATTTTATTGAGTTCTAAGCCAACATTCTCTTCGAAATCATCTAAAAAGTAAAAGAAAACTCCTTCTCCATTCATTCCATAAAGAGGATAATTATTTAACACTTCAAAATCTACAACGGTAGAACTATTTTCTTCTACCCATTTTTTTTCATTAACATTAAGAGCCGTATTAGCATCTGCCCGGTTATAATAGACGGAAACACCAATAAAAACGGACAGTACCACAACAATCGGTAGAATAATAAATAATTTCTTTTTCATGATGTCTCCTATCTATCCTTTGTCCAAGAATAAGTATCATTGTCTTGATGACGATAACCTATAATTGGGAAAGAAGCATCCTCCCCTGTTTTCTTAATAAAGACTTGGGTATCATAAAATCGTTTTTGATCTTCTTCTAAAACACTATCAATAGAATCAGTTAAACTTTTGGCCGTATCCAAACTAACATCATCATTTACCGTAATAATGACATTTAAAATACGACCAGCCGTAGAAACAGAAGCTTCTTTTACTTCCTCTTTCTCTTCTAGATTCGTTTTAATTTCATTTTGTTCGTCTTTTTTTATTTCTACCGCTTTTATTCCATCTAATCTATCCCCATAGATAGCAGTTCCTTCATTCGGAAAGAACGTAAATTTTACGACGTAAACCAAAATCACAAGGAATACACAAATAATTCCTACAATGACAGTATGTTTATTTCTCTTTAAAAATTGGCCAACTTTTTTCATTTTTTCACATCCCTATTCTAGTTTATTATAGCGCAAGAAAAATTTTCTTTCAACTTGAAAATGATTCTTTAAAGAAAGAAGTATAGATTAGACACTTCTTTCTTTTAACTTTTCCTTTAATAAATCATTTGCCTTTTTCGGATTAACACTTCCTTTGGTTTCTTTCATTACTTGTCCCATCAAGTATTTGAAAGCCCGATCTTTGCCATCCAAATAATCTTTGACACTCGCTTCATTTTCTTGCATTACTTTTTCAATTACTTGTAAAATGATCGAATCATCTTTAATATTTTGAATTCCTTTTTCTTTCATGATGACTTCAATCGGAGTATCGGTTTCAATCACCATTTCTAGTATTTCTTTTGTATTTTTACTAGAAAGGCTTCCATCCTCTATTTTTTCTATTAATTCTTGAAGTCTGTTAAAGGTTAGGTTGGTTTTATCAATGGTAGTATTCTTTTTATTCAAATAAGCAGCAACATCTCCTAATAAAAGATTAGCTGCCAAAGTATAATTTGTTTTTCGCTTGATAAATTGATTAAAGTAAGCACTCAAGCTACGATTGGCAATGATTTTTTCGGCTTGGGTTTTGGATAATCCTTTTTCTTGATAGATTTCTCTTAATTCATCGGGAAGTTTCGGAATTGTTGCAATTGCGTTTTCAATAAAGGCATCTTCTAAGATCACAAAAGGGATATCTGGTTCTGGAAAATAACGATAGTCATTTCCCGTTTCTTTCACTCGCATCAAGATAGTCGCTTTTTTCTTTTCATCATAACGCCTTGTCTGTTCTTTGATAACTTCTCCTTTTTCCAAGCACTCTTCTTGTCTTTTCTCTTCTAGTTCAATCGCAACCCCAACACTATGAATTGATCCCATATTTTTGACTTCACATTTTACCCCAAGTTTATCTTTGTCTTTCGAAAGTGAAACATTGGCATCACATCGCATACTTCCTTCTTCCATCTTACAATCAGAAATATCACTATAGAATAAAAGCTCTTTTAACTTTTCAAGATATTTTATCGCTTCCTCTTTGGTTTTGATACAAGGTTTACTAACAATCTCCAAAAGAGGAACACCTGCCCGATTAAAATCAAGTAGACTTACTTTTCCTCGATGAGCACTTTTGCAAGTATCTTCTTCGATATGAATTTCTTCAATGCCAATTTTTTTCTTTTCACCATCAATTTCTATTTCTATATAACCATCGGTTCCAATCGGAGTACGGTTTTGTGTAATTTGATAATTTTTCGGATTATCTGGATAAAAATAGTTTTTTCGATCAAAATGCATTCTTTTCGTAATCTTACAATGTAAAATATGGGCAGCCTTTACCCCCAAACGTAATACTTCTTCATTGATGGTAGGAAGCGTTCCAGGATACCCCAAATCAACCACATTGACACAAGTATTGGTATCCATCCCATAGGTATTCGCACTACTTGAGAATAATTTACTCTTGGTTTTTAATTCGACATGGACTTCTAATCCAATTGTTTTCTCATATTTACTCATTTTGACCTCCTTCTAAAAAGGCTCCAAGTTGATAAATAGTCGCTTCATCAAAGGCTTTTCCAATAATTTGCAATCCAAAAGGTAAGTTACTCTTGCTTTTGCCAAGAGGAATATTCAAACCTGGAAGTCCTGCCATATTAACTGGAATGACTAAAACATCATCCAAAAAGGATTTCATCGGATCATCCACATTTTCCTCTAACCCATAGGCAGTAGTAGTTGTTGTTGGCCCTAAAATCAAATCATAAGATTCAAAGACATGATCAAACTCTTTTTTCATATCATCGCGAATCGATAAAGCTTTATCATAATAAATTTTGGCATTCTCACCACTTAGTAAATAAGAACCAACCATAATACGACGCTTTACTTCATCCCCAAAACCAAGTTGTCTTGTTTTGGTATACATCTCCTCTACGCTCGTAACATCATCTGCCCGAAAGCCATAACGTACTCCATCAAAACGAGCTAGATTGCTACTAGCTTCTCCCATCGCAATGATTTGATAAAGAGTCACTGCTTTATCTAAATATTTCATTTCCACATAATCTACTGTTACCCCATTTTTTTCTAAAAATTTAACTTTTTCATAAATTGCTTCTTTAATTTCTTCGGAAACAATATCACTCATAAAATAATTAGGAATCGCTACTTTTAATCCTTCTACACTTTGCCCAATTTTACGAGTAAAATCCTCTTTCTCTTGATCGGCACTGGTTAAATCTTTTTCATCTTTTCCAACCAAAATATTTAAAAGCTGGGCATTTTCTTTGACTGTTCTTGTCATTGGCCCAATTTGATCAAGAGAAGAAGCGAAAGCAACTAACCCATACCGAGAAATACGTCCATAAGTTGGCTTCATACCAACAATCCCGGTATAACTTGCTGGTTGCCGGATCGATCCTCCGGTATCACTTCCTAGTGCGAAAGAGGTAAGATGAGCTGCAATACAAGCAGCACTACCACCAGAAGAACCTCCTGCGATCTTTGTTTTATCATGCGGATTCTTAGGAGCTCCAAAATAGCTTGTTCTGCTGGTTGAACCCATCGCAAACTCATCCATATTCGTTTTTCCAACAATAATCATTTTTTGTTTCTTAATTTTCTCGATAACCGTCGCATCATAAATCGGAATAAAATTTTCTAACATTTTAGAAGCACAAGTAGTTCTTAAATCTTTTGTTATAATATTATCTTTTATGGCAATTGGAATACCAAAAAACAAATTATCTTCTTCTACTTCTCCTAGATTTTCCGCCTCCTCAATTGCCTTCTCATTCAAAGTAATAAAAGCATTTAAATCTTTTTGTTCTTCTATTCTACTTCTTGCCTCTTTTACTAAATCTACCGGAGTAATTTCTTTTTTTACTAATAATTCATGAATCTTTTCTACTTCTAAATCTAAATAATTACTCATCGATCATCACCGGCACTTCCACAAAATTTCCATTCCGTTCCGGAACATTCTTCAACGCTTCTTCTGCTGTTAACATTTCCCCTACTTCATCTTTTCGAAGCGAAGTTGTTTTTTCTCTCGGAGTAAAAATCATTTCATCATCATACCCTTTTACTTCATTTATTTTTTCTACTTCATTTAACAAAGTCTTAAGTTGTACTTGAAATTTTTTAATTTCTTCCTCCGTCAACCCAATTCTTGCCAAATGAGCAACATGCAACACTTCTTCCCTCGTTAGTTTCTCTTCCATAGGTCTCTTCCTTTCTGTCTCATATTATAACATGTCTTCCCTCTTCCCGTAAAGGTCAAGAAAAAAAGTAGTTTATACTACTTCTTTTCTTTTTTCGCTTGTAAGGCAAGCTGTAATAATTTGGGTGTTTCTGCTTCTTTCAATCCTTGCATATTCATATCCGCAAATTTCTTTTCAAAAATAACTTCCCCTTTTTCAAGCAATTCACCAGTATGATCAAAGAAAATCATATTACTTCCTACATCTACTAAATTACCCTTTTTCTTTGCATAAGCATGCGTATGAAAACCAGAAAAAGGATTCGGAGCATAGGAAACAATCGCTTTATACTTTTTCTTTTCTTTAACAAAATCAAGTGTACTATCCAAACTATCCCCTTGTTCACTCCAACTCGGGAAGACAAAGCCTTTCTTGAAATAATATTCTTTTGCATCTGCAACTTTAATCGTTCCTATTTTTGTTTTAATCGTATAAAAATTTTCATCACGGAAAACCTCAAGAATTTCTGGCTTCTTCAAAAGGGAATCTTGATCTTGATAACCCTTTTCTTCTTTCTTAAAAAAGCGAGATAAGCTTTCCAAGACAAGTACTTCTTTTTTCGCACTCGCTTGTTTTAATAAAAGATCTACTTCTTCTTGACATCCAGCTTCCACAAATAAATGATAATTATTTAAAAGTATCCATTCGACTATCTTCTTCTTGAAAAGAAATCTCATAATGCCTAGCCATAGCTTTTAATTTTTGAATAACCTCTTTTGTCTTTTGAATATTTTGAAGATAACTTCTCTCTTCAATTTCAATATGTTCCATAATTTCATCTCCTTGTCGCTTTATTATACCCAAAAAGAAAATACTTGTAAAGAAAAAAGGATCCTACATTAAATAAAATTTGAAGTTCCCATTTTAAGTAAGAGGATAATTTCAAAAAAGAAGGATTCCTTTCTTCCTTCTTATCGTAAACTTAATATTTCTTCTTTGCTAAGTCCAACTAAGTCCATGATTGTTTTAACATCAAAATTCTTCTTAAGCATGGAATGAGCAATTTCTTTTTCTTTTTGCTTTTCGCCTTCTTTCCTAGCTGAATTCTCTAACTTCTTCTGTACGATCTCGGCATCATAAACCGCATTAAATTCATCGTTGTATCTTAGTTTCTCTAATTCGTCCACGATTTCTCCTCCTTCCTTCCAATCTCCTACAATCGCTCGTGCCTCTTTATAACTTTGAGCTGTAAATAAAGCAAAACCTGTTTCCACTTTGTTACTTCCATTATATACCGTTTT
>DVKE01000048.1 GCA_018716225.1 Candidatus Onthousia faecigallinarum | reverse complement strand
CATCAATTTCTTTCTTCTTCTCTTGTCCGTTTAGTTGTAGAAAGTCGTCGACTGTTATTTTTTCAGTTTTTATTGTGCTTATTTTATCCAGCAGTCCTATGGCATCTCGCATTCCTCCATCAGATGATTTTGCAATCTCTTTTAAAACGTCATCTTCTACTTTAATATTCTCTTTCAAAGAAATTTCTTTTAAATGTTCTGTTATTTCTAGTTCTGTTAATTTCTTAAACTGAAAGCATTGACATCTAGAAATAATGGTAGCAGGTATTTTTTGAGGATCTGTTGTAGCTAAAATAAAGATTACATGATGTGGAGGTTCTTCTAAAGTTTTTAACAATGCATTAAAAGCACCAATTGTCAGCATATGAACTTCATCAATAATATAGACTTTATAGTTTAACTCCGCTGGAAGGATATTTACTTTGTTTCTTAAATCTCTTATTTCATCTACGCCATTATTAGATGCAGCATCAATTTCTATAATGTCCATACATTCTGGAGAAGAAGAAATCTGACAGTTTTTACATTTTTCGCAAATTTCTCCATCTGTTGTTTCTAAGCAATTTACAGCTCTTGCAAAAATTTTGGCGATCGTTGTTTTCCCTGTACCTCTTGGTCCTGAAAACAGGTAAGCATGTCCAATATGTTTTGTTCTTACTGTATTTTTTAAAACTGTTATTACAGAATTTTGTCCTACTACTTCACTGAATTTTTTAGGACGGTATTTTCTATATAAAGCTTGGTACACGATATCACTTCCTGTCAATTTCTATTATAGCATATTTTCTTATATTTCCAATCAAAATTCTTTTGTTTATCGAACGTTTGTTTTATTGCGCTTTTCCTGAAAAAAAGTTTGTATTATTTTTTTACATTTTTCATTTTTTATATTTTCTACTTTATCAATTTTTTGATTACGATTGGTTGTAGAAAAAATCCGATTTATTATTTTAGAGTTTTCGGACTCACTAATTTCACATCCATAATAAACCTTTTTAATTCTAGCCTGTTGTATTGCACTGGCACACATAGGGCAGGGTTCTAAAGTAATATAAATTTCGCAATCGTTTAAACGCCAATTTTTTAGTTTTTTAGAAGCTTTTTTTATAGCAATGATTTCTGCATGAGCAAGGACGCTATTTTTGGATTCTTTTTGATTATGAGCTTTGGCAATTATTTTTCCTTCTTTTATGATTACCGCTCCCACTGGAACCTCACCTTTTTGATAAGCTTTTTTAGCTTCATTGATTGCTATATTCATATAATTATTTATCATTTTATCACATTCCTTTTATAGTAATTCAAGATCAAAAAAAGTGCACATAAGTAAATTATGTTAAGGCTGCTATGTTTCCATCCTGACCTGATTCCACATTTACTTATTGCACGTATTTATATTACCTTTTTTTTTATATTTTTTCAAGTGTTTTTATCGAGTCAAAAAACAGCTAGTTAAAATTTCCAAGTTTCTGATTTCACGTTTTCCTTATAAAATAAGGAAATTATGCTATGTTTCACGTGAAACATTGATCTTTTTCTGTGCTTAATTTATTTCCCGGGAAATAATTCTATACCTTTATTTTAATAAAGCGAGATTATCTTTTTAATTTTTTCCTTTCTTTTATTCTTAAAACTAGATATTTTTATTTTATCAATTCCTTATAAAATAAGGAAATTATGCTATGTTTCACGTGAAACATTGATCTCTTCCTGTGTTTGGATTATTTTCTAGGAAATAATTCTATACCTTTATTTTGAAAAAAATTGTTTTTCTCTATTCCCACCTTTCTCTCTTTTATTCATAGAACTAGTTATCCTGTTTTTATCAATTCCTTATAAAATAAGGAAATTATGCTATGTTTCACGTGAAACATTGAACAGACTATCAAAAAAAAACAATGTTTCACGTGAAACATTGTTTTGAATTAATTCATTCTCTACACTTCCGCTGATATATTTCCTTCTTCGGACTCTTCTTTTTCTACAATTGCCACAGTAGCAACTTTTTGCTCATCTTTTAAATGTATTAAACGAGTTCCTTGTGTAGCTCTTTTTAAGGTAGAAATTTGATCTAATGGCATTCTCATAATAATTCCATTGTTTGTGATGATCATAATATCTAATTTTTCTATATATTCTGGATTAATGTACTTCAAAGCAACCATATTTCCGTTTTTCTCGGTAATATTTAATGCTTTTACTCCTTTGCTTCCTCTATGTGTTAACCGATATTCATCAATATAAGTTTTTTTACCATATCCATTTTCTGTTACAATTAATATTTGTTGTCCTGGATTGATAACTTCACAACCGATAACTTTACTATCTTCTAGATCGATTCCTTTCACTCCGGAAGTTCCTCTTCCCATAGAGCGAATTTCATTTTCATTAAATCTTACCATTCTTCCATTGTCGGCACCAATTACCACTTCATCATTTCCTGTGGTTTTTCTAACAGCAATTAATTGATCATTTTCTTTTAAAATAATAGCAATTTTTCCACTTTTACGAATATTATCAAACTCAGTTATTTCAGTTCTCTTTACTAATCCTTTTTGAGTAGCAAACAACAAATATTTACAACTTTCATCATTGCTTTTTAACTCTATCATCGAACTAATGTTCTCATTCTTTTCTAAGGATAATAAATTAACTACTGGTAAACCTTTAGATTGCCTTCCATATTCTGGTATTTCGTATCCTTTTAAACGATATACTTTACCTCTGTTAGAGAAGAATAAGATATAATCATGTGTTTTCATAGAAATAACTTGTTCTACAAAGTCTTCTTCATTGGTAGTCATTCCTTTAATTCCAACTCCTCCCCTATTTTGGGCTCGATAAGTATCTGAACGCACTCTTTTAATATATCCTTTATTTGTTAAGGTTACAATAATATCTTCCACTGGAATCAAAGATTCATCTTCAATATATTCGATAGCTGTCATATCTATATTCGTGCGACGCTCATCTGCAAATTTAGTTTTAATTTCTAGTAGTTCGGTCTTAATAACTTCTAATATTCGTTTTTCACTAGCTAAAATGGCTTTTAATTCTTCGATTAATTTTAGTAACTCATTTAGTTCATTTTCTATTTTTTCTCGTTCTAAGCCCGTTAAACGACGCAATCTCATTTCCAAAATAGAATTTGCTTGAATCTCGCTTAATCCAAAATGATTCATTAACCCTTTTCTTGCTTCTTCATCTGACTTAGAGCCTCTAATTAATTTAATTACTTCTTCAATATGATCTAAAGCTATTTTTAATCCTTCTAAAATATGTACTCTTTTTTCAGCATTATCTAAATCAAATTTTGTTCTTCTAATAATAATCTCTTTTTGATAATCAATATATTTTGAAATAATATCTTTTAATCCTAAAGTTTTTGGTACTCCTTGATCAAGCATTAAGAATATAATTCCATAAGTTGTTTGAAAAGCAGTGTGTTTATACAATTGATTTAATATTACTTGAGCGTTTGCATCCTTCTTTAAAGTAATTGTAATCTTAATTCCATCTTTTAAATCTGAATGGTAGTCTGAAATCCCTTCTATTGTCTTATTATGAACAAGTTCTGCTACTTTATTTTTTAACTCTAAAGTATTTACTCCATAAGGAACTTCATCAATAATGATATATTGTTTTCCATTTTTTTCCTCTATTTGAGCTTTACTCCGAATTGTAATGGTTCCTCTTCCAGTTTCATAAGCTTTTCTTATGCCACTATTTCCAAGAATCGTTGCTCCTGTTGGAAAATCAGGTCCCTTAATATATTGCATTAGACCATCTAAATCAATATCTGGATTATCAATATAAGCTACACAACCATCAATGACTTCGCCTAAATTATGTGGTGGAATGTTGGTAGCCATACCTACGGCAATTCCTGTCGTACCATTTACTAAGATATTCGGAAAACGAGATGGTAGAACTTCTGGTTCTTTTTCTGTTTCATCAAAGTTTGGTACAAAATTAACGGTATTTTTGTTAATATTTTTTAATAACTCCAAAGAAATTTTAGAAAGGCGAGACTCAGTATAACGCATTGCAGCGGCACCATATCCTTCAATATTACCAAAGTTTCCATGGCCATCAACTAGCATATAACGATATGAAAAGTCTTGAGCCATACGTACCATTGCTTCATAAATACTAGAATCTCCATGAGGATGATATTTACCCATAACATCTCCCACAATTCTAGCACTTTTTTTATGTGGTTTATCTGGTGTATATCCTGATTCATACATAGAGTAAAGAATTCTTCTATGAACTGGTTTTAACCCATCTCTTAAATCTGGTAATGCTCTTGCTACTATAACACTCATTGAATATTCCAAAAAAGAATCCTGTACTTCTTTTACAATATTATTAGTTTCTAAACGGTCCATAAATCCCCCTCCTATACATCCAAGTTCTCAACAAAAGTAGCATTTTGTTCGATAAATTCACGACGAGGTTCAACCTCTTCTCCCATCAATTTAGAGAATACTTCATCTGCTGCGACGGCATCATCGACTGTAATTTGTCTTAAGACACGGCGATTAATATCCATAGTTGTTTCGTTTAACTCTTCAGCATCCATCTCTCCTAACCCTTTCATACGAGATATCTCATATTTGGTATTTGGAGATAATGTTTTTAAATATTCATCACGTTCTTGTTCATTTAAAACATACTTAATAGTTTTTCCATGCTTTATAACAAAAAGTGGTGGTTGAGCAGCATAGACATGTCCTGCTTCCACAATTGGCTTAAAGAAACGATAGAAAAGAGTTAATAATAAAACTCTAATATGCGAGCCATCTACATCAGCATCGGTCATAATTATAATTTTGTTATAACGTAATTTTGATAAATCAAATTCTTCCCCTATTCCGGTTCCAAAAGCAGTAATAATTGTTCTTATTTCTTCGTTCGAAAGAGCTCTATCTAATCTTGCTTTTTCTACATTTAATATTTTTCCTCTTAAAGGAAGGATGGCTTGTGTCATACTATTTCTTCCTTTAAGAGCAGAACCGCCAGCAGAATCTCCTTCGACTAAGAATATTTCACATTCACTAGCATCTTTACTTTTGCAATCTGATAGTTTTCCATAGAAATTGGTAATATCTAAATCTCCTTTCCTACGGGTTAATTCTCTTGCCTTTTTAGCTGCTACTCTTGCTCTACTTGCAGTCATTGCTTTTTCCACAATTACTTTCGCTTCATCTGGATGTTCCATTAAAAATCTTTCAAAAGCACTAGAAAAGATACGATTGGCAATTCCTCTTACCTCACTATTTCCTAGTTTTGTTTTTGTCTGCCCTTCAAATTGTGGGTTTGGGTGTTTTACGGAAATAATCATCGTTAATCCTTCTCTTACATCATCTCCAGTAAGAGGTTCATCATTACTTTTTAACATACCACTATTTTGAGCATATTTGTTTAAAATCCTAGTTAATGCCATTCGAACTCCATCTTCATGCGTTCCGCCTTCTGGAGTATTGATATTATTTACAAAAGAATAAATGCTTGGATTATAACTTTCATTATATTGGAGTGCTACTTCAACTGAAACATCATTCTCTTCCCCCACTACATCAATGATGGTCGGATGAATGGGTTGTTTTGACTTATTCAACATAGCTACATACTCTCTTAAGCCACCTTCATAGCAAAAACTATCTTTTTTGCCTGCCTCTCTATCGTCATAAAGAGTAATTCTTAAGCCTCTATTTAAAAAGGCAAGTTCTCTTAATCTATTTTTTAAGGTATCATAATCAAATACTGTCGTTTCTTGGAAAATTGATTTGTCTGGTAAAAAAGTAACTGTAGTTCCTGTTCGATCTTCATCACATTCCCCTATTACCTTTAAGGGCTCTACAGGATGTCCTCCATTAACATATTTTTGATAATATACTTTCCCATCTTTATAGACTTTTACTTCTAGCCAAGTTGACAAAGCATTTACTACACTTGCTCCTACACCATGAAGCCCTCCAGAGACTTTATAGCCTCCTCCACCAAATTTTCCTCCCGCATGTAAGACCGTATAAACCGTTTCTACGGTACTTTTCCCTGTTTTAGGGTGAATATCAACTGGAATTCCTCTTCCATCATCTTTTACCGTAATACTATTATCTTTTCCAATAGTTACTTCTATATGAGTACAATATCCAGCTAGGGCTTCATCAATCGCATTATCCACAATTTCCCATACTAAATGATGTAAACCTCTAGAACTAGTAGTACCAATATACATTCCTGGTCTTTTTCTTACTGCTTCTAATCCTTCTAATACTTGTATTGCGGATGAATCATATTTTGTTTCTACTTTTTCTTCCATTAGTTTCATTCCTTTCTACATTTCCATTTTTAACGGAAAATATCGTTGCTTCCAAAAGTACTTTTTTTGAAATGTTTTTTAAATCTGTCGTAGTAATAATACTTTGAATATCTTTTCCTATATATTTTAAAACTCTATTTCTTTTTTTCAAATCTAGTTCACTAAAAATATCATCTAATAGCAAAACTGGAGAAGTATTGCTATATTCTTTAAAAATAGGAATCGTCGCAAGTTTATAAGCTAAAATAGCACTTTTTTGTTGACCTTGAGAAGCATAAATTTTCATATCTTTCTTTTGAAGAAAAAAGAGAAAATCATCTCTATGAGGTCCTATTAAAGTCATTCCTACATGAAGCTCTCGTTGATAATTCTTTTTAAAACTCTTCTTTAATTGCTCTCTTAATTTTTCTGTTTCAAAAGATTCTATTTCAATATTTGGAACATATTTTAGTTGTAAAGCTCCTTCTTTTGTAATGTTTAAAAAAATAGAATTAAGATTTCTTTCTATTTTATCCAAATATTTTTCCCTTTCTTGATAAATATAAATTGCTTTCTCGATTAGTTGATCTGTTAAAATATCAAGATATGTCTTATCGGCAATATGATTTGAAAATAGAATTTTAAGATATTCATTGCGCGTTTTTAAAATTTTATTATATTCGTTTGAAGTTACTAAATATTTTTGAGATATTTGGCTTAATTCCATATTTAATAGATTACGGCGAACACTGGGAGATCCTTTTATGATTTCTAAATCATCAGGAGTAAATACAATCACATGAAAATTTTTTATATAATCAGCAATTCGATGAATAATTTTTCCATTTACCTTGACTTGTTTTTCATTTTCGGCAATTTCAATTGCTAGTTCTTTATATTGATGATGATCCTTGATAGTTCCTTTTATTTTAGCTTTCTTCTTTTGATCTTGAATTAAATTGGATTCTTGACCATTTCGATATGATTTCGTCAAAGCTAATATGGAAATAGCTTCTAAAATATTTGTTTTACCAGCTGCATTGTTCCCTATAAAAATATTCATATGCGGACTTAATCCTATATTTAATTTCGAGTAATTTCTAAAATTTGTTAGATTTAATTTTGATATTATCATTTTTTCCTTAAAAAAACTTCCATATTATCACCTTAACCCTGTTTTAGTACTCCTATACACGCAAACTTATTATATCATAGATACGATATTTAATCACGAAAAAAACGAATTTCTTCGCTTTTTTTATAATTTTTCTGAAAAGTTTTTCTAACTGCCCTCCCTATTTTGTTAAAGGTTGCATTTAACTTTTCAAACTTGCCTTTACTTTTTCATCTCAGCTTTTTATAACTTTTCTCGATTTTTTCTATTTCTTAAAATAGAATCTAATCTACTTGCCCGTAATATTTGATTTTGCATAGAATTGTACGAGATATTTAATACTAATCTTTGGCCATTATGAAATTCTACTATGGTTTTGTCTTTCTCATTATCAATTTTCTCTACATTCTTAATTTTATTGAGAGCAAGCCAGGCACAATCATTGCTTTCTGGCGATTCTGTTGGTAAAAAAATTAAATTTCTACTGTCTTCAATCATAATAGGTAATTTGTATTTACTTAACAGAATTTCTTTTGCTCCATCTCTCCTTCCTTCGTAAGTACTACCAAAGTATTTACAACTATAGTTGATTAATTCTAGTGGATTTTTTGAATTCTCATATTGAAACTCTTCCTCTAAAATTAAAGATCCTTTCTTTTTTTCTGGTATTATCGCTAATGTAGCATCATTGATTTCATATGCTTTTTCTTCCATTTTTCCTCTCCCCTTACAGTGATAGTAACTGTTTTTGGTTCTCAGTATACTATATTTTATTGTCGGATTTTGTCGAATTTTGGCTATTGTGGAAAAAAATAGAACTTTTTAATAAGTTCTAATTGGTAATACTAACTGAGTTAAGCTTTCATCTTCATTACTTTTTAATAAAATTGGTTTGATTTCTCCTACAAAATATAATTCCACTGTTTTTGTAGAAAAAGATTTTAAAGCTTCCATCATATATTTTGCACTAAAGGAGATTTTAATATCCATATCATTATCTTTTTCTACATTCATTTTTTCTTCTACTCTACCTATTTCAGCACTTGATGATTTCATTAATACTTGATTTCCATTTGATTCTAACGTTACTACATTTTTATCTTTATCAGAAGTTAGAATGCTAACTCTATCTACTACATCATAAAATTCATTAATATTAAAGTGAATTTTTACTAAGGATTCTTTTGGTAGTAAATTAGAAGTATTTGGGTAGGTTCCATTAATTAATCTTGATTGGAAAGATAGATTTTGATATTTAAATAAAATTTTATTATTAAAGATATGAATTGTTATTTTTTCATCGGAATCATCAATAATTCTTGTGAATTCTACAATATTTCTACTAGGTATTACTATATTTTGATTTTCACTTGCGGCTTTTTCTAGCTTCACTATTTTTCTTGCCAAACGATAAGAATCAGTAGCATTACATTCTAGAATATTACCACTAATATTAAAGTTAATTCCATTTAAAATTGCTTTATTTTCATCAATGCTTGTAGCAAAAGCAGTTTGATTGACAATTTCTTTTAATACTTCTGGGGATAATTCAATATAATTTTTACTTTCATTTAATTCAATGGTAGGATATTCTTTTTCGCTAATACCATTTAAATTAAATTCACTATTTTCTGTGTAAATTAAAATTTTTAATTCATCTACTACTTCAATATTAATATAATCATCTGGTAGTTTTCTTACAATATCTAGAATATATTTTCCTTGGATAATGATACATCCTTCTTGTTTTACATTAATAAGTGATTCATCATTGCAATCAATATAAGTTTCAATGGTAATATCATTATCACTTGCAGTTAGAGTTAATTTCTTTTTGGTTAAGTTGAATTTTATTCCAGCTAACACAGGTATCACATTTTTTGTGGATATTGCTTTTGACACTTTATTAAGTGCTTCTAATAGTATTTCTTTTTTAATTGTAAATTTCATATTATATTCCTTCTTTCTTTAATATTATTTATATTTATAGAGTGGAAACTGTGGAAAACTCATATTTCTTTTTTATTATATCATTTTTTTTAACTTTTCTTTGTGGAAAAGTATGTTTATAAGAAAAAGTTATTCACAGGTATCACTTTATATCATTTTTTAATTTTTCAATAATGTTATATAAATCTTTATTCATTTTTATTTCGTTTTCAATTTTTTCTACAGAATGCATTACGGTTGAATGATCTTTTCCACCAAATTCTGTTCCTATTTTAGGAAAGGATTCATTTGTTAATTTTCTACACAGATACATGGCTATTTGTCTTGGAAATGCAATGTTACTACTTCGTTTTTTTGATCGAATATCTTCTGCTGATATTTGAAAGTATTCCGCGACGATTTTTTGGATTCTTGCAATGTCGTTTTTTTCAGTCATTCCCTTGCTGATAAAGTCTTTTAAGGCTTCAATTGCAAGGTTTAAATCGATTTTTGTTCCTCCCATAATTGTTGAGTATGCGATAAGTCTTGTGATAGAACCTTCTAGTTGTCTTACATCACTTCCCATGTTCGAAGCAATATATTCAATGACATCTTCAGGAATTTCTGCTTCAAAATTTCCTGAAATAATTTTTTTTCGTAATATTTCTTTTCTTAATTCAAAGTCTGGTGGATAAATGTTTACAGTTAAGCCCCAGCAGAATCTTGTTCTCAGACGCTCTTCTAATAATTTTAAGTCATTTGGCGAACGGTCTGAGGAGATAATAATTTGTTTACTATCATTATATAAATTGGTAAAAGTGTGGAAAAATTCTTGTTGCGTTTGGGTAGCTCCTCCTAAAAATTGAATATCATCAATAATTAATACATCAATGTTGCGATATTTGTTTTTAAAGAAATCTACATAGTTAAAATTTGTTCCATTTTCATCTTTTTTATTGATTCCAACAAAATCATCGCGAAATTGATCGCTTGTTACATAGAGAACGCGGCGATTGGAATTTTCTACAATATAATTTCCAATTGCATGCATGAGATGAGTTTTCCCTAAGCCACTATTGCCATATATAAATAAAGGATTATACATTTTACCAGGATTTTCTGCTACGGATAATGCAGCTGCTTGCGCAAATTTATTACTATTCCCTACTATAAAATTTTCAAAAGTATAATTGCTATTTAAATTTGATTTTTGCTTTAAAGCTTGAGGAATTCCTGGTTCTATTATATCCTCTTCTTTTTCTTTGGGTGCTTCTGTAATTTCTTCTGGTAAAAGAAATTCTAATTCAAAATTTGTTCCCGTTACTTCATTTAATGCACTTTTTATTAGTTCTGTATAATTGTCAGCTAAGTGTTTTTTATGGATGGACATAGGTACTGTAATAATCGCAGTTCCATCTTTTAACTCTTTAAGATTTACATCACTAAACCAAGTGGTGTAAGCTAGGGAAGATAGTTCATCTTTTATTTTGTTCAGTACGTTTGTCCATAAGATATCTACATTCAAGCTACCATCTCCCCACATCAAGAATAAATCATCATTATAATACTCTAAAACTGTGGAAAAAGGAATAGAAAAAATTGAAAAAAATTTTATCCACAATTTTTCGACAATTTTCTCCACAGATAATTGTGTTTTATTTTAAGGAAAAATAGAGTTTTCCACATTTTCCACAGATTTGTTATGCACATGTTTATTTTTGTTTTCCACAGCCTGTGAATTTTGTGGAAAAATAAAAAATAGCTTGTGGGGAAGGGCTTTTTAAGTTAGGGGGAAGAAAAATTCATAATAACATAAATTCTTAGTCTTTTTTTGGTTTATCTGTTAGAACTTAAATGGATGATCAAAATTTCCTTGACAAATTCTTTTTCTTCTTATTATAATAATGTAGATTTCATGTCTGGAGGTGGAGAGAATGAAGAGAACATATCAACCAAATACAAGAAAAAGAGCAAAGAAGCATGGTTTTTTCGCTCGTAAAAATGCAAATAGCAATGTTTTATCCAATCGTCGACAAAAAGGTCGTAAAGAATTAGTAAAATAAATTCCACTGTTTTTACAGTGGTTTTTTGCTCAATAGAGAGGAGTAAGTTTGGTGAATAAAAAGTATATTATAAAAGAAAATACTGTTTTTCAAGAGATGATACATCATGCAGCTTCTAACAAAAGTCCTTTTTTTGTCATTTTTTATTCTAAAAACTCTTATTCTTATGGCCGATTTGGTATATCTGTAGGTAAAAAAGTAGGTAATGCTGTTGTTCGAAATCGTTTGAAACGGCAGGTACGAGCCATTTTAAGAGATTTTCAAAAGGACTATTTTTTTTGTTATGATTGTATTATAATGGTAAGAGGAAGTTGTTTATCTATTTCTTATCAACAGATGAGAGAAAGTTTATTTATATTATTAGAAAAAATAAGTAGAGGAGCAAGAAAATGAAAAAGAAAAAATCGCATAAATTAAAAATTGCTATTCTGTGTGTCTTAGTATTATTATTAACAGGATGTCAGACAACGTTAACGGATAAAGATAATAATGCAGTACAGAATCCGGAAACAGGACAGTCTTTAACAGAAAATATTTTATGCCAGCCAACAAATGAAAAGACTGTAAAACTTTATGAAGAAAATGGGGTTAAGATTGAGGATTTACCAAAATGTACAGAATTTTCCATTACTTCTGGTGGTTATGAAGGTCTTTGGACCAGTATTTTTGTAAAGCCTCTTGCTTTTGTTATTTTATGGATAGGAAAACATATTGGTAGTTATGCTGTTAGTATCATTATTATAACGATTCTTATTCGGTTTCTTATTTTTCCACTTACGAAAAAGATGTCTGTACAATCTGAGTTGATGAAAAAAGCGCAGCCGGAACTACAAAGGATTCAAAAAAAATATGCTAATAAGACGGATCAAGAAAGTATGTTGAAGCAGAACCAAGAGATGATGATGGTCTATCAAAAGTATCATTTCAATCCTTTTACGAGTTGTCTTGTATCCTTTATTCAATTACCACTTTTCTTTGCTTTCTTGGAAGCAATCAACCGAATTCCAGCGATTTTTGAAGAAAACTTTTTAGGATTACAACTTGGAACTTCTCCTATAGTAGGTTTTGGAACCAAGACAATTTTTATGTATATTTTATTAATGGTCTTAATTGGAGCTTCAACAGTATTTACATTTAAAGTTAATGAGTCTATGCAGTCTGCTGGTGCATCTTCTAAAATGATGCCAGTTTTTATGAGTGTTATTATTATTATTACAGCTTTGTTTATGCCTAGTGCGCTTGGTATTTATTGGGTTGTTCAAAATATATTTGCGATTGTTCAATCAATTATTATAAAGAAGGGAATGGAAAAGAATCGTGGTAAAGCATAGTTATATTGGTAAAACATTTGAAGAAACAAAAAATAAAGCTGTTTTAGATTTGCAAGAGACGGAAGAAAATTTAATTATTACAATGAAAGAAGAAATAAAATCTCTTTTTAGTAAAAAAGTAGAGATAGAAGTTATAGAAAAAAGAGAAGTAAAAGATTATATTAAATCTTTGTTAAAACAATTACTTTATGATATGGGATTTCAAGCAGAAATAGAAGTACAAATGACTCATGATATCCCAACTTATCGAATTTATTCTAATCATGATGCTTTATTGATTGGTAAAAATGGGAAGAATTTAAATGCTCTTACTTTTTTAATAAAACAAATTTTGCAGAAAGAAATACATTATAACTATCGCTTTTTCTTAGATGTTTCTGATTATAAAGAAAAAAATGATAAACATCTTGAAATGCTTGCTAGAAAAATAGCGAAAGAAGTAAAAGAAACGAAAATAGAAGTAAAGCTGGATTCTATGAATTCTTATGAAAGAAGGATTGTTCATAATGCTTTATCTAATAATAAATACGTTTATACAGAAAGTGTAGGAGAAGAACCAAATAGGGCAGTTGTTATCAAGCCAAAAGAAGATTAGTCTTCTTTTTTCTTTACTTTAAAATAAGTTTTTACTATAATAAAGGCAATTAATGAGGTGAATTTATGAAACAAAATGAATTGGAAGATTTATTGATTCTAAAAGGGAAGCGTTTAGCAGAAGCTAACTCCACAAAAATGCGTTTGGAGAAAAAACCTTCTATTATAGAATATTGTAGCTGCTTAAAGCAAATGGATGCATTAGAAAAAGAACAAAAGTTTTTACAAAGTCTTGAAGTAGGAGAGGATGGATGTGTTTTTGCTCCTTACGATTCATCAAAAGATAAGGGGCTTAGCAGAAATCATTTTGGTTTAAGCAATACATTACAAAAAGCTTTCTTTGTTAAATATAAGGAAAGAGAAGAGTATCTTGATTGTAACCATATTTATGATAAAGATATTCGCTCTAGGGTTTCATTAGTAATTTATTATGACAATTTTGATCAATATCTTAACCATGCTAGAAAAGTGTTACAAACGATGAAGTATATGGAAGGAGATCGTTTGGTTGATAATCCTTATCAGTTAGAAATTTATGAAAACCCTAAAAGTTTTTCGGTTGTCAATTTTTCTTTACTTTCTTCTACTTTAACACAAGATATTTTAAAGAGTAGCTATTCTTTAGAACATGTTCGTATTCATGGTAATGCTTTTCTTTACTGGAGTAGCAAAGAGGAATTTCTTCGTTCTATTGACAAGACAACTATGACGAAACGAGAAAATGAAGCATTTTATGGAGAGAAAGCTATTTATATTCTTGAATCGAAAGGAAAGGTATATAGTAAAAATGCAAGAAGAGGTTAGTGATACGATTGTAGCGATTGCGACAAAATTAGGTGTTGGGGCTATTTCTATTATACGAGTAAGTGGTACAGAGGCAATTCCTATTGTGAATAAAATATTTTCAAGAGATTTAGAAAAAGTAGCAAGTCATACCATTTCTTATGGTTATATTATAAATAAAAAAGAAAAAATAGATGAAGTATTAGTATCCTTTATGAAGGCTCCTAAAACTTTTACGAGAGAAGATGTAGTGGAAATTAATTGTCATGGCGGAATTGAGACAACCTTAAAAGTTTTTGAGTTATTGCAACAGGAAGGAGCAAGATTAGCAGAACCTGGGGAATTTACGAAGAGAGCTTTTTTAAATGGTAGAATTGATTTGACGGAAGCGGAAGCTGTTATGGATATTATTAATAGTAAAACAGAAGAGCAAAGAAAAATGGCCATGTCTTCCTTAGAAGGACATTTAAAAAATTATATAAATAGTTTTCGGGAACGTTTAAAACATTTCATCGCTAACATTGAAGTCAATATTGATTATCCAGAATATCAAGATATTGAAGAAGTAACAAAAGAAGATATAAAAAAAGAAATCGAACGCTTAGAACCCGAACTAAAACAATTAATTAAAGAAAGTAGAGAAGGTCAAGTGATTAAGAATGGGATTAAGACAGTAATTATTGGTCGACCTAATGTTGGAAAAAGTAGTATTTTGAATGCCTTTTTACAAAAAGATAAAGCAATTGTTACGGATATTGAGGGCACAACGAGAGATATTATCGAAGGAAATATTATTTTTGATGGAATTGAACTTTCTTTAATTGATACGGCGGGTATTCGAGATACGGATAATCTTGTGGAGAAGATTGGCGTAGAAAAAAGTCTTGAAATGATAAAACAAGCTGACTTGATTTTGGCTATTTTTAATGCTCATGAACCTTTAAATGAAAACGATCGCTTAATTTTATCAGAAATTAAAGATAAAAATAGTATTATTGTTTTAAATAAGAATGATTTAAAACCAGTATTAAAAAAAGAGGATTTTCCTTTTTCTCATGTTGTTTCAACGAATACTACTTCTTTTGAGGGAATTTTACCTTTAAAGGATGAAATAAAAAAGATGTTTTCATTGGATTTAATTAGTGAGAAAGATACTTTTTTAACGACAGAAAGGCAAATTGTGTTAGCAGAGCAGGCTCTTAATAGTTTAGAAGAAGCTAAGAGGGGATTAAAAGAAGATCGAAGTCTTGATATGATTGAAATCGATTTGCAAGACGTTTTATCTTCACTTGGTTCTATTACAGGAGAAAGTTATGATGATGAACTTTTAGATACTTTATTTGCTAATTTTTGTGTTGGAAAATAGATTTAGGAAGTGATAATGTGAAGTATGATGTCATTGTAGTAGGTGGAGGTCATGCGGGTTGTGAAGCGTGTTTAGCTTGTGCTCGGATGGGCCATGAAACCTTATTAATAACAGGAAATATAAATAATATCGCCGATATGCCTTGTAATCCTTCGATTGGAGGACCAGCGAAAGGAATTGTTGTGCGTGAGATCGATGCTTTGGGCGGAGAAATGGCGAAGAATACGGATAAAAGTTCTTTACAGATGAAGTTATTAAATACGAAAAAGGGTCCTGCTGTTCAAGCTTTAAGGGCTCAAGCAGATAAGGTAATCTATAAAGAAGAGATGAAAAAAACACTTTTTGGACAAAAAAACCTTACGATTCGGGAAGCGATGGTAGAAGATTTAATCGTAGAAGATCATACGATTCATGGTGTTATTTTAGAAGATGGAGTGAAAGTAGCAGGAAAGGCCGTCATTTTAACAACTGGTACTTATTTGAAGGCTTCTATATTAATTGGTAGTAGTAAAAAACAAGAAGGGCCTCATGGAGAAAAAGCAAGTAAGTTTTTAAGTGATCGTTTAAGAGATCTTGGCTTTACGATTAAACGACTAAAAACAGGAACGCCACCTAGAATTGAGAAGAGTAGTATTGATTTTTCTAAAACAGCTTTAGAAGAAGGAAGTAAGGAAGATATCACGTTTTCTTTCGATAATAAAACAGCTTTGGCTTATCAGTATCAGATTCCTTGTCATTTGATTTATACTAATCAACAAACGCATCATATTATTAAAGAACATTTAAATGAATCTAGTATGTATGGAGGATATGTTGAGGGAATTGGACCAAGATATTGTCCTTCGATTGAAGATAAAGTGGTTCGTTTTGCAGAAAAAGAGAGACATCAGTTATTTTTAGAGCCAGAGAGTTTATCTTATGATGATATTTATTTGCAAGGTTTTTCTACGAGTATGCCAGAATATGTTCAAGAAGAGATGGTTCATAGTTTACAAGGATTAGAAAACGCTAAAATTTTACGTTATGCTTATGCGATTGAATATGATGCAATTGATTCCAAGCAGATTCAGCCAACCTTAGAAACGAAATTAGTGGAAGGATTATATACAGCAGGACAGATTAATGGTACAAGTGGTTATGAAGAAGCGGCAGGACAAGGTTTAATGGCAGGAATTAATGCTTGTTTAAAACTTGAGAAAAGAGAACCTCTTATTTTAAAAAGAAACGAAGCTTATATTGGCGTTTTAATTGATGATTTAGTAACAAAAGGAGTAAGAGATCCTTATCGATTATTAACTTCTCGCGCAGAGTATCGTCTTTTATTAAGAAATGACAATGCTGATTTAAGATTGAGAGAATATGGGTATCAGGTAGGATTAATTTCTTCGGATATTTATCATAAATTTATTACAAAAAAGGAAAAAATTACGGAATTAATACAATTTTTACAGCAGACTAGGATTACTCCTACTAAGAAAGTAAATGAGATTTTAATGGAATTAAATACGACTCCTTTAAAAGATAGTATTTGTCTTTATGATCTTTTAAAAAGACCAGAAATAAAAATAGAAGATTTGGCTTCTTTTGTAGAATTGCCTTATGAAAAAGAAGTTTTAGAAGAAGTTGAGATTAAAATTCAATATGAGGGGTATATTAAAAAAGCAGAGAAAGAAGCGGAAAAGATGTTATCTTTAGAAAATAAAAAGATTCCACTTGATATTGATTATACTCTTATTTCTAATTTAGCTTCTGAAGCAAGGCAAAAGTTAGAAGAAGTTCGTCCTCTTACTTTAGGACAAGCGAGTCGAATCAGTGGAGTAAATCCTAGTGATATTGCTATTTTATCTGTCTTTTTAAAAAGAAGAGGTGATTAATATGACCGAAGAAGAATTTAAAAAAGAATTAGAACGTTTAGGAATTTCTGTAACAGATGAGAAGATGCATCAGTTGGAACAGTTTTATGAAATATTAATAAAAACAAATAAACAAATGAACTTAACGCGTATTGTTGAAAAAGAAGAAGTATATTTAAAGCATTTTTATGATAGCTTAACTTTGGTGAAAGCTTATTCTTTTGAAGGAGATCTTAGTCTTTGTGATGTAGGAAGTGGAGCGGGATTTCCGGGAATTGTTTTAAAAATCTTTTTTCCAAATTTAAAAGTTACTTTAATTGATGCTTTACAAAAAAGAATTAACTATTTAAATGAAGTGGTAGAAGCGTTAGGTCTTGTTGGAATTGAAGCAGTTCATGTTCGGGCGGAGGATTTGGCTAGACAGAATCGAAAATTTGATATTGTTACGGCCCGGGCAGTCGCTTCCTTGCCTAAATTGTTAGGTTGGTGTATGCCTCTGGTTCAAAAAAATGGAGTATTTTTAGCGATGAAAGGAAATGTTGAAGAAGAATTAGATCTTTCTTCTGATCTTTTGCAGAAAAAGCATTGGACTTTAGAGAAGAAAATTTCCTTTTTATTGCCAAAAGAAGAAAGTAAACGTACTATTTTAATGATTAAAAAAAATGAAGCATAATATAATAGTATATAGTAAAATGTTTTATTATATGGTATATTGTAAAAGAGTAAGATATTAGGTGGAGGATTTTGATGAAAAAGCGTATTTTTTATGGTTTTGTTATTGTGTTATTTGTGTTTGTGTTAACTGGATGTGGTTCTTCAGATGAAAAAAATAGTTTTAGTGGAACAGGAACCATTTATCGGTATGGGACAGAAGATTTGTATAATGGTGATTCTATTGCTGAAATCGATTATGTAACAGATCCTAGTTCTTTACATCGGACTACGTATTTAAAGCATGAAGTAGAGGATTTTACTATTACAAAAACATATGTCTGTTTTGTAACAGATCAAGAATATTGCATGGAAAGTGGCGAAGGTTTAGAAGAAGAAAATCGAAAAATATTAGAAGCAAATGATTCTTGGTTCTATGATCATGATGGACGCTGTATCTATGGAACTGGCAATATTCGTACCTATTGTTTTGGCGGTGGGTTTTCAAATCTAGAGCTTGCTTCTTCTGCTATTATTGTTGAGCTTTCTAATGATGAATATTGTTCTTCTAATTATTTGTCAGGCTCTTCTAGTTGTCATTAAGTCGTAAATTTATTTATGAGTAACAGTTCAGATCTTAAACAAAAAATTATGCACAATTGAATAAAATAGGTATTGAAAAATAAGGGTTTTATGGACTCTTATTTTTACTTTATCCACAGATTTAAGAAATCGCTTCAAAACTATTGATTTATAAATGATTTATTGTAATACTATAATCTATAGAGGATAGTGATTTAAATGGGTAAAGGATATATGACAGATATGTTTAAGCAATTGGAAGAAATTTCTAAAAAATTAGACGCATCATTACAAAAAATAAATGAACAATCACTAATTATTTATAACCTCAATTTAGAAATAAAGAAATTAAATAAAATTATCCAAGAAAAAGATGAAAAAATTACACAATTATTAGAAGAAATAGACAGATTAAAAAACAAAAATAATAAAAATAGTTCTAATTCTTCGAAACCATCATCCACTAATATGACTACTCCTAAAAAGAAGACAGGCTCTAACATATACAATTATAGAATCAAGAGCATAAAGAAATCAGGGGGACAATATGGACATATTGGCCATTCATTAAATAAAGAAACTGTTGAAAAATTAATTGAAAAGAAAAAAGTGGAAGTAAGAGAATTTTCTCATACTATAAAAGGCAAGGCATCAAAAGAAAATATAATAAAATATAAACTAGGAATAGAAATAAAGCCTTATGTTGAAAAACATGTATTTAGATATGAAGAAAATGCAAAAGATACTCTTCCAAAAGAGTTCTATACTGATGTTACTTATGATAACAGTATAAAAGCACTTTCCATTGAATTAGGTGTTTATAATGTTATATCATATGATAGATTGACTATTTCTTTAATGTAATAACAGATGGAGTAATTCGAATATCAAAAGGAAATCTTGTAAATATTTTTTATGAGTTTAGTCATAAATGTATCCCTACACTAGAAATCTTAGAAAAGGATATACTTGATAGTAAGTACACCTATACCGACGAAACGGGAACTAAGTTTAATGAGAAGAATATGTATGTGAGAAATTATAGTAATGAAAATACTGTTATTTATAAAGCACATAAAAATAAGGGACATAGCCCTATTCAAGAGGATAATATCCTTACCCGTTTTTGTGGTGGTATTATGGGAGATCATGATACTACATTACAAAGATATGGAATAGAAAATTATGAATGTAATATTCATGTAGGAAGATACTTAGAGGAACTGATTCAAAATATAAAAAATATAACTTGGGCAACAAAGTTGAAAGAATTTATTTTTAGGATGAATAATACTAAAAAAATAGCTATTAGTTTTGGATTAAAAAAATTTGATAAGGATAAGATAAAAGAATATGAAAAAGAATTTGATAGTCTTTTAGAATTAGCAAAGGAGGAAAACAAATTAATAAAATCCAGTTACTATAAAGAGAAAGCAAACAAACTATACAGAAGATTAAAGAAGTACAAAAGTAATCATTTATACTTTATAAAAGATTTTGAAGTACCATTTGATAATAATTTAAGTGAGCAAGATTTAAGAATGTTTAAAACTAAAACAAAAATATCAGGTGGATTTAGAAGTATGGAAGCAGCGAAACATTATGTAAATACTCTATCGATAATAAAGACCTCTATAAAAAGAGGAATAAATCCTTTTGAATCTATCAAAGCTATATTTAATAAACAAATATTATTTTCATAATAAAAGAGCAACTTTGAAATTACTCTTCTTTTTCAGTGTCTAAGTCTGAACTGTTACATTTATGAAAACACTTTTTTGGAAAATAGTAGATTTTCCTTTTTTTTGATGCTATAATGGTAACATAGGATTCGTGTGAAGAATAAAAAGTGAGGGATTAAAATGCAAAATAATGAAAATGAAGTTGTATATTTATATTTAGATGATATTATTCCAAATCGTTTTCAGCCAAGACAGGTTTTTGATGAGAAATCGTTGAAAGAATTAGCTGTTTCTATTAAGGAGCATGGAGTAATTCAACCAATTATTGTTCGAAATATTGGAAATAAATATGAAATTATTGCTGGAGAGCGTCGATATAAGGCTTCTGCATTAGCTGGTCTTACGAAAATTCCAGCGATTGTTCGTAATTTAGATGATAAAGAAAGTAGTAAGGTAGCTTTACTTGAAAATTTACAAAGGAAAAATTTGAATCCTATTGAAGAAGCAAGAACTTATCAAAAGATTTTGGAACTTGATCAGATGACTCAAGAAGAACTTGCTAAGACAATGGGAAAAAGTCAAAGTGCAGTTGCGAATAAACTTCGATTATTATCTTTACCAGAAGAAGTGCAAGATGCTTTATTAAAAGATCAAATTTCAGAAAGACATGCTAGAGCTCTTCTTAGTGTTCCAGATAAAGAAAAGCAAAAAGAATTGCTAAAGGAAATTATTGATAAAAAAATGACTGTTCGGGAATTGGAAGAGAAGATTAATCAAAAGCCAACCGTTTCAACAGAAGAAATGGAGCAATTATTAAAAACAAAGGCAGTACCGGTAAATGAACCAGAAACGAAAGTATCTTCTTCGAATACTTCTACAACTTCTATCCCAGCTTCTACTTCTTCAGAGTTCAATCAAAGTGTTGGAATTGATTATAGTACTCCTCCAAAATTTATTGATTATGGTGAAGATGTACCGAAGACTATTGATAGTGATTTGACAAGCACTGCTAGTATGCCTATTAATTTAGATGAGATGAAGGCAACGGCTCAAGATATTCCTCAAAGTATTCCGAAAAACGTTAATACTGATGATTTATTAAAAGGAACGACGGAATCAAAATCTTCTGATGATAATTCATCAACCTCTTCATCAAGTGATCCTTCTCCATCTACTTTTCGTTTCTTTCAACCATTAGATGATAAAGAGGAAGAAAGACAAGAGAATAAACCAAATAACCAAGAAGGCAGTAATATTAATGCAAATATTATTCCTACCCCAGGAATTACGGCAGATGATTTTACTCCTTCGAAAAAGGAAATGGAATCATCGACTCCTACTTCTATGGACACTCTTCTTGCTGGAGTTGGAAAAACTCCTCCTGTTGTTGATTCTAGTTTAACAGCTCCATCATCAAAAGAAGAAGACAAAATACCTTATTTGGATACTTATAGTAATCCTTTCGCTCATAATCCTATTTTTGCGGACGATGTTCAGAAATTGGAAGGTATCAAACAACAAACTGTGGAGGCAAAACCTCATTATGATTTAAATGAATCTATCGAATTAATTCGTAATACTGTAAAAGATATCGAAGCGAGTGGTTTCAAAGTAGATATTGAAGAGATGGACTTTGAAAAGAATTATCAAATTGTAATCAAAATTACCAAGGAAAAAGAAAGTTAAGAAGTAGAGAAATCTACTTTTTTTGCTAAAATGGTTTTCAACTCTTTTTATTTTTGATACAATAAATAAGAGTACTAGATGGAAAAAGAAGAGAGTGATAAATATGGGAAAGGTTATTTCATTAGTGAATCAAAAAGGCGGAGTAGGAAAGACAACTACTAGTATTAACCTTTCAGCTTCACTAGCTTTTTTTGGAAAAAGGGTTTTGTTGATCGATCTTGATCCGCAAGGAAATACGACTACTGGTGTTGGAATTAATAAAGGAGATATTGAAAGAAGTGTTTATGATGTTTTGACCAACAAGTGTAATATTCTTGATGCTATGGTTAAGACGAAATATAAACAACTTTATGTTTTGCCGGCTACGATCAATTTAGCTGGACTTGATATTGAATTAATGGAGAAAAGTCAAACAGATCCTAGCTTTGTAAAAGGTGCTCAATTAAAACAACATCTGGCATTAATCAAAGATAAATTTGATTTTATTATCATTGATTGTCCTCCTTCGTTAGGCCTTATTACCACGAATGCTTTAACAGCAAGTGATTCTGTTATTATTCCTGTTCAATGTGAATTTTTTGCTTTAGAGGGAATTATGCAACTTTTGAATACCATTCGGTTAGCTCAAAAGCAATTAAATCCAAACTTAGATATTGAAGGAGTACTCTTAACTATGTTAGATTCAAGAACAAACTTGGGATTTGAAGTGGTTGATGATATACGCAAATTTTTCAAAGAAAAGGTTTATAATACCATTATCCCTCGGTTAATTCGTTTAACAGAAGCGCCAAGTCATGGAGAACCAATTATTGTTTATGATCCAAAAAGTAAAGGGGCAGAGGCTTATTTAAATCTAGCAAAGGAAGTGATTGAACAAAATGGAAACTAAAAGAAGAGCGTTGGGAAAAGGATTAGAAGAATTGTTCAGTAGTGAACAGATGGATATTAGTCAAGTAGAAGAGCGAATTATTGATAGTACGCCAAAAGAGAGTATTGTTAATCTTAAATTGGATGAGCTACGTAGTAATCCTTATCAACCTCGTAAAAATTTTGAGGAAGAATCTTTACAAGAACTTGCAGATTCAATTAAAAAACATGGCGTTTTTCAACCTATTATTGCGAAAAAAAGTGTAAAAGGATATGAGATCATTGCTGGAGAACGTAGAGTAAAAGCAAGTCGGATGGCTGGTTTAGAAACAATACCGGCGATTGTTAAAAACTTTACCGATGAAGAGATGATGGAAATTGCTCTTCTTGAGAACTTACAAAGAGAGGATTTGTCTGCTTTAGAGGAAGCGACCGCTTATCAAAAATTACAAGAATCTCTTCATTTAACCCAAGAAGAACTAGCAAAGAAAGTAGGAAAGAGTCGTAGTCATGTTACGAATATGTTAGGTCTTTTACAACTTCCAGAAGAAGTAAAAGATTATATTACAACAGGTCAGTTAACCATGGGCCATGCTCGTATTTTAAGTAAATTAAACGATAAAAAGCAGATTTTGGAATTGGCTGATAAGGTTGTAAATGATGGCCTTAGTGTTCGAAAATTAGAAGAATTAACTTCTTCTCCTTTGGAATATCATCGTAAAAAGGAAATATCAAAAACAAAAAAAGAGCATAATGAATATGATTATGTAGCGGATAATCTTTGTGAAAAATTGGGAACAAAAGTAAAAATTAAAAATAATAAAATTGAAATTAAATTTACAAATGCAAATGATTTAACTAGAATTCTTGAAATTATGAATTTAGATCAGTAAAGGTGTGATGTAATATTTTGACCGAGTTTTTTGAAACTGAGATTTTTCAGTATGTTTTAAAACCAATTATTTATATAGCAGCTGCTTATATCATTTATCAAGTGATAACTCATTTAATTAATCAAGCTTTAGTAAAGAAACAAATGAGTACTAAAAATAAGAAAAGAATTGAGACTTCAAAAAGTATTATTAATAATATTATTAAATATCTTATCATTATAATTACTTTTTTGTTTGTGCTTACGGCTTATCATATTAATGTTACTAGTCTTTTTGCAGGACTTGGAATTGGAGTAGCTGTTTTATCTCTTGCTTTTCAAGATATTGCTAAAGATTTTTTGGCTGGTATTTCTATTTTAATTGAAGAAGCTTTTGAAGTAGGAGATAATGTTTCGATTAATGGCTTTCGAGGGGATGTGATTTCGATTGGCCTTCGGACGACTCGAATTCGTGATTATAAAGGAGCTGAAATGACTATTTCAAATCATTCTATTAACGAAATCATCAATTATAGTCATCATGCTTCTCTTGCTTTAATTGATTTGTCAGTCAGTTATGAAGCAGACTTAGAGCAAGTAGAAAAAGTTATTCATCAAACAATAGAAAAAATGAATCAAACTTATTCTGATTTAAAAGGACCTATCGAATTATGGGGAATTGAAAATTTAGATGATTCGGCAGTTGTTTATCGAATTGCTGGTAAAGTAAAAGCTACAAAAGATTTTGAAATCGAAAGAAAAATGAGAAAAGATTTAAAGTTAGCATTGGATGAAGCAGGAATTGAAATTCCTTATCCACAGATAGAGGTGCATCATGGAAAATAAAGAATATACGCTTGGAAGCCATGTTATTATGAAAAAAAAGCATCCTTGTGGTAGTAACGAATGGGAAATTATTCGGTTAGGGGCAGATATTAAAATTAAATGCTGTGGTTGTGGTCGAATGATTTTTATTCCTCGAATTGAATTTAATAAAAAAATAAAAAAAGTGTTGATGAAAGAGGTATAATATGAAGGAAAAGAAAAAATTAAAATTGAAAAAATTTTATTTTCATCCTATTACCGTTTTTTTGTTGTTAACCATTTTTGTTATTATTCTTAGTGCTATTTTATCCGGTCTACAGATGCAAGGAACTTATAGTGAAATAAATACTCAAACTTATAAGTTGAATTCAACCTTAGTTACTGTTAATAATATGCTAAGTTTTGATGGCATGAAATATATTTTTAGTAATGCTCTTCGAGATTTTCTTAGTTTTGCTCCTCTTGGAATGTTAATTATTACTTTAATTGGAGTTAGTGTTGCAACTGCAACTGGTTTTCTTGATACTTTTTGTAAGAGAAAATTAAGTAAAATTGATAAAAGAGTACTAACTTTTATTGTTTTGTTTTTAGCGACTATTTCTTCTTTAATTAATGAAGTTGGTTATGTTTTATTAATTCCGTTGGCTGCTATGATATATCAATATAATAATAGGCATCCTTTTTTAGGAATTATTACTGCTTTTTGTGGGGTTAGTTTTGGATATGGCGTATCCTTATTTGTTGGATCTTTAGATGTTAATTTAATTCCTTATACAACGTCTGCTGCTCGTTTGATTGATGATTCAACTCATATTAGTTTAACATCTAACTTGTTCATTATTATTGCTTTTTCTTTCTTGCTACCATTGATTGGTACTATCGTTATTGAAAAAATTATTGCTCCCCGAATTGGTAAAATGAAAGAAAAAGAAGAAACTGCTAAAACGGAAGAGTTACAAATTATAGATGAAGAAGAATTAGAGCAGATGAAGATCGAAAAGGAAAAACGAGAAAAAAGAGGTTTAAAGTTTGCTTATATTACAGGTATTGTTATTATTCTTTTGTTTATATATATGTTGATACCTAATCTTCCTATGTCCGGAATGTTACTTGATATGAATGAGGATACTTATTTGGGACAGTTATTTGGTAGTAATTCTTATTTTCAAGATGGTTTTACTTATATGATGTCTTTATTGTTTTGTGGTATGGGCCTTGCTTATGGAATTGGGGCAAAGACAATTAAGAATGACAAAGAACTTATTCAGGGATGTAAAGAGACTTTTCTTCCAATGGGTGAAATGTTAATATTGTTATTTGTCGTTAGTCAATTTATTTCGGTGTTTAAACAAACTAATATTGGTACTGTTATTGGTTGCTTATTAGCTAACTTATTAGGCAGTCTTAATTTTACTGGTATTCCTTTAATTATTTTTACTATTATTATTATTGGAATTGCGAATTTGTTTATTACAACTCCTACTGCCAAATGGGAAATTTTTTCTCCTGTGGTCGTTCCGGCTTTTATGCAATCTAACTTATCACCTCAATTTGCCCAATTTATTTTAAGAGTTGGAACTTCTATTACGGCTGGAATTACACCTCTTTTAGCTGGGTTTGCCATTTATATAGGATATCTTAATATTTATAATCAAGATAAGAAAAAGCCAATTTCTATTCGGGAAAGTATTGGTTATGTAATACCCTACTTTGGTGTGATTGCCTTTACTTGGATTTTCTTAACGGTTTGTTGGTATTTGATAGGTTTACCACTTGGACCAGGAGTGCTTCCTTCTTTATAGCAGGTTTCTTTTGAAGTTAAGTTCATCAAATGATCGGATGAGCTTTTTTGTTGTGATATAAAAACGAAATTGATCTTCATTTGGGAATGCGTTATAATATAACTGTTTAAAAGAGGTGTTATTATGAGTTTAAAAGCGGGAATTGTAGGATTACCAAATGTAGGGAAAAGTACTTTATTTAATGCAATTACGAATCAACATATATTAGCTGAGAATTATCCTTTTGCTACCATTGATCCTAATGTTGGGGTTGTGAATGTAAAAGATGAAAGATTAGAACGTTTAGCTTCCATGTATCAACCAGAAAGAGTGATTCCGACTAGTTATGAATTTACAGATATTGCTGGTCTTGTTAAGGGTGCTAGTAAAGGGGAAGGATTAGGAAATAAATTTCTTGCTCATATTCGAGAAACGGATGCAATTGTGGAAGTTGTGCGTTGTTTTGAGAAAGGTAATATTATTCATGTTGATGGTAATGTTGATCCTATTCGTGATATAGAAACGATTAATTTGGAGCTTTCGATTAGTGATTTGGAAGTGATTCAGAATCGATTAGAGAGAATTTCTAAAAAAGCAAGGACGACAAAAGATAAAAACGATTTATTAGAATTAGAAGCATTAGAAAAAGCCAAAGAATCTTTGGAAAAAAATACTCCTTTACGATTGGTAGAATTTAGTGAAGAAGAGAAAAAAGCTTTAAAGTCTTATCAATTTTTAACCATGAAGCCGATGATTTATTTAGCGAATATTGAAGAAAGTGATCTTGGAAAGGAAGATAATCATTATGTGCAAGAAGTAAAGAAATATGCTCAAAAAGAAAAATCCTCTGTTATTGTTTTATGTGCTAAAGTAGAAGAAGAGTTAAGTGAACTAGATGATGAGGATAAAAAAGAAATGTTAGAAGCCTTGGGGCTTTCTTGTTCTGGACTTGATGCTTTAGTAAAAGCTACGTATGATTTGTTAGGACTTGCTACTTATTTTACGGTAGGAAAAGATGAGGTTCGAGCTTGGACTTTTCAGAAAGGAATGAATGCAAAGCAATGTGCTGGGATTATTCATACGGATTTTGAAAAGGGATTTATTAAAGCGGAAGTTATTTCTTATCAAGATTTGATTGATTGTGGTAGTGAATTAAAAGTCAAAGAGGCAGGTAAGGCTCGGTTGGAAGGAAAAGATTATATTATGCAAGATGGAGATATTTGTCATTTTCGTTTTAATGTATCTAAGTAACAAAGACATAGATATTGTATCAATCGGTTAAAAGGGTACCAAAAAATAGTAGACTTTTTAGCAATTATTTGTTATACTAGCAACGAGTATTTGAAATACTCCTTACCTAGAAATAGGTCTTATGGCCAGAAGGAGGTGGAAAGATGAACAAGTATGAAATTATGTTTATCGTAAAACCAGATTTAGAGGAGGCAGCAATTAAAAAGGAAGCTGATAATCTAAAGAAGGTTTTAACGGATCACAAAGCTAAAATTGTAGAAGAAAAAGCAATGGGTCAAAGAGAGTTAGCTTATGAAATTAAGAAATACAAGAATGGTTATTATTTCTTATTTGTAGTAGAAGCTGAACCTGAAGCTACAAAGGAATTTGATCGTCTAGCTCGTATCAATGAAAACTTATTGCGTCATTTAATCGTTCGTGTTGATGATTAAGAAAAGAGGTAACTATGAATAAAGTATTTTTAATAGGGAGACTAACAAGAGATCCAGAGCTTCGTTATACTGGAAATAATACTGCGGTTGCAACCTTTACTTTGGCAGTCAACCGTAATTTTACGAATCAATCAGGAGAAAGAGAAGCAGACTTTATTAACTGTGTTGTCTGGAGAAAACAAGCAGAGAATGTAAAAAAATATGTTCATCAAGGAACACAGGTTGCAGTAGAAGGAAGAATACAAGTACGTAGCTATGATGATCAAAATGGTCAAAGAAGATATGTTACCGAAGTTGTAGCTGATAATGTTGAGTTTTTAACCCCAAAGGGAGCTTCAAATAACAACAATAGTACATCTACAAATAATTTTTCTGCTCCTACTCAAGAGCCTACCCCATATGATTTTCCTAGTGATTCTGGAAGTACAAATAACCAAAGCGGTACTGATGTCTCAAGTAATCCCTATGCTGATTTTGGTGCTAGCATTGAAATTAGTGATGATGATTTACCATTTTAAAAAGGAGGGAAAAAGATGGCCGAATTTTATCGTAAGAAGAAAAAAGTATGTTTAATGTGTACTGGAAAACAAATCAATTATAAAGATGTTGATATCTTAAAAAAATATATCAATGAAAAAGGTAAAATAGTTCCAAGACGTGTTACAGGAAACTGTGCTCGTCATCAACGTTATATTGCAGAACAAATTAAAAGAGCTAGAGCGATTGCCTTATTACCTTATACAAAGTAGATGAGTTGATCATTTACTTTTTTTGATTATTATAAAAAAATATTATATAATATATATGAATGAAAAGGAGGCAATTATGAAGATAGTAGATAAGAAAAAAGAAATTAAAAAACATCTTCGACAAGCGAAAAGCATTTTTATTATGTCTCATAAGGATTTAGATTTAGATGCGCTTGGTAGTTCTCTTGGTATGTATTTTTTGCTTTCCCGTTTACATAAAAATTGTTATCTCATTATTGATGATAAAAGGCATGAGCTTGGTGTTGCTAAGGTATTGCAAGAGTTAGATGGATGCATCAATATTCTTACTAGTGATAAAGTCGAAGACAATTTATATATTCGGCAGAAAAGAAACTTATTATTAATTCTTGATACGAATAAAACAGATTTGATTCAGAGTTCGAAAGTATTAGATTTTTTTTTGGAAGATCAAATTATTATTTTTGATCACCATGATACTGGGGCAACTTCTATCGAATCCTCTTTACGTATTATCGATAATGAAGTATCAAGTACTTGTGAAATGGTTACAAATTTATTAGAAAGTTACCAAATTACTCTTGATCCTTATTATGCTACTTTAATTTTAGCGGGAGTTGTTTTAGATACAAATAATTTTACTTTAAAAACCAATGCTAACACCTATTATAGTGCTTATTATTTAGCGATGATGGGAGCAAGTAGTAAAAAAGTACAATATTTGTTAAAACAAGATTTAAAAGAGTATATGGAACGACAGACGATGATTACGAATGTTGATATTTTAAATGAAAAAATTGCAATTTCGAAAGGAAGCCCTTATACTATATATCGCAAGGATGAACTTGCAAAAACAGCGGATACTCTTCTTTTCTTCAATAATATCGAATTATCTTTTGTAATTGGTAAGATCAATGAGAAAGATGTTTATGTTAGTGGTCGAAGCCTCGGAAAGTATAATGTTGCTAATATTTTAGGTAAATTAGGCGGTGGAGGAGATCAAATGGGGGCCGCTGCTAGAATTTCTAATAGTTCTATTAGTAAAGTGGAACAAAAACTTTTACAAATTCTCAAAAAGGAGGAATGAAAATGAAGGTTATCTTTATAAAAGACTTGAAAAATCAAGGAAAAAAAGGGCAAATAAAAGAAGTAAAAGATGGTTATGCCCAAAACTTTTTAATCAAAAAAGGTTATGCTGTTGTAGCGAATGGTATTAACTTGGCAAAATTAGAAGAAGAAAAGAAGAATCAAGCTCTTTCTGACGAGAAGAAAAAGCAAGAAGCAATTGAAATGAAAGAAAAGTTAGAAAAAGAAGTTTTAACTTTTACGGTTCGTACCGGGGAACAAGATAAAGTCTTTGGAAGTGTTAGTGCCAAACAAATTAAAGATGCTTTGGAAAAAGTAGGGTATAAAATAGAGAAGAATGCAATTCAGATGGAAAATTCGTTATCTACTTTAGGTTTTCATACGATTGTGATAGAATTATATAAAGGGGTTCTTGCGAAAGTAAAAGTGCATTTAGTGAAGTGAGGAGGTTAGAAGTAAGAAATGGCCTTAAAACAATTACCAAATAATTTAGAAGCAGAAGAGAGTGTTTTAGGGGCTTGTTTCTTATCTCAAAATGCTCTTCAAACTGCGGTTGAGAATTTAGAGGAAACGGATTTCTTTGATAATAAAAATGCAAAAATCTTTAAAGCTTTGCAGAATTTAGTAGAACAGAAAATTCCAGTGGATTTGACTACAGTTACGAGTGAACTTACAAAACAAAATTGGTTAAATGAAGTTGGAGGTGTTACTTATTTAACGGAAGTAATTCAATTTGTTCCTACTGCTGCTAATATTGAATATTATATTAAAGAAGTTTTAGATAGTGCCCTTTTGCGAAGATTAATTGAAACAGCAACGGATATTGCTACTTCTGGTTATGAGGCAAAGAATAGTGTTAATGATATTTTAGATTCGGCCGAAAAGAAGATTTTAACTATTGCTAAGAATCGTAAAACAAGTGAATTTAAAAGTATTCAGGATGTGCTTGTAAAGACGCAGGCAGATTTGGAAAAGTTGGCGGATTTAAAAGGCGAAATTACAGGAATTGCTACTGGTTGGTATGATCTTGATAAAATTACAGCTGGTCTTCACGAAAATGAACTTATTATTGTGGCGGCTCGTCCTGGTATGGGTAAAACGGCTTTTGCTTTAAATCTTGCTACTTATGTAACGACACATACGGAAAAAACAGTGGCTGTCTTCAACCTTGAAATGGGGGCAGAACAACTTGCCAATCGTATTTTATCTTCTTTAGGACAGATAGAAGGTTATAAACTTCGAACTGGTAGAATGTTAAATAGTGATTGGAAAAGATTTAATGAAGCGGCAAGTCAATTAAGTCATGCGAATTTATATATCGATGATACTCCAGGAATCAGTATTGGCGAAATTCGGGCCAAGTGTCGGAGACTATCTTCTTCTAGTGATGGGCTTGACTTAGTAATCATCGATTATTTACAATTAATATCAGGAGGTAGGAATTATGGATCAAATCGGCAACAAGAAGTAGCTGATATTTCTCGAAGTTTGAAGACTTTAGCAATGGAGTTACATATTCCGATTATTGCTCTTGCACAACTTTCTCGTAGTGTGGAGGGAAGAGAAGATAAAAGACCAATGCTATCCGATCTTCGTGAATCAGGTTCTATTGAACAAGATGCTGATTTAGTAGGTTTTCTATATCGAGAAGATTATTATTCTAAAGAAGCGAAAAAAGATGCGAATAGTATGAGTGAATTTATTATTGCAAAACACAGAAATGGACCACAAGCGACGATTCCATTATTATTTAAAAAAGATACATCAACGTTTTTAAACATGACAAGAGAACAAGAGGAGGAATAAAATGAATTTTAAAAATGTTCTTATTATTTCAATTGCTGCGATTGTCAGTTTTGTTATTTTATTTTTTACGCCAAATACGAAAGCTTTGGAACCTCAGAATGTATATCGGGTTTATTTGGCAGGAAAATCAATTGGCTTAGTAGAAGATGCTACAGCTTTGGATCAGTATATTGATAATGAGCAACAAATGTTAAGAGAGCAGTATCAGGTTGATAAAGTATATGCTCCTGAGGATTTGAAGATTGTTAAGGATGTTACTTACAATGAAAACATTTCTACTACGCAAGAAATTTATGAAAAAATAAAGGATATTGAACCTTTTACTATTAAAGGGTATGAGGTTACCATTTCGGGTATTGATACTACAAATGAACAAGGAGAAGTAGTAGAAGGAGTTGATCAGACAATTTATGTTTTAGATGAACAAGTTTTTGAAGATGCTATGGATACTACGATCCGGGCTTTTGTTGGTAGTGATCGATACGATAAATATATTAATAATCAGCAAGCTGAAATAGCGAGTGGAAGTACAGGATCATTAATTGAAAATATTTATCTTGAAAACAAAGTTACGATAAAAGAAAAAAATATTCCTTCGGATGAGAAAATTTATGAAAATAGTGCCGATCTTAGTAAGTATCTTTTGTATGGTACGTTAGAAGAACAACAAAAATATACAGTTCAAAAGGGGGATACGATTAGTGATGTTTCCTTTAATAATAAATTATCGAATGAAGAATTTTTAATTGCTAATCCAGAGTTTACTGATGCGAATAGTCTATTATATGAAGGACAAAGTGTTAATATTAGTATCATTAAACCACAATTTCGTTTAATTGAAGTAGAAAGGCAAGTAGCTTTACAAGATATTCCTTATGAAACAGAAACAAGATATGATAATTCGCAATATACAACCTATGAAGAAACTATTCAAGAAGGAGTTAATGGTTCTCAGTTAGTTACTTCTGTATTGGAAAAAGTGAATGGTCAGGTGGAAAATGCTACGATCGATACTTCTGCTACTCAAGTGGTGAGTGAGCCGACCAAAAGAATTATTGTAAAAGGAACGAAACAAAGATATTCTGGTGGTGGTACGGATAGTAGTTTAAGTGGCAATAGTAAAGTGGAAGGATACTGGTTATGGCCAACAAGAACACCATACTATATTAGTAGTCCATATGCTTATCGTTGGGGTACCCTACATGATGGTATGGATATTGCAGGAGCTGGATATGGTTCACCTATTTATGCTTCTAATAACGGTATTGTTGTGGCATCTACTTATAAATATGATAATGGTCAATACATTGTTATTAATCATAATAATGGTTACTATACGATGTATGCTCATTTAGCAGAAAGATATGTCAGTGTAGGGCAAGAAGTATCGATTGGTGATACGATTGGTACAATGGGTCAAACAGGAGCCGCAACCGGAGTACATTTACACTTTAGTTTATGGAGAGGATATCCATATAGTCGGGGATCTTCTTCGATGAATCCGATGAGTTTGTTCTAATGGAATTCAAAGTATTAGCAAGTGGTTCTAAAGGAAACTGTTCTTTTGTAACATGTGGAACCACTTCTTTTCTTATCGATATCGGTATCACCTATCATCGGTTGTTAAGAGAACTTGATTGGATGGGTGTCTGTTTATCTGATGTTTCTTTTCTCTTGTTAACCCATACCCATCGAGATCATATTTCTGGTCTTTCTGTTTTATTAAAACATAGTCAGTTTAGAGTTTATATTCGTGAAGAGATGTATCCGGAACTAAAAGATATTTTGCCCCTTGATCGCATTGAATTTTATCAAGATGAAATGCATTTAAATGATATTACCTTAAATTTAATTCATACTTCACATGATGCTCCTGGTAGTGTTGGTTTTCTGTTTACTTATTTGGAACATAGTTTAGTTTATATTACGGATACGGGCTATTTAAATCGTAAGTATTTGAAATTGTTAAAAAATAAAGAAATCTATTATATGGAAAGCAATCATGATGAAAAAATGTTGATGGATGGACCGTATCCTTATGTTTTAAAACAAAGAATTCTTAGTGATGTTGGTCATTTATCTAATGAAACAACAAGTGAGTATTTGCAAGAATTAGTTGGCAAGGATACTAAATATGTAGTGTTAGCGCATCTTAGTGAACATAATAATACAGAAGAGTTGGCTTATTCTACTACTTTCAATAAATTAAAAGAAACAGAATATCATCCTGTCTTATTAGTAGCAAAACAAGAGGAAGCGAGTGAATTATTAGAAGTATGATAAAAGTATTATGTGTTGGAAAATTAAAAGAAGATTATCTTCAAGCAGCGGTTTGCGAATATGAAAAGAGAATTTCAAAATATGCCAAATTAAAAATTATAGAAGTTTCGGATTTCCATTATGAAGATATTCATAAGACGAAGGAAAAAGAAGGGGAAGAGCTTTTGAAACATATCGAAGAAAAAGACTATGTTATTACGCTTGATATTGCGGGAAAACAGCTTGATTCTCTTTCTTTTGCTGCTAATCTTGATAAATTAGAAATGCAGCATGCTAACCTTTGTTTTGTCATTGGTGGAAGTTATGGTCTTGCTTCTTCTTTAACGAAGAGAGCTCAAATGACTTTAAGTTTTTCAAAAATGACTTTTCCTCATCAATTGTTTCGCGTTCTTTTTTTAGAACAATTATATCGTGCTTATAAAATTAATCATAATGAAAAATACCATAAGTAGGAGGTGTTTTTATGATAGGAAATGATTGGGATATTTATTTAAAAGAAGAGTATGATAAACCCTATTTTAAAGATTTAATTTCTTTTGTGGAAACAGAATATGATCATAAGGTGATTTATCCAAAGAAAAATGAAATTTTTAATGCTTTTCGGCAAACTCCTTATGAAGAGGTGAAGGTTGTTATTTTAGGACAAGATCCTTATCATGGAGAAAATCAAGCTCATGGTCTTTCTTTTTCGGTTCAAAATGGTGTTCCGAAACCTCCAAGTCTGGTTAACATTTTTAAAGAGATGCATGATGATTTAGGATGTCCTATTCCAACGACTTCGAATCTTACGCCTTGGACATTGCAAGGAGTTTTGTTATTAAATAGTGTATTAACGGTCGAGAAAGATAAAGCTGCTTCTCATAGAGGGAGAGGTTGGGAAATCTTTACCGATCGGGTAATTGAATTATTAAATCAAAAAACTACTCCCGTTGTTTTTATTCTTTGGGGAGGATATGCTAGAGCTAAGAAGAAATTAATTACGAATCCAATTCATTACATTGTAGAATCGGCTCATCCTTCTCCTTTATCTGCCTATCAAGGTTTCTTTGGTAGTAGACCTTTTTCCAAGACAAATCAATTTTTAATTTCAAAAGGGATGGAACCCATTCAGTGGGAATTAAAATAACTCAAAGCTTTGGCCTTGAGTTTTATTGTTCTGTTAATAGTTCAAAACGATCTTGTTTTTTAAAGGTATATAATTCGATATCTTCATAGTGATTTACTAATTTTAATAAATTAGAAGGAAAGTGATGAATCAAATGATTAATCTCCGTAGCACTATCGTTATAGTACTTTAAGGCTGCTCTTAGATCATTTTCATTATCATTTAATTTATCAATAAAATGACTTAACTCTTTATTATTTAATTTTGATTCATAGGTTTCCATAATATCCACAAGTTCATTATAATTTTTTTCTAACTCTTTATATAATTCATAATGATCTAATTTTTTTGATTTTAATTTGATGAGATCAGGAAGATCTTCTTTGTGATCGATTTCCTCTAAAAAGGGGATGATTTTGAGCATTAGTTCTTCTTTCTTTTGGAGAAGAATATCCATGTTATTATCTGCTTCTTTTAATTTTATATACAAAAAAGAATATTTGTTTTTATAGGATATTAATGTGATTGCAAAAATAAATAAAAATAAAAATAGACTAACACCAATAATAATATATAGTATATACATTTTTTCACCTCTATTATAGATATTATAGCAAAGAAAAAAGGATGTTACAATTCTATCCTTACATTTCTTTTACATTAATTTGTTCATTAAATTCGACATAGTTAAGGTACACAGTCCATAAAAGAACCCTTGTGTTGGAATTTTGCTCTCTTATGATAACATAATCTCTTCCAGCTGCTTGAATGATACCTGAGAATATACGATCTCGCCATTCTAGGGAATCAGAAAATGACATGTAAAAGTTGGCAAATTTTCCTACGTTTAAAGTTAGGATGTTCTCGGCATAACTAGCATCTTGTTGCATATTGTTATTATTATTGTTGTTGTTGTTTGACATCATATTTTGGGGGTAAAAGTTTTGATAGGGTGGAGCGGTACTCTGTGAGGGAATAGAAAATCCATTTTGATTCATAATATCAGTCCTTTCCCTATACTATATGAACTTTTTTAAAAATTATGAGGCAATATTATCGCCTAGTTTCTCATCAAAGACAGGATCGCTTGCAGTTGGTTCTGTTCCTTTAATATAATACATTAATTTCTTTTTTTCATCTTGATCGGTTGCAGGTTTTCCAGATATTGGGTTAACAAGGACTCCTACGACATTATCTGGTTGCGTGTACCAAGCATCTTCTTTGCCTTCCATATAATCTTCCATATTCGCTAGCCAGATATTTTGAGCGTATTTATATTCACTCGAATTTAGATCACGATTGTCATCATAGCCACACCATACGGCAGTGACGACATCTTTGTTATAACCAATATACCAGTTATCGGTATTGGTTGTACCACTTTTTAAGGCATATGTATGGGTCATTCTGGAAGCTAGATTGACTGCGGTTGGATAATTGTAATCAATAAAAGTAGCATCATAGGTTCCAGTTAATAAATTGCTTAAAATAAAAGTAAGATTTGGATTTAAAATAGCATCTTTTTCTTCTTCCGCTTCATATAATACATTTCCTTCTTTATCAAGTACTTTTTCAATGAGATGAGGTTTTACTTTATAACCTTCGTTGGCAAAGGCAGCATAGGCACCGACCATTTCACTCATACTGATTTCACTTGTTCCAAGGGCAAGAGATGGAACTTTATCTAATTTTGAAGTGATTCCAAGTCTTTTTGCCATATTGATGAGAGTTTCTTCCCCTAAAAACATATGTGTTTTTACGGCATAAATATTT
This sequence comes from Candidatus Onthousia faecigallinarum, assembly GCA_018716225.1. GTDB lineage: Bacteria > Bacillota_I > Bacilli_A > RF39 > UBA660 > Onthousia > Onthousia faecigallinarum. Next base: position 27,501 of record DVKE01000048.1, on the reverse strand, counting down.
TCTGAATAAGCAATGGCAGTGGCCATGGAGATTGGTTTGTTTCCATATTTTTGATTATAGTTTTGAGGAGAATAAGTTTGTTGATTGGCAAAAGTAAACGTTGTTTCTTGGCTTGTAAAAGTAGTGGAAGCGGTGAAGCCATTTTCTAAAGCTGCGTAATAAAGAATCGGCTTCATCGTGGATCCCACTTGCCTTCTCGCTGAGATAGCTCGATTAAATTCCGATGTGGTATAATTTTTTCCTCCTGCCAAAGCGAATATTTTCCCTGTTTCAGGATCCATCATGATGCTTGCTACTTCAAGTTCACTTTCGGGCATTGTTTCCTTGATATTTTCTTCTAATTCTTCTTGCATCGCTCGATCTAAATTGGTATAAATTCTAAGTCCTCCTGTTTCTAAGAAGGTACTTGGAATTTCTTTGATCTCTTGTAATTCTTTTAAAACAGCATCTTGATAATACATCACGGTAGTAATATCATTATCCATTTTTTCTCCCACATAAGTAAGTGGTTCGTTGATTGCTTCTTGATATTCTTCTTCGGTAATTACTTTATCTTCTTTCATATTTTTAAGTATTAATTCTTGCCGTTCCTTTGCTTTTGCTTCATCGACTAAGGGAGAGTAATTGCTTGGAGATTTGGGAATCCCTGTTAACATAGCTGCTTCTGCTAGGGTTAGATCACTGGCACTTTTATTAAAATAAAACTGACTAGCATTTTCTATTCCATACATGCCATGACCATAATTGATCGTATTTAAATATCCTTCTAAAATTTCATCTTTACTATAATGTGTTTCAATCTCGATCGTGTACCACATTTCATCCCATTTTCTAGCCCAAGTTTTGTCAAAATCTAAAAATAAATTTTTGGCATATTGTTGGGTAATGGTACTAGCGCCTTGTTGGGTAGAACCAGAAATAATATTGACATAAAGAGCTTTTAAAATTCGTAGATAATCGAAACCCTTATGTTTATAGAAGTTTTTATCTTCGGTATTAATTGTTGCTTCAATTAAATAAGGAGAAATACGATCAAGCTCAATCCATTCTTGATTTCCGCTTCCTTGAAAGAAAACGTTATTATCTTTATCAAACATGGTGAAACTGTTGGCGCTTTTTATTTGTAATTTTGGTGTAATATAAGCATAAAGATACATTCCAGCGTGCAAAATAAGAATAACTATAACAAAAAGAAACAGCCATTTTAAAATTTTTTTCCATTTTTTCATGAATACCACCTGATGTTAGTTTTACCAAAAATAAAAAAATCATGATTAGAAATTAAAACTATTTACGAAGATTAGGACACATGGTATACTTGAGCTTGAGAAGAAAGAGTGGGGAATTTCTCTTGTTTCTTTTCTTACCTTTTGCTATAATCGTTAGGTGAAAAGTGAAGTGATTTTTTTGAAAGTACTAGTACATACGAAACTAAAAAATGGAGATCAAGAGATTACTTTTGATTTAAAGGGAATTTATCAGGAAGAGGAAGATCGCCTTGTTTTTAAGGAAAATAAGAATACGAAAATTACGCTTTTTTTAAAAGAAAAAATCTTGTTACGGGAAACAGAAGAAGCGATTTTAAGTTATAAATTTGGGAAAAAGAATTCAAGATTTGAAGTTTATTTGAAAGATTTGAAAAAAACAGGCGTGATTGGATTAGAGACAAAAAAAATAACTGTAAAAGATCATTGTTTTGAGGTGTGTTATCAGATAGAAGGAAATGGTTTTGATCATTTTTATCAAGTAGAATGGAGATGAAGGTATGAGTATATTAAAAGAAGTAGAGCAAAAACTATTAGTAGCTTTTAGGGGGGCAGAGATTCCTCTTACTGAAGTTAAGTTATTGCGAAGTAATCGGCCGGATTTGGGAGATTATCAATTAAATGATGCGATGAAGCTTGCTAAAGTAATGCATAAAAATCCCCATGAGATTGCTTTGACTATGGTTTCTGTTTTAGAAGATAGTGGTTATTTTTCCTCTGTTAGTATAGCAGGAGTTGGTTTCATTAATTTAACTTTTAAAGATGAATTTCTTCTTTCGGCTATGAACCGGTTTTTCGCTGATCCAGCAAGCTCTTATGATTTGGTTTCAAAGCGTAAAGTTTTCCTTGATTATGGAGGGGCAAATATTGCTAAAACGCTTCATGTTGGTCATTTGAGGCCAGCTAATATTGGGGAATCTTTAAAACGGTTAGCGCGTCATTTGGGGTGTGATGTCATTAGTGATGTTCATTTTGGGGATATTGGTAGACAGTCTGGAATGGTGATTTATGAGATAAGAGAGCGTTATCCTAATTTAAATTATTTCAGTGGAAAAGAGGAAAAAGAATGGGATCCTCTTCCTATTACGGCCAAAGATTTAGAAGAGATTTATCCAGTTGCTAGTACGAAAGCGAAAGAAAATGAAAAAATTATGGAAGAAGTACGAAGGATTACGGCGGAATTAGAAGCTTTAAAAGCAGGGTATGTTGCTTTATGGGATAAGATTAAACAGATATCGATTGCGGATATTAAAAGTGTTTATCAACGTCTTCATACGGATTTTGATCTTTGGGAAGGAGAAAGTGATTGCTATCCTTATATTCCTCCTATGTTAGAGCGTCTTCAAAAAGAAGGCTACTTAGTAGATAGTGAAGGTGCTAAAGTCATTGAGGTAAAAGAAGATACGGATATTGCACCGATGCCAAGTTTGGTAGTTGTTAAAAATGATGGCGCGACACTTTATGCTACAAGGGAATTGGCAACCCTTGATTCTCGGATGAAACGGTTTTCTCCTGATGAGATTTGGTATGTCGTAGATGTTCGCCAAGAACTCTATTTTACCCAAGTCTTTCGGGCTGCTTATAAAACCAAAATTGTTCCTTCTTCTACGAAGTTATTATTTTTAGGCTTTGGTACGATGAATGGCAGTGATGGGAAACCCTTTAAAACCCGTGATGGAAATGCTATGTCACTCAAAACATTACTAGATAGTGTGAAAGAAGAAATTAAAACTCATATGCGGGAAGAAATCACTGGAAAAGAACGAGATGATATTGCCGAAAAAATTATGATTGCAGCGGTCAAATATGCCGATATTTTACCAAATCGTACTACTGATTATATTTTTGAACCCAGCAAATTTATTGATGTGGATGGCAAAACAGGTCCCTACCTTCTATATGCGACGATTCGGATGAAATCTTTGTTAGCAAAAGCGAAAAAACAATCTCTCTCTTATCAAAAAATGTATGAAGTAGAGGAAGAAAAAGAAATTATTCTCCTTCTTTTACAGAAAGCGGAAGTATTAACAAAAGCTTTTGAATTAAAGGAATTAAATATTATTGCAGAGTATTTATATCAACTAACTAGTGCATATAATCGCTTTTATGAAAAACATTATATTTTAAGAGAAGAAAACCAAAAAAGACAAGAAAGTTGGTTAGTTTTAACGAAAATGGTCTATGATACTAATGTGGAATTATTGACTATATTAGGCATTGAAATTCCAGAAAAAATGTAAAGTATAAAAAAACTATTGCATGTTCTATTAAAAAATGATATAAGTTTATATGGTTAAAAAAGGAACAAAAGCTTTTTCGGTGCATATAATGCTTTAGCTTTTATTTTATATATAGGAGGAAAATTAATGAAGTTATCAAAAATGAAAAAAGAGGATTTAGAATTACTGTCTTATAAAGATCTCACCTATTACATTTTAGAGGAGAACCATAAAATGAATACGGCTGATCTTTTCCATAAGATTATTGATCTATTGGAATTGCCAAAGAAGACTTTTGAAGAAAAAATAGGAGATTATTATACTTCTTTGACGACTGATAAACGTTTTCTTATGTTGGAAGATGGATGTTGGGATTTAAGAAGTCGGCATACTTCGGATAAGGTTTTAAAAGTAACGGATGATGAAGATGAGGATGAAGAAGACATTGAGGATGTTAAAGATGATGCTATTTTGCCAGAAGAAGTAGAAGAAGATAATTATGGATCTGGTGACGAAGATGAAGATGACTACGATGATAGTGCTGATGAGGATTTAAAAGATCTTGTGGTAGTCGATGAAGATGATTTAGAATTAGAGCAATAGCTCTAGTTTTTTTCTTTTTCTTATGATACAATACTAACGACGATTTAAGAAAGGGTGATCGTAGATGATCGAGCGATTAGAAGTTACAGAAAAAAAATATAATGAATTACAAAAGGAATTAATGGATCCTAATGTTTTAAATAATGTGCAAAAGACAAAAGAAATCTCGAAAGAAGTAGCCGATTTAGAAGAGATTGTTTTGGCTTATCGTGATTATAAAAAGATTATGCAAGATATTACAGAGACGAAAGAAATGGTAAAAGATCCAGAGCTTAAGGACATGGCAAAAGAAGAATTGGATCGTTTGGAAGAAGAAAAGAAGAAAAAAGAACAAGAGTTGGAAGTTTTATTGATTCCAAAAGATCCTAATGATAAAAAGAATGTTATTGTAGAAATTAGAGGTGCAGCTGGAGGAGATGAAGCGAATATTTTTGCAGGGGATTTGTTTCGGATGTATTCGAAATATGCTGAAAAAGAAGGTTTTAAGATTGAAGTTTTGAATGCGGAAGAAGGAACGGCTGGTGGTTTTAGTCAAATTGAATTTATGGTAAAAGGAAACAATGTTTATTCGAAATTAAAGTATGAAAGTGGTTCTCATAGGGTACAAAGAGTACCAGTTACAGAAAGTAATGGTCGGATTCAAACTTCTACTGCTACGGTTTTAGTAATGCCAGAAGCAGAAGATGTCAATGTCGAAATAGATCCTAAGGATTTACGAATTGATATTTATCGTTCTTCTGGTTGTGGAGGACAAGGGGTAAATACCACCGATAGTGCGGTACGTATCACTCATTTACCAACCAATACCGTTGTTACTTGTCAAAATGAAAGAAGTCAGATTCAAAACAAAGAACAAGCCATGAAAGTCTTAAAAGCCCGCCTTTATGAACAAGAATTAAGAAAACAAGAAGAAGAGTTAGGCAGTGCTAGAAGGAATAAAATTGGCACGGGTGATCGGGCAGAAAAGATCCGTACCTATAATTATCCTCAGAATAGAGTAACGGATCATAGAATAGGCTATACAACAAATAATCTTGATCGGGTGATGAATGGTCAATTGGATGATATTATCGAAGCTTTAATTATGGAAGATCAAAAAAGAAAGTTGGCTGGTGAAGTAGAATGAAAAAGATGTGTTTAAATTGTGGAAAAATCACTTTTTATCCAGATTGTTTTTCGCTTGATAAACCTTATATTTTAGAAGAGGATAAGACTTTTTGTACTCATTGTCATACTTTGTCTTCTCATCTTTATTTCGAAAAAGAGAAAACCGTTTTTAATCCTTCTTTTCTAAAAACTTATTCCAAAGGAAAAAGAAAATATGCGCGTTGAAGATTTAATTGTATATGGTAAGAAGTATATCAGCAGTAGTCATGCAAAGCTTTTACTGGCCGATTTATTAAAGAAAAATCCCTTAGAACTTTTGCTGATTTTGGATCTAGAGGTAGAACCTAATTTGGTTCAAGAATATCAAAGAAAAGTCTTGGCTTTAAAAAACAATTATCCGATCCAATATGTGATCGGGCATGTCAATTTTTATGGCTATGAGTTTTTGGTAAATCAAGATGTGTTAATTCCACGCTTTGAAACGGAAGAACTAGTTGAAAAGGTTTTGCAGTATGAACAGAATTGTGGAAAAAACAATTTGTCTGTTTTAGATCTTGGATGTGGAAGTGGCTGTATTGGTATTACGTTAAAGAAAAAACTTCCTAATCTTCTTGTTACTTTAGTGGATAAAAGTGAAAAGGCTCTTATCGTAGCGAAGGAAAATGCAAAGAGACTAGAAGCAGATGTTACTTTTTATCAGAGTGATTGGTTTTCTAATCTTCCTATTGAACAATATGATATTATTGTTTCCAATCCTCCTTATATTAAAGATGGAGAAGAAATTGAGAAAATTGTAAGAGGAAATGAGCCATCTTTGGCTTTGTATGGCGGAAAAGAAGGGATCGATTGCTATCGCCAAATTTTAGAAACATCTTACCCTTATCAAAAAGATTCTACTCTTTTTGCTTTTGAAATAGGATCGGATCAAAAGGATTTATTAACAAGTCTTGTGGAAAAAACATACCCAGATCGAAGAGTTGTTGTGGAAAAAGATATGCAAGGTCGAAATAGAATGCTTTTTGTTTTACCCAAAAATGAATAAGAAAAAAGGAAACTACCCACTATGAAAGTAGAAAGGTGGTTTTCTTATGAAGAAGATCCTAATTATTGCTAGTTTAATTTTAATTGGCATATTTGGTTCAAAAAATAAAAATTCTACAGAAGTTATTATTCCCGATGAAGCGATTCGTTTTCGCGTAATTGCCGCTTCCAATAGTGTGGAAGATCAGAACAATAAAATCAAAGTACGAGATGCTTTGCAAAAAGATATTACGAGTCTACTTGAAAATAGTCATGATGTTTCTACCACTAGAAGTTTATTAAAAAATAATGTCAATCGTTTTGAAGGGGTTGTTTCTCGGACGTTATTAGAGAATAAAGAAGATGATTTGTTCCAAGTTCATTATGGCCTTAATTATTTTCCAGAGAAAAAATATAAAGGGGTTACTTATAAAGAAGGATATTACGAATCTTTGGTTGTAACTTTAGGAGAAGGAAAGGGGGAGAATTGGTGGTGTGTATTGTTTCCACCTCTTTGTTTATTAGAAGCAGAAGAAACCAATACAAATGCAGTAGAATATAAATTCTTTGTGCAGGACTTAATTACAAAATATTTTGGATAGTTCATAAGAAAAAGGCTTTCCTCATAGGTTTTAATAGGGAGGTCTTTTATGGATCTTGTGCATTTAATTTTAATTGGAATTAGTTTGAGTATGGATGCTTTTTCTCTTTCTATGATCTATGGCACTTTGAATTTAGAACGAAAAAGTATTGTTTTTTTAAGTTTTCTTGTCGGTGTTTTTCATTTTTTTATGCCTATTTTAGGAGGGATGATTGGTTCCTTTGTGCTAGCTTCCTTCTTTCTTCATCCCGATCATTTCGCTGGAATTATTTTTCTTATTCTTGCTTTCGAGATGCTTTTTAATTCTAAAGAATTAGGCGAAAAAAAAGTAAGTTTTGCAGGTGGGTTTTGGCAAGCGATTCTTTTTGCTTTTAGTGTTAGTTTAGATAGTTTTTCTGTTGGAATAGGACTTTCGATGGATCAAGAAAATATGATTCTTTGTGGGGTTGTTTTTAGTTTGATTAGTGCTATGTTTACTTATGTTGGCTTAAAATTTGGTAAAAAATTAAGTTTAAAATTTGGAAAAATTGCCAATGTTATTGGTAGTATTTTGTTATTTCTTTTAGGATTGCAATACCTTTTTTCTTTTTAGTATAAATTTTCTTTTTCTTTCCATAATAGAAATGGAGGGATTAAAATGAAAAACAAGAGAAATCAAGAAAAGAATCAAAAGAAAAATAATAAAAGTTGTCCAAATTCTTGCCCTAGTGCAGAAGAAGTGAATGAAAAAGAAATGTTTTCTCGCGATTCTAGTGATTATGGATCAGATTGTCCAAATCAAAATAAAAAGTAAGAAGAGGCTAGCCTTATGGGTTAGCTTTCTTTCTTTGGTTTTTAGCGTTTCTTTTTGACAAAATGAGTTCTTTTCTATATGATAGAAGTGAAGGTGAAAAAATGATAGTTAATTTTAAAGAGATGTTAGAAGAAGCAAGAAGTAATAATTATGCTGTACCCCACTTTAATATTAATAATTTAGAGTGGGCAAAGTATATTTTAGAAACTATGCAGGAGTTACAACGACCTGTGATTTTAGGGGTTAGTGAGGGAGCTAAAAAGTATATGGGTGGTTTTCTTACGGTTCGAAAAATGGTAGAAGGATTAATCGAAGATCTTTCGATCACGATTCCAGTTTGTTTGCATTTGGATCATGGAAGTAGTTTTGAAGTTTGTAAAGAGGCAATTGATGCTGGCTTTTTATCTGTTATGATTGATGCGAGTCGTTTTGAACTACCCAAAAATGTAGAAATTACTAAACAAGTAGTTGATTATGCTCATGCTAGAGGAGTTAGTGTGGAAGCTGAAGTTGGTCATGTTGGGGGAACGGAGGATAATATTTATGGTGATAATTATCAAGCAACTTTGGAAGACTGTATGGCACTCGTACAAACAGGCATTGATTCTTTAGCTCCTGCTCTTGGATCTGTTCATGGATTGTATCATGGTGAACCTAATTTGAATTTTGCTAGAATGCAACAAATTCATGATGCTCTTACAATTCCTTTGGTGTTGCATGGGGGAACAGGAATTCCTTATGATATGATTCAGAAAGCTATCTCTTGTGGAATTAATAAAATTAATATTAATACTGAATTACAAGTAGTATGGCATGATGCAGTGAGTGAGTTTATCAAAGAAAATCCTAATATTTATGATCCTCGTAAGGTAATTGGTAGTGGAGAAGAAGCAATGAAGGATAAAATTAGAGAATTAGTGGATGTTTTTAAAACACCACCTTGCAACAATATAGGCGAATGTAATATAATATAACGAAGAGAGTGGGTAGTTTATGAAAATATTAGAGATAACAGGAGGAAGAAAATTAACGGGAACCATTCGTGTTAGTGGAGCGAAAAATAGTGCCGTTGCTTTAATTCCAGCAGCAATTTTGTCTGATGAAGAAGTAACAATTTGTAATGTACCAGATATCACAGATACCGAGGTTTTGTGTGAAATTCTAACTTATTTAGGAGCAAAAGTAAAAAGAGCTAGTGAAACGGTTGTAATTGATCCCTCTTGCTTGGAAAATCGGGAAATACCAGAAGAATTAGCTAAAAAATTAAGAGCTTCTTATTATTTTATGGGAGCCTTGCTTGGAAAATATAAAAAAGTAGTTATGACTCTGCCAGGAGGTTGTTCCATTGGGGCAAGACCGATTAATTTACATTTAAAAGGATTTGAAGCGTTGGGAGCAAAAATTGTAGAAGAAGATAATTGTTATACGATAACGGCTAACCAGTTGAAAGGTGCTAATATTTATTTGGATTTTGCTAGTGTTGGAGCCACGATTAATATTATGTTAGCAGCAGTGCGGGCGGAAGGGATAACAGTGATTGATAACGCTGCCAAAGAACCTGAAATTGTTAATGTAGCAACACTTCTTAATAATATGGGAGCAAAGATCAGTGGGGCTGGAACTTCTAGAATTGAAATTGAAGGAGTAGAACATCTTGGAAAATGTTTTCATGAGGTTATTCCAGATCGCATTGAAGCAGGTACTTATGTTATTTTAGGTGCTGCCTGTGGTGAAAATTTGAAAATTGATAATATCATTCCTGAACATATAGAGGCTTTAACTAGTAAGTTAGAGGAAATGGGCGCTTTCCTTGATATTGGATCCGATTATATTATTGTTAGCTGTGGACAAAAGTATAAGGGAATTCATGTCAAAACACAGACCTATCCCGGATTTGCTACTGACTTACAACAACCTTTAACCCCTCTTTTAACCCAATGCGAAGGAAAGAGTAAGATAGAAGAAACCATTTACGAAAACCGTTTTATGCATATTCCGTATTTAAACCAGATGGGAGCTGATATTAGGGTAAAAAATCAGACAGCTACCATTATTGGTCCTAGTAAATTAAAGGGCTGCGATGTTGTGGCTACAGACTTAAGAGCGGGTGCTGCTTTGGTAATTGCAGGTCTTATAGCAGAAGGAGTTACTAGAATTACTAATGTAGAGCATATTCTGCGAGGGTATGAAAATATTGTAGAAAAATTAAATAATGTAGGTGCTAAAGTAGAAATTAGAGAAATATAATATACAAACTCTAATTTTTATTTTGGGGAAGTGTTTTTGTGAAACATAAAAAATTAATTGTTTTTTGTTTACTTTGTTTTGTGATATACCTTATTTATTCTTGTTTTCACACTAATAAAATAAATTATCTTTCTCTTGGCGATTCTCTTTCTCTAGGAATAAATGCTTATGGTGATGTTAGTTATGGTTATAGTGATTATTTAGCTTTGTATCTTGATCGAAAGCAAGTGTTAGGAGGTTATTCTAAAGATTTTTCTGTTTCTGGTTCTCGTATTTCTGATTTACAGCATCAGCTTGACACAAATCAACATATTACTGTAAATGATAGTGATTTATCTTTGAAAAAGTGTTTAAGGGAATCTGATTTAGTAACTTTATCAATAGGTGCTAACGATCTGATTTCTGCTATTAATATGTCAACTATCGATATTGAAACGTTACAAGAAGAGGATATTATTAAAATTATAGATGATTTAGATAAGAATTTAGAACAGTTATTTAAAGAGTTAAGAAAATATGCTAAAAAAGAAATAATTTTTATAGGGTATTATTACCCTTATCAAGAGCCATCTCTTATGATTGATCGAATGTTTTCTTATTTAAATGATAAATTAGAGGATTCTTGTACAAAATATGATATCACCTATATTAATACTTATTATGGATTTAAAAACAATCCTAGTTTTTTACCGAATCCTACGAATATTCATCCAGGTCCTGATGGTTATCAGGCCATAGCTAATTTGATTGTTAAAAAATTAAAATTATGATCTGTTGACTCTTTTGCAAAAGAGTTTGACAGTACAAGATTTTGAGAATTGAATAGATAATGATAAATGTATCGGATGAGTTTAAGGAATATTTGGTGAGTGAAAAAAGCCTTGCAAATTTAAAAAAAATCTGATATATTAATTAGCGAATTGAATTACTATGGTAATTAATTTATCATGGCGGAAGGAGAGATAAAATGAAAAAAGGAATTCATCCAGAGTATAAGACTTGTAAGGTAACTTGTGCCTGTGGAGAAACTTTTGAAGTTCAATCTACAAAAGACGAGATTCATGTAGAAGTATGTTCTAAATGTCATCCTTTTTATACAGGACAACAAGCAAGAGCATCTCGTGCAGGACGTGTTGATAAGTTTAATAAAAAATACGGATTTACTCAAAACAACGAAACAGCTGCTTAATGTTCCGTTGTTTTTTCATTATTCACATTTTTGTGGATAAAATAAAGATAGAAAGGAGAAAAATAAAAGAATTATGAAAATAGGGATTACGTCTGATCATCGTGGCTATAAACTAAAAATGGAATTGCTTACAAAACTTAAACAAGAATATGAAATAATTGATTTTGGTTGTTCTAGTAGTGAAAGTGTAGATTATCCTGATTATGCTTTTGCTTTAGGGGAAGCTTTAAGAAAAAGAGAAATTGACTATGGAATTGCTATTTGTGGCTCGGGAATTGGAATTAGTATTGCTTGTAATAAAGTAAAAGGAGTGCGTGCTGCTAGAGTTGTATCTTTAGAAGATGTCTATGAAACACGCTCTGACAATGATGCCAATATTATTTGTTTATCTGAAAAATTTACTACAGAAGAAGCTTTGCAATTAATACATGCCTTTTTGACAACACCATTTTCTAATGCTGTTCGTCATATTAGACGCATTAACAAAATTAAAGAATATGAGGAGAAACATTATGAGTGCTAAATATTTCCTTTATTTATTTGTAACTGTGTTAGTAGTTTTTGCGATGGATTCCATTAACTTAAATGGTGTTTTTAAAAAAAATAAAATATTTCAAGCTAGAATTTTATATTTTTTGATCGCTTTAGCTTTGATTTATCTTATTACAAATTTTATTTGGGATTTTTTTACTGTAACAAAAATAGTATAAAATAAGAGTATAAATTTTTTCATTTTGTTCAAACTTTTAATGAGGTGAGAAAATGAAAAAATTAAGATTAAAAAAAGGGGTTGTTGTTGCAAGTGTTTATTTGATGGCTTTTGTTTTAACTGGAATAGGAGCTTTTGTTGTTAGCAATAGCATGAAATCATCAGTTGGCGAAGAGGAACAATTAGATTATGTTAATCAAACAATCATTGAACCAAATGACGATGAGATAGAAGTTGTTAATCAAGAGGTTTCAATGATCAAACCCTATACTGATGAAAAAGTTCAAATAGCCAAATACTATTATGACTATCAGGGTGATAGTGAAACACAAGAAAAATCAATTTTATATCATGAGAATACTTATATTCAAAACACAGGAATGGACTTTACTCTTGATACTCCTTTTGATGTGGTAGCAGTTTTAGATGGAACAGTAACGAATGTATCAGAGGATGAATTGTTAGGAACAATTGTAGAAATAAAACATAGCAATGATTTAATCAGTAGTTATCAGAGTCTAAGTGAAGTTAGTGTTAAGAAAAATGATACTGTGAAACAAGGACAAGTGATAGGGAAGAGTGGTACGAATACGCTTGATAAAGACTTAGGGAATCATTTACATTTTGAGTTATACCAAAATGGACAGATTGTTAATCCTAATACTTACTTTGATAAAACTGTAGAAACTAAGTCTAGTGAAACTAATGACAATAGTACTACTGAAGAAAAAACGGAATAACCGTTTTTTTTATGTATAAAAAATTTTTTTCTGGATAAAATAATTTTGAATGATTTACATCAATTATAAAATTTGTTAAAATATTAACAGTAAAAGGACGTGATAATTATGCTAGCGAAAGATATTGGGATTGATTTAGGTACTGCCAATGTATTGATATATATAAAAGGAGAAGGAATTGTTTTAAACGAACCTAGTGTTGTAGCGATTGATACAGACAATAAAAAAGTAGTAGCGGTGGGTCATGAAGCAAGTGAAATGTTGGGACGGACTCCTGGAAAAGTAAAAGCAATTAAACCAATGAAAGATGGGGTTATTGCGGATTTTGAAATTACGGAAATTATGCTTGATTATTTTATCCGTAAAATCCATGCTCGTAATTTCCTTTCTCGTCCACGTATTTTGATTTGTTGTCCTTCTAATATTACACCGGTGGAAAAAAATGCTATTAAAGAAGCGGCAGAAAGAACAGGAGCACGACGAGTATTTTTAGAAGAAGAACCGAAGGTAGCAGCTATAGGTGCTGGGATGGATATTTCTAAACCAAGTGCTAATATGGTTATTGATATTGGAGGAGGAACAACGGATATTGCTATTCTTTCTTTGAATGACATTGTTACAAGTGATTCCGTACGAATTGCTGGAAATGTTTTTGATCAAGACATTATTAAGTATATAAGAGAAAAGTATAAGTTATTAATTGGTGAACAAACAGCAGAAGAAATCAAGATTGAATTTGCTAATATTTTTAATCCAGATAAAAAACATAAACTTGAAGTAAGAGGTAGAGATTTGGTTACTGGGCTTCCTAGTACTATTGAAATTACAGAAGAAGAAACAGAAGAGGCTTTAAGAGAATCGATTACTAAAATTATTAAGGCAGTGACAGCAGTATTAGAACAAACTCCTCCAGAGTTATCCGCAGACATTGTGGAAAAAGGTATTATTTTAACTGGTGGTGGTTCTATGTTGAATGGACTTGTTCCATTACTAAAAGAAAAGTTAAAGGTACCTGTTTTCATTGCGGATAGTCCACTTACTTGTGTGGTAGAGGGAACAGGAGTATTGTTAGATAATATTAAATTATTAGAAAATGAGTCATAGAAGATTAGATAAGTATTCTAATTTTCTTTTTTTTGAATATTTTTTAATGGAGGTACTGTTATGTATCAATTACAACCACTACCATTTTTGTATCAAGATTTAGAACCTTTTATTGATACCCATACTATGGGACTTCATTATCAGAAACATCAAAGAAATTATTTAAATCAATTAAATCTTTTATTAGAAAAAAATCATTATAATTATCAATATCCTATTGAAACCTTATATCAGCATTTATCCTTGTTTCCAGCTTCTTATCGAAATGATATTCTTTTTTATTGGGGAGGAGTTGTAAATCACGATCTATATTTTCAAAGTATCAATCCTAGAAATCGGGAGATTCCTAATACTACACTTTTAAAAATGTTAGAGGAAACTTTTGGAAGTTATGAAAAATTTAAAGCAAAGTTTATTGAATATGCAATGTCATTAAAGGGATCTGGCTATACTTTTTTAGTTAAAAAACCTGATGGAAGTTTAACGATCCTTAATACAATGAATCAAGATAGTCCCCTTTCTTATGGATTCGTTCCATTATTAAACGTTGATATGTGGGAACATGCTTATTATTTGAATTATAAAAATGAGAAAATGAATTATTTATCAAATTTTTTTGAAATTGTGAATTTTTCTTATGCTAATTCAAAGTGTTAGTTGTTTCTTGTTTTGTTGTATTTATAGGATTTTGAATGCCTTTTTCTTTGTTCTTGTAAACCTTTTTTAATATTGTTATAATAATGTTAGAAAAGAGGAAATAGTTATGAATGCAGAAATATTAAATGCATTAAAGATTGTCTTTGTTACTTTTGTTTGTTCTGCTGCAATTATGCCTTTTATGAAAAGGATTGCAAAACATATTGGTGCCATTGACTATCCTAGAAGTGATGAAGGAAATCGACATATTCATAAAAAGCCGATTCCAAAGTTAGGCGGGGTTGGAATCTTTCTTGCATTTTTAATTGGTTATATGCTTTTTGGCGTTCAAAGTGTTCAAATGAACTCTATTTTAATTGGTAGTTTTATTATCATTTTGACAGGAATTATTGATGATATTAAATCGATACGAGCCGGACAAAAATTAATAGGGCAGCTAATTGCTGCTTGTGTCATAGTTTTTTATGGAGGAATCCTTTTAAATAATATTACAGCTTTCGGTTATTCTTTGGATTTTGGTATTTGGTCATATCCTTTAACTATTTTCTTTATCATTGCGTGTACTAATATAATTAATTTGATTGATGGCTTAGATGGGTTAAGTGGTGGTATCAGTAGTATTTTCTTTTTAACTATTGGTATCATAGGTTTCTTTCAAGGAAGAAGTGGAAGTTTAGTTATGATTTTAACTTTTATTATGTTAGGTGCAACATTGGGTTTCCTTCTTCATAATTTTTATCCAGCAAAAATATTCTGTGGTGATTGTGCTATGTTTTTAGGCTTTATTATAGCAGTCATTAGTTTATTAGAATTTAAAGGTCCTGCTTTAACAAGCTTATTTGTACCACTTATTATTTTGGGTATTCCGATTCTTGATACTTTGTTTGCTATCATAAGACGAATGCTGCGGCATCAACCACCTTTTTCGCCCGATAAAGAGCATATTCATCATCAACTTTTAGGAATGAATTTTTCTCAGAGGACAACCGTACTTATTATTTATGGAATTGATATTTTATTTGCAAGTGCTTCTATCTTTTATACTTTAAAAGATCCTGTAGTTGGTAAAATTCTGTATATTTTAATCTTTATTATTGTAGTATGGTTTGTATTTCGAACGACTATTATTTCACCAAAGAATAAAGAGGTTACAGATAATCTGATCGATAAAGTAGAAGGTACTATAAAAAAGAAGAAGAAGAAAGAGAATAGATAAGCGACATATGGCTTTATAACTATTCTTTTTTCTTGTCTTTTTTCGTTCTAAAAAGGAAAAATATGGTAAAATTATCTATGTATGATTTTTAGAAGGGAGAGTTGTAGTATGCTAAATTTTATTTTATGTGATGATGATGAAAAGTTTTTAGAAGTTATGAAAAATGATATCAGAAAGTTCATGATGAATTATAATACTAGTTATAATATCTATTCTTTTGATTGTTATGATCATGATTTTAATGGGATTACAACAGCTGATATCGGATATAAGGTTTATTTTCTTGATATTAGAACGGGTAATGCTTCTGGGATTGATGCTGCTAGACTTATCCGTGAAAAAGTAGAAGATTGGAATTCTTTAATCGTTATTGTGACGGCGTATGATGAATATAGATATACGGCGTTGACGAATCGTTTGTTTTTATTAGATTTTATTTCTAAATGTGGAGGTATTGATGACAAAATTTTAAGTGTCTTAAAAATTATTATGAAACATTATGATACAAGGGAGAAATGTTTAACTTATGAATATAATTATATGCTTCATAAAATTGAATTTCGTAAGATTGTGTATATTGAAAAGGAACAAGAGAGTAAGAGATCTATTGTTTATACTACGTATGGAACCTTTAAAGTTCCTAAGTCTATCGTTGAATTAGAGAAAACATTAGATAAACGTTTTTTAAAGGTACATAGAGGTTTTTTAGTAAATCTTAATATGGTTCGTACTTTTGATGTGAAATCAAATGTCATTTATTTTTCTAATGGTATGAAGCTTGATGCGGTTGCTCGAAATCATAAAAAGGAGTTGATGGAGAAATGTCACTGTTGTTGATTAAAGTATTGGGATCTTCATTTATGGCAATAATTGCATTATTGATAGTACGCAAACTAGTGGAAAGTGATAGAAAGATATTTAGTATTTCGAATTTAATTTATTTTCTTTTTATGATTTTGCCAGTTTGTTTATTTTATAAAGTTGAATATAATTCTTTTGTATTATTGTTGTCTTTTTTGGTTTATGGGATTGTGTTTCATAAAATGTTTCGAATTAGTTTTGTAAATTCAATTTTGATTAGTGGGATATTTTTTATATTGATTACTCTTTTTGATTTGTTAGTTGTTTCTATTGAATTGAATTTTATACCATATTATTCCATTCGAAAAAATTTATGTTTAGCTTTAATTAATAATATTATAATAGGCTTTTTTTCTTATTTTATGTCGACTTTCAGTTTTTTAAAGATAAAGATAAAAAATTTATGTGGGAAGATAGATAGAAATAATTATTTAACATTGATTCTTTTTTTTATCTTGATAATAATAGTAATAACATTATTATATTATAATATAGTTTCTGTTTTTAAGCTTAATTTATATTATACTATTACATCTATTAGTATAGTAATTTTTATTTTGTTAGCTTATTTTTATCTGGATGAGAAGGATAAGTATCAAAAGTTAAGTGATGAATACAATATATTATTTGATTATGTACAAGATTTTGAAAATTGGATAGATGATGAGCAGATGTATCGACATGAGTTAAAGAATAATTTATCGATGTTAAGGAGTATGACAAAGAATAAGAAAGTTATTGATAAAATCGATGATATGTTGAAGGTAAGTATTATAGTAGATGAAGAATATATAGAAGATTTAAAGAATGTTCCTAAAGGTGGGTTAAAAGGTCTACTATATTATAAGATAGCAGTTGCAAAAAATGAGAAAGTACAAATGATTGTAGATGTAAGTTCAAAAGTAACGAAGAAGATAGAAAGACTTACTACAAAACAAATCAGGAATATTGGGATTGTATTAGGAATATATTTAGATAATGCTATTGAGGCAGCAAAGGAATCAAAGAGAAAGCAGGTTACACTAGAAATATATTCTTTAGAGGAAGAAGTTAATTTTGTAATATCAAATACTTATGAAGGAAATGTTAAAGTTGAAGATATGAACAAGAAAGGGTATACAACAAAGGGGAAAGGACATGGAAAAGGATTATACTATGCTACTAAAACAATACAAAAATCAAAGTATTTATCTACTGAGAATAATGTGTTAAATGATTTCTTTATTCAGAGATTAACGGTCATTTAATTTCGATAAAATAAAAAAAGATTCGACGATGTGGAATCTTTTTTTAGTCCATATTTTTTAATGCTTTAGGTTCATCTGCAATCAAAAAGACACATCCTGTACTAGCACTAGCCGTTAACATTAAAGCAATGGCAGCGACAATTTTTGCAACTCTTTTTTTCATGTTTTCACCTCCTTATAAAAATTTATTTAAACACAAACAATGTGTTTAAACCTTTAAATAGTTCCGATACGGTATTTTTAATATTTTATAAGTAATGGGTAAAACCATAATGCTTTCTACTATGAGACTACTAAGTAATAACATCTTTATGGTGTGATTTTTAAGTATAACAATAAGGATGGTAAAAATACAAGCAACTATAACAGTCATAAATTTTCTTATCTTCCTTTTCTTTTTATTTGTTAATGGTCTTTTTTCTGTATCTGCTGGTGCATAAAGGATAAAAATAATAATGGAAGTAGTACATAAGGTGTAAATAAGATATGTCGGCAAAGATAATTTTAAAAATAGATAGGGTGTTCCAACAAGTAAAAGGGATGATGTAATGAGACAAGTTTTTGAATTGTTGGCATGAGCTCCGAATCCAAAAAATCTTAAAAAATTGAACAACGCTAAGAAAATTACAAATTCTAGCCAAATTCCTAATGAAAAGGCTAGTAGATTGATAATTATTAGCTTTGTAACAGAAAGATATAGTCCTTCTAAGCCAAAAGCTATTTTTTCTTTTGTTTCCTCATCTATTGTTTCGTTTTTGGTAATAAAATTCATAGAACTTTTTAAGAATTTTTCTTTCATATGTATCACCTTATCTATCAAAAAGAGTACTACTTTTTTTCTTTGTTTTTCCTTATTTTTTTTATAATATCTGGTTGTTACAACAAGATTCGACATATTTCGACAAAATCTTGTTGAAGATGCCATTTAGAGAAAAGAAATGACTTTTTAAAGAAAAAAACTATCTTTATTTTTGGTTCTTTGTTATGCTCTGTTTACAACATTTGGAAATACAAGGTGGTAGACTAAAAAGAATGTGAGGTGATTGTAGCGTGATTGGAAGAGTAAAGTGGTTCAATAATGAAAAGGGGTATGGCTTTATTGACTACAAAAAGGGTGAAGATATATTTGTTCATTACTCAACAATTAACTGTGAGGGTTATAAGACGTTAACTGAAGGTCAGTATGTAGAGTTTACTTTGCTTGAAACAAGCAAGGGCTATCAAGCAGTTGATGTAACTCCTATAAAAGAACCAGCCAGACAAGAATAGCGGTTCTTTTTTCTTGCCCTAGCTTTTTCTCTTCCCTTATGCTATAATTCAATTAAGGAAGGTGATATTCTATGCAAATAATTATACGTGGAGACAAATTGAATGTTACAGAGGCAATGAAGTCTTATATTGAGGAAAAGTTAAAAAAACTAGATAAATATCTAGAAAATAAGGATGAAGTAAGAGCGACTGTCGTTGTCAAGGTTCATGGTCATCGTCAAATTGTAGAAATAACGATACCACTACATAAATTCATTATACGTTCTGAAGAAAATCAAGATGATTTTTATGCAGCGGTAGATAAAGCGGTTGATGTGATAGAACGTCAGATTCGAAAAAATAAAACAAAATTAAAAGCTCGTCAGGAAAAATCAGTAATCGACTTTAATGAAACAGAATTTTCTAGTGAGGATGAACCTCAAAATAAGATTATTAAAAGAAAAGTGGTAGAAGTAAAACCAATGGATGAAGAAGAAGCCATTTTACAAATGGAGCTTTTGGGTCATCAGTTTTATCTGTTTAAAAATGTAGATACCGATAAAGATAATGTCATTTATAAAAGAAAAGATGGCGGTTATGGATTGATTGAGTCTGAATAAATAAAAACTTAAGAAAAATGAAGGGAAAAGCTTTCTAAAGCGCCCTTTTTTTGTTACAATAATGAGAGCAAGGAGATGTTAAAATGGGTATATTTAGTAAATTGTTTGATCGAGAGTATAAAGAATTAAAACGGTTTGAAAAGTTAGCTGATGAAGTTATTGCTCTTGATGATGATATGAGCAAATTAAGTGATGATGATTTAAAACATAAAACAGTAGAATTTAAAGAAAGATTATCCAAAGGAGAAATTTTGGAAGATATTTTAGTAGAAGCTTTTGCAGTAGCAAGAGAAGCTGCTTTTCGAGTTATTGGAGAAAAGCCTTTCTATGTTCAAATTTTAGGTGCTTTAGCGATTCATTATGGTAATATTGCTGAAATGAAAACTGGTGAAGGTAAAACGTTAACGGCTGTTCTTCCTGCTTATTTAAATGCTTTAACGGGTGATGGTGTTCATATTATTACTGTTAATGAATATTTGGCTGGTCGTGATGCTGAATGGATGGGAGGAATTCATCGGTTTTTAGGATTAACTGTTGGTGTTAATACAAGAGATATGAGCGCTAAGGAGAAGCAAGAAGCTTACCAATGTGATATTTTATATTCTACGAATAATGAAGTGGGATTTGATTATTTAAGAGATAATATGGTGATTCGAAAAGAAAATAGAGTACAACGGCCTCTTAATTTTGCCATTGTGGATGAAGTGGATTCGGTTTTAATTGATGAAGCGAGAACTCCTCTTATTATTTCTGGAGGACAGATGAATAGTGCTAATCTTTATATAGATGCTGATCGTTTTGCGAAAAGTTTAAAAGAAGATGAGGATTATATTTATGATGAAACGACAAAAAGTGTTAGTTTAACAGATTTAGGTAGTGAGAAAGCAGAGAAGAAGTTTCATGTTAAGAATTTATATGAACTTGAAAATGCTACTTTAGTTCATTACATCAATCAAGCTTTAAAGGCAAACTATTCAATGAAATTAGATGTTGATTATGTTGTTCAAGATGGAGCGATTGTCATTGTAGATCCTTTTACCGGACGGTTGATGAAAGGTCGTGCTTATAGTGATGGATTACATCAAGCGATCGAGGCTAAAGAAGGTGTTAAAATTAATCAAGAGACAAAGACTTTAGCGACCATTACTTTCCAAAATTTATTCCGGATGTATAAAAAGCTTGCTGGTATGACTGGTACTGCGAAAACAGAAGAAGAAGAATTTCGTAATATTTATAATATGTATGTTATTGAGATTCCTACAAATAAACCAATTATTCGTATTGATGCACCAGATCTTGTTTATGCAACAAAAGAAGCAAAATATAAGGCTATTATTAAAGAAATCAAAGAAAGATATGAAAAAGGACAACCGGTTTTGGTTGGTACTATTGCGATTGAAACGAGTGAACTTATTAGTAATTTATTGAAAAAAGCTCATATTCCTCATGAGGTATTAAATGCAAAAAATCATGCTCGTGAAGCAGAAATTATTTCAAAAATTGGACAACATAAATCAGTAACAATTGCTACTAATATGGCTGGTCGTGGTACCGATATTAAATTATCTGATGAAATTAGAGCTTTGGGTGGCCTTTGTGTAATTGGTACGGAGCGACATGAATCTCGTCGTATTGATAATCAGTTGCGTGGTCGTTCTGGACGACAAGGGGATCCAGGTTTTACTCAATTCTTTGTTTCCATGGAAGACGATTTAATGCTACGTTTTGGTAGTGAAAGAATTCGGGAGTTAATGAAATCTTTTGGATTTGGAGATCAACCAATTCAAAGTAAAACTTTTACGAAGGCAATCAGTACGGCTCAAAAACGAGTAGAGGGAAATAACTTTGATGCCAGAAAACAATTATTACAATATGATGATGTTATGAATAATCAACGGGAAATCATGTATGGAAAAAGAAACGAGATTTTAGATAGTGATTCTATTCATCAAACCGTTTTAAATTCTATGTATAATCATGTTATGGATTTAGTAAAATCCCATACTGTAGATGGTGATATTTCGGAAAAAGATGCTCATGATATTGCTGATTTTGCCAATCAAAATTTGTTCCGTCATGATATTAAAGAAGAAGATATTGCTTCCTTAAAAGAAAAAGACATGATTGAATTCTTATATGAAAAAGCAAAAGCAGAATATGAGGAGAAGATTAAAGACGTTCCGGTTGAAATTAGTAATGAGTTTGAAAAGGCTTTATCTCTACAAGTTATTGATAATTATTGGATGGAACAAATTAATCGGATGAGCCATTTAAGAGAGGGTATTTATTTAAGACAATATGGTCAAGATGATCCTCTTCGTGCTTATACAACCGAAGGTTTTGAGTTATTTGATCAAATGTTACAAAAGATTGATCGGGATATTACTGTGTTCTTATTAAAAGCGGAAATTCGGCAAAATGTGGAAAGAAAGCAAGTAGCGAAGACACAACATACCAATGAAGATAAAGGGGCAACGAAGCAGCAACCAAAAAAAGTAAAGAAGATAGGTCGAAATAATCCTTGTCCATGTGGCAGTGGCAAGAAGTATAAACAATGCTGTGGAAAGTAAGATAAAATAAGGAAAAATGAGAAATTCAAAAAAATTAAGTTGGTTCAAGTTTTATAACTTGTCCACGTAATGTGGAGAAAACCTAAGTAAAATAAGGATGTGGACAACATTTTAAATGTGGACATCCTTTTTTATTACTTTGATTTTTGACAAAATGCAAGTTTAGTGATATAATCTAACCATATTTTAAATCAGTGATTTGGAGAAGTAGATATTTATGAAATTTATAGAAAGCAACTGGTTGATGGAAAGTTGCAATGGATGAATATTGAATGGACCAAAGAGAGTTTTTCAGAAATTAATTAAAGTATGAAAAATCGGGAGTTTCTACCCGTTATCAAGAGAACATATATGATTGTATATGGAATGAAACTATTATTAGGTGGCACAAGATTCTTGTCTTAATTTTTAGGACTGGAATCTTTTTTATTTATAAGAAGGAGATGGTTATATGGAAAAATATGTGAAACGATGGTGTAAGTTATATTAATCATTGATTTAAAATATAAAAAATTAAGAAAGAAGGAAAATTTAATGAAAACAATGATTACTGGGGTAAGACCTACAGGAAGTATAACTTTAGCAAATTATATTGGAGGTATAAAAGGATTTGTAGAACAACAATACAAATATAATTCCTTAATATTTATTGCAGATATTCATGGATTAACAACTTATATTAATCCAAAAGAAATAAGAAATAACATATTAGATATAACAGCAATGTATATGGCTTGTGGAATTGATATTAAAAATACAGCATTATTTATGCAAAGTGATGTTTTAGAACATTGTAATTTAGGATTTTTAATGTCATTTCAATGTAGTGTTGGTGAATTATCTAGAATGACACAGTTTAAATCAAAAAAACAACAATTAGGAAAAAGTGAAAAAGATATGGGCTTATTTATTTATCCAACTTTAATGGCAGCAGATATATTATTATATGATGCTGAAATAGTACCAGTAGGTGCAGATCAAAGACAACACATTGAAAAAACTAGAGATTTTGGAGAGAGATTTAATAATATTTATGGTAATACTTTCAAATTACCAGAATATCAAATTCCAAAAATTGGTGCAAAAATAATGAACTTACAAGATCCAACAATTAAAATGAGTAAATCTGCTCCAAAGGATGATAAAGGAACAATATTTATGTTAGATGATATAGAAATAACAAGAAAGAAAATAATGTCTGCTTGTACCGATAGTGAAGGTAAAGTTTATTATGATGAAAATAATAAACCAGGAATATCTAATTTAATATCATTAGTATGTGTAGTTAACAATATGACTATTGAGGAAGCAAATGAAAAATACAAGGATTATAATTATAAAGATTTTAAAATTGAAGTTGCTGATAGTGTTTGTAAATTTATTAAAGATATTCAAGACAAATTTTATCAATATAGAAATGATGAAAAGCATTTAAAAGAAATATTAACAAATGGTGCTAATAAGGCTAGAGTATATGCTTCTAAAAAAATGGAAATAGTAAAAGAAAAAGTAGGACTTAGTATTTAAAATAATAAATGTTAGTATGTATGTGCTAACATTTTTTTGTAAAGGAGATGAGGAATTATTATTAGTATTAGAAAAAGAAATAATCTATATGAATATAGATTTGAAGCAGGAAAGGTAAATGGTAAAAGAAAACAAATATCAAAATCAGGTTTTAAAACAAAAAGAGATGCATATATAGCAGGAAAAAGAGCATATGAAGAATTTATTAGTGGAGAAAGTACAAAAGAGTGTAATATGTTATATTCTGAATATTTAGATTACTGGATGAGAGAATACTTTGAAATAAATTATAAATATTCTACAGCAAAAAGATATAAAGAATCTTTTGGTAATATTAAAAGAGAGTTAGGTAACTATAAACTATCTGCAATTACTTCATTTAGTTTAAATCAAGCATTACTAAGACTATATCAAACTTCTACTACAAAAGAAGCATTAAGAAACTATCAAAAAGTAATTAAAAGTTCATTAAGAGATGCTACTTATTATTTTGGATTTATTAAATATAATCCAGCAGCAGATTTACAGATACCTAGAGTATTATCATTCGAATTAAAAAAAACAATGTAGGTCATGTCTATACTAATGAAGAGATAGAACTAATTTTAAATAGATTTAAAAATAATAAAGTATTTATAACTGCATTTCTTACTGCATGTTATACAGGTATGAGAACAGGCGAAGTATTTGCTTTAACTTGGAATGATATAGATTTAGATAATAGAATTATTAAAATAAATAAAACTGTGTATGCAAAAGATAAAGAAGAAATAGGAAGATGGTATTTAGGTACCACCAAAACAGTTGAAAGTCAAAGAGAGATTTATATATGTGACACTTTATATAAAATTTTACTAGACTATAAAAAGATACAAGATAATTATAAAAAGCAATACAGTAAGAATTATAAAAAACATGTTTTAGAGGAAGTAAAAAATAAATATGGTAAGTTAGTTGAATATAAAATTGTAGAAAGTAATTCAAGACACAATAAAGTAGATATGGTATTTACTAGGAAAGATGGAACATATTCTGGAACTGATATTGTTAAATATCCTTTTAAAATAATCCATCATGAATTAGGAGTAAAATGTAGATTTTATGATTTAAGAGGAAGTTTTGCAACTATTAGTTTAAGAAATGGTTGTGAAATAAAAGATATTGCTGAAGTACTAGGAAATAGAAGGATAGAAACTACTGAAAAGTATTATATTAGAAGTACAGAAGTTGATAAAAATGAAGTAATTAAATTATTTGAAAATAGTATAAGGTCAAATGTGAATTAAGTAAGATATCTGAAAATGTAAATTATTTAAGAAATTATGTTATAATTGATGTATAAGGATGTGATATTAGTGGAAAAATTTTATTTTGAAATACCATCACTAGAAAGAAAAAATGAAATAATTGAATATCTTGATGAATTTGTTAAATATGGATCAGATATAAATGGTTCTGGTTCATTAGATAAAATTTATGATGGCTATACTTTTGAAGAAGCACTTGATAGATGCCTAAAGATGGAAGATGAAGAATATGCTAAAAGTGTTGGAAGATGTCAAGGCAGGACATTTCTATTAATTAGAGAAAATGATAATAAAATTGTAGGAACTATTAATGTAAGATGGAATTTGAATGAAGCAATGCTAAGATTTGGTGGACATATAGGTTATGGAATTAGACCAACAGAGAGAAGAAAAGGATATAACAAGATAAATCTATATTTAGGGATGTTAGAGGCAAAAAAAGTAGGTTTAGAAAAGGTAATGCTTGATTGCGATGTTAATAATCTTGGCTCAGACAAAACTTTAAAAGCATTAGGTGGTAAATTAGAAAGAACAGAAGTAGATCCATCTGATGGAATATTAACAAATGTTTATTGGTTTAATGTAGATGAAACAATAGAAAAATATAAAAACGTATATGAACCCTATATTGCTAATAATAATATAAAAACTAAATAAAAGATATGTAACATTTCATTATTATAAAAAATAGATATTATTAATTATTAAATTTGCACATTTTATAAAAAAGAAAAATATGATATACTTATTTCAGTGAACGAATGTGGTCAATGTCCACAAATAGTCCACAGTAGATAAATACTATAAGTACAGATAATACTATAAATACGATAAATACAGATGATACCTGATACCGGAATACAATAAATACAAATAGTACTATAAATACAATAAATAACATAAATATAGGAATGTTCAGTTCATGTGGTTCGGGCAAAAAATATAAACAATGTTGCGGAAAGTAGCATAAAATAAGGGAAAAATCAATATTAGAAAAGGTAATAAATTTATTGCTTGTCAACCAATTATGAAAAAAGTGTACAAAATTTATTGAAAATAAAGGATGTTAACAAAAATAAATTTGTTGACATTTTTTAAAATTTAAATAGAAAGGAGAGATAAATATTGAAAAAAGATTCAGTAACAACTGAAATAGTAGTAAAAGAAAATAAAATAGGTATATTAAGAGTAGAAAATGTTAATTATATTTCTTTAACGGATTTAGCAAAACAAGCAAATCCTGAGGATCCATCTGGAGTAATTAGAAATTGGATGTCAAATAAAAATTCATTTGATTATTATAGTTTATGGGAAGAACTAAATAATGAAAATTTTAATTCCGTGGAATCACACAGAATTAAAATTGATGAAGTTGGATACAATCGTTTCACTATGACACCTAATCGTTGGAAAAGAGATTTTAATGCTATTGGTATTATCCCAAGTAGTGGAAAATATAGTAAAGGAACATTTGCTCATCCAGATATTGCATTTGAATTTGCAAGTTGGTTATCTCCTGAATTTAAGTTGTATTTAATAAAAGAGTTTGAAAGATTAAAAACAAATGAAGCATATCAATATAAAATAGAATGGAGCGCAACAAGACTTTTATCTAAAGTTAATTATGTTGTTCATACTGATGCAATAAAAGAATGCATAATTCCGAATTTAACAGAAAGTCAAAAACAACACGTTTATTCAGATGAAGCAGATATTTTAAATGTAGCGTTATTTGGTATGACAGCAAAACAGTGGAGAGATAAAAATCCAGAATTAGCTAAAAATGGAAATATTAGAGATTATACTGATTTACTACATTTAGTCATTTTAAATAATTTACAGAATACAAGTGCAGAATTAATTGAAGATGGGTTATCCCAAAGAGAGAGATTAATAAGACTAAATGAATCTGCAAAAAGACAAATGAAATCATTACAAAATAGTAAAAGTATGAAAGATTTAGAGTTGCTTCAAAAACAAGTAAAAGAAGAAAATAATTTATTAACTAATAAATAAAGTATTGACAGTAATTGTTAATACTTTTTTTGATGTAAAATAATAGTGGTCATAGAAAGGGAGATGATGAAAATGATCAATATTAGAAAACGAGGAAATGTATACCAATATGGTTTTGAAGTTGGTAAAGTAAATGGAAAAAGAAAACAAATTACTAAAAGTGGTTTTAGAACAAAGAATGAAGCATTTGCAGCAGGATAAAAAGCATATAATGAATTTATAAATGGAGGAATAAAACAAGAATCTGAAATGTTTTACTCTGATTATTTAGATTATTGGATGAAAGAATATTTTGAAATTAAGTATAAATATTCAACTGCAAGAAGGTATAAAGAAACATTTGGTGCAATAAAAAAGGAGTTGGGTATGTATAAATTAAATGCAATAACACCGTATTTATTAAATCAAGTATTATTAAAATTATATCAAAAGACTAGTACAAAGGAGGCGTTAAGAAATTATCAAAAGGTAATCAAAAGTTCTCTAAGAGATGCAGCATATTACCAGGATAAAAACACGAAATAAAATTAAAACAGTAGAATAAGCCTTTAAGTAAAAGGAAATTTTACTGTTTTTTTATTAGAAATTTGATTTTGAGTTAATTTGTGGTACCCTTATATATAAAGAGGGATGAA
>DVKE01000047.1 GCA_018716225.1 Candidatus Onthousia faecigallinarum | reverse complement strand
AGTCAACTAAAAATTTTCAAAATTTTAGCAGAACGGTACAGAAATCGTATAGATACCTTTATTTCACGTGCTTGTTTTATCTGTTCTCTTTACAATTTTGGACTTTAATTGAGTTTCGCAAGATGTCTAATTTAAAAGCTCAAGATCTTGGAAGGTATTTTCATCAAATTCTTCTTTGAACGAAATCTGAACTTTGTACATTTTGGTTTTTAGTTGATCGATTTCACTTTCAAAGAGGATTCCACCTTGATAAAGTAAGCCTAAGTGATCACAAATGTCTTCTAGTTCTCTTAGGTTATGACTTGTCATAATAATGGTCGTATCTTGTTTGCTCATTTGGGCAGCTAATCGTTTTTTCATAAAGTTACGTACTACCGGGTCGAGGCCATCAAAGGTTTCGTCAAATAGTAAATATTTGGCATTGGTGGCAATGGCACAGATTAGAGCACATTGTCGTTTCATTCCTTTCGAAAAGGTTTCAATGGGTACTTTGGGATTTAATTTTAAAATCTTGGCCATTTCTTCTACCATTTTTTTATCAAAATTGGGATAGAGATCTTGATAAATTTTGGCGTAGTCGGTTAAGGTATAACCGCCATAGAAAAATAAATCATCTGGTACAAAGACAATCTTTGCTTTCACTTCGGGATTGTCAAAGGGATCTTGGCCATCGACTTGTATGGTACCTCCTTCTTTTTCATAGATTCCTACTAGTAAGCGTAACAGCGTGGATTTTCCAGCTCCATTCGCTCCTACTAGGCCATAAATACAATTGTCTTCGATTTTACAAGATAAATCTTCAATTATCTTCTTCTTGGAAAATTGCTTTGAAATGTGTTCAACTTGTATCATAGTTCCTCCTTTGTACTATTTGTACTAGTACAATTATATTGTAACACATTTCTCTTTTATGTCAATATTTTTTAGAAAAAGGAAAAAATCTTAAGTTTCCCTAAGATTTTATTGTTTCTTTTGCAAAGGATCTCGTTCCATCAAAAGCCCGTCGATTCCTTGATAATAGCCTTTTCGAATGGCTTTTTTTTCGAAGTTAAATTTTTGATATAAAGAGATGGCTTCTTGATTATTTTCTCTTACTTCTAAGGTGATTGTAGTTGGCTCTTTTTTTATTAGAGTTTCAAGCAATTTTGTCCCAATGCCTCTTTTCCGTTTGTCTTTTCTTACTTCAAATTGATTAATTTCTACTCTTTCGTAGATTCTACTATAATATAGATAACCAACCACTTCGTTTTGGTCTACCACTATCAAATAAATTCCAAAAGGATTGTTATGCCATTCTTGCTCGACCGTTTCTTTTAATAAAAAGGAATCTTTCAATAGGGAAAGATTACCCTTCGTTAGGGTTACTATTTTCATTTTTCTCTGTTTCTCCGCTTTTTTCTATTTTTTCTTCTGCTTCTGTCTTTTTCAGATAAATGGGATTTACAAAATGGGGATTCACGGGTTTTGCTCCTCGATAATATTCCACAATTTTAAGAATATCTGGATCGTATGGTTCTGCTTCTTTTTGGAAAAGAATACTATTACTAATTTTCACAGGCTTATCATATTCTTTGGCCTTGTCTTCTAAAGAGGTAAGTGACAGATAACTGTCTTCTACAATCGCTTTTCCCTCTTTTTCATAAATAGCGCCATAGACATAACCACGTCTTGCATCAATCAGAGGCATTTGGTATTTTTTTTCTCCTTGATAAGATAAAGCCATAGCCCGTAATGCCGACACTGGTATAATTTCTTTTTGAAGGGTCCAAGCAAAGGTTTTGGCGATGGTTACTCCAATACGAATACCGGTAAAAGAGCCCGGCCCTACTACTACATAAATACGATCAACCTCTTGTGGGGTTAACTGATTTTGTTCAAATAAAGTGATTATCGCTGGGAGTGCTTCTTGAGATAGTTGTTGTCCATAATCTTTTTTTACTTCCAAAAGAATCTGGTTTTCTTTTAAAAGAGCACTATATAGATAGCTAGAAGAAGTATCTATATAAAGTTCTATCATAAGATAGCCTCACAAATATCTTCATATTTTTGGCCATGAGGAGTAATGACAATCATTCTAGTATTTTCTTCTTCGCCATAAGATTTGAATTTAATATCTAAGCGTTCTTCCGGAAGATAATCTTCGATCATATCTGCCCATTCAATAATGGTAATACCACCTTTATTAAAGTATTCTTCTAATCCTAATTCATCGGCTTTCCCATCCAAACGATATACATCCATATGATAAAGAGGTAATTCTCCTGTCGTATATTCTTTAATGATATTGAAGGTTGGAGATGTTACTTCTTCTTCTACTTCTAAGGCTGCAGCAAAACCTTTGGTAAATACTGTTTTTCCACTTCCTAAATCTCCCATTAAACAAATTACCATATTTGGAAAATGTTCTGATTCTATATTTTGAGCTAACTCAATGGTATCTTTTTCACTATAAGATATTACTTTATAATTCATATTGTTCCCTCTTTCCGTCTAGTCTATTATAGCAAGAAGAAAGGAATCTTTTCAAGATGTTCTCCAAAATTATTACGACAAAATTTTGACAAAAAGAAAAAGAGCTATGAGCTCTAGTTTTCATTGGATTCTTTTGAAATCTCTTCAATACTTTTGTTTTGGGCATTTAATAAAGCCATGCTTGTCCAGCTGGAAGTTAATCCATAATCAATATAGATCAACTGTCCTGACATATAGGAACAGATATCGCTTCCCACTACTACCATCGGATAACCCATATCTTTTGGTTCTGCTGCATAACCATTCCAACTTTTTAAGAAGATATTTTCAATCATAGCAGCACCTTCTTCAGCGTTGCCAGTTGGACTGGTTGATTTGTTAAAGTCATCGGTTAAACCAGTGGTAGTATCTCCAGGGTTAATTGCATTGATGCGAATTTTGTGATCAATAAACTCTTTACTCATACATTTGTAAGTAACATAAGATAATAGACATTGCTTGGCAAAAACGTAAGAGCTTTCAATTAATTTGGGGTGTTCCTCATACCATTCCATCGCTTCATCCCAGGATTCTATGTTAATAAGTTCTACTGCTTCCTTATAAACTTGTTGCCAACCAAAGCCTCCTACTGAGGCAATGAAGGTAACGGAACCGTGATCTGAAATTCTATCCAGTAAACTTTCAGTCATATATTTTTGACTATAGAAGTTCACCTTTTGCACTAGCATTTCTTTTCCTTTGAAGCCGGCAATTCCATGGCATAAGAATAAAGCATCAATTTTTGCTGGTAAGTTATTGATAATATTATCGATTTCCTCTTTGTTGCTAAGATCGGCTTGAAAGGCTTTCTTTACAGGTAAATCGATAGGATTTTTATCAATAGCATAGACTTCTGCTCCCAAGTCTAACAATAATTCGGTAGCAGACCGACTCATTCCTGATGCTGCTCCGGTAATAACTACTGTTTTTCCTTCATATCCAAATAAATTTTTTAAATCCATATTTTTATCCTCCATATTTTTCATTTTATCATAAAATAAGTAAGAATAAAGCAAAAAAGTTTTTTCTTTACACAAAAAACGTTGATATCTTTTGGATATCAACGGAATAAACAAAAAAATTCTTGGCGGCTTCCTATTTTTGCATTCACTATCGTCGGCGTTAGAGTGCTTAACTTCTGTGTTCGGGATGGGAACAGGTGTACCCACTCTGCTATCGTTACCAAGAAAAATTATTTTTCAGAAATAATTCTCTGAAAACTTAGATATTGTGTTCATCAAATTAATATATAGGGTTAAATCCTCGATCTATTAGTACTAGTCAGCTCAACATATCACTATGCTTCCACCTCTAGCCTATCAACCTCATCGTCTTTGAGGGATCTTACTATATAAAATATGGGAAAACTCATCTTAAAGTTGGCTTCCCGCTTAGATGCTTTCAGCGGTTATCCATTCCCAACATAGCTACTCTGCACTGCAACTGGCGTTACAACAGATACACCAGAGGTTGGTCCATCCCGGTCCTCTCGTACTAAGGAT
>DVKE01000005.1 GCA_018716225.1 Candidatus Onthousia faecigallinarum | reverse complement strand
TGATATAACCCGAGTTTTGTAGTTTGGTAATAAAAAAATCATCATTTTAGCCTTTACTTATAAGGGTTTGTGATGATTTTAGTTAAGTATTTTATTTATGTAATATAATTTTATGTACACTTGTTATCCCCTTTATTTATAAGGAATACAGAAATTTTATACGTACTATAATAAATATCTATTTTCTATTTACAAATCATTCTATTTATGTTATTTATAGTTTGAGAAAGGTAAAAATCGTATCAAATTAAAATGATTTTAATAAAAATAGTGTATTTTATAGTACTTAAATTTAATACTGCCCCAAAAATTATAAAATTCTTATAGAATAAGGGGTTGGGCTTTCTTTTGCACTAAAACAACTACAAAACTCGGGGGGAATTTATTAAAAATAATCATTATGAAGATTTTGATCATGGATTTTAAAAGTCATAGCTAGAAAAAGAAGAACGTGATATAATAAGTGAAGGAGTAGAAATGAAAGCAAAAATAAAAATAAAACCAAGAATTATTTATCGTTGTCGAAAAAAAGTAATCATAGGAGGAATTCTTTTTAGTCTTGTCCTTCTTTTTCTCATTTCTTTTTTTCTTCTTTTTCCTCGTATTACTTTGAAAGGGAAAAAGACTTTAACGATCCCTGTCCATGAAGCTTATCAAGATCCGGGATATTCGGCTCATGCTTTTTTACAAGATGTTAGTGATAAAGTAAAAATTAAGGGAAAAGTTGATGTAGATCAAATTGGAGAATATCAAGTAGTTTATCAAATGAAGGTACATGGAATTAAGACTAAGGTGGTTCGGAAGGTGAATGTGGCGGATTTAGAAGCGCCTAAAATTGAACTAGTGGGATCGACTAAGGAGTTTGTTTGTCCCGGAAAAGAATATCAAGAGTTTGGTTATTCAGCGATCGATAATGTGGATGGAGATATTACCGATCAGGTAACGGTAGAGAAGAAAAAGAATAAGATTATTTATCAAGTAAAAGATAAAGCAGGGAATAAAGCAAAGGTTGAGAGAACTCTTATGGAAGGAGATGAAACGGCACCGGAGATTTTATTGACAGAAGGCTCTAACGATTTTGCTTTTTTAGGAGAAAGTTATTCCGATCCTGGCTATCAAGCGATCGATAATTGTGATGGAGACATTACGAGTCAAGTTTTTGTCTCTGGAGGTGTGGATACGAATAAAGTTGGGGATTATACGATTCATTATACGGTAAAGGATCAAAAAGGAAATGAAAGGAAAGTGGAACGAACGGTTCGGGTTCGAGAAAAAGGAGCTCCAGGTACGATTTATCTTACGTTTGATGATGGGCCGAAAGCTGGTACAACCGATGTAATTTTAGATATTTTAAAAGAAGAAGGAGTAAAGGCAACCTTCTTTGTTACGGGAAGTGGTCCTGATTCTTTGATTGTTCGAGAATATCAAGAAGGACATACCGTTGGATTACACACGTACAGTCATAATTACGCTCTTATTTATGATTCGGTTGATTCTTATTTTCAAGATTTACAAGCGGTACATGATCGGGTGTTTCAATTAACGGGTTATGATAGTAGAATCATTCGTTTTCCAGGGGGAAGTAGTAATACTATCAGCAAGCATTATGAAGAAGGAATTATGAGTATTTTGACGGAGGAAGTATTAAATCGTGGCTACCAATATTATGATTGGAATATTACGAGTGGCGATTCTGGTGATACTAGCAATGCTGATGAAGTGTATCAAAATGTTATCAATCATTTATCCAAAGAAAAGGTTAATATGATTTTAATGCATGATACCAAACCTTATACAAGAGATGCTTTACAGAAAATTATTGCTTATGGAAAGGAAAATGGTTATACTTTCGATGCCATTACTTTAGATACCGCTATGGTTCGGCAGAGGGTAAATAACTAGCTTTCTTCTTTGTTTTTCGGTATAATAGATTAAGAGGTGGCCATCATGCAGTTAAAACCAGATATTTATCAAAAAGATATTTATCATATTAATTATGATTCTTTATATCAAAAAGGAATTCGTTTTTTAATCTTTGATTTAGATAATACAGTAGCAGCGTTAGATGAAAAAGTTCCATCCGTTTCTGCTTTAAAATTATTTTCAAAATTAAAAACAAGATTTTCTTGTCTTCTTCTCTCCAATAGCTTGAAAAAAAGAGTAAAGCCCTTTGGAGAAGCTTTAGGAATTCCTTATTTGTCTTGCGCGATGAAACCAATTTCTTTTCGGTTAAAGCATTATTTAAGAAAAGAAAAGATTTCTTTAAATCAAGTGGCAATTGTTGGAGATCAATTTATGACCGATATGGTATTAGGAAAAAAATTAGGTATTGTTACTATTTTTGTTGATGTTTTAGCGAAAAAAGATTATAAAATTACAGGTTTTAATCGTTATCGGGAAAAGAAGATTATCGATCAATATGAACAAAATCATTTGTTTGAAAGAGGTAAGTATTATGAATGAAGAAAAACATTGTTTGGGTTGTGGTGTGAAATTGCAAGATGAGAATGTTTTACAGGAAGGATATACAGCAAATCTTGATCATGATTTGTGCCAGAGATGTTTTCGTATTAAAAATTATGGGGATTATCAAGTGGTAGTAAAGAGTAATGAAGAATATCTTTCGATTTTAAAAGGAATTGGACAAACGAAAAATTTGGTTCTTTATATTACAGATTTGTTAAATGTGGAGAAAGATTTATCAGAAATTCGACGTTTAATTCCAAATAAAATGATTTTAGTCTTAAATAAAAGAGATGTTTTACCAAAATCAGTAAATGATGAAAAGTTAATCTCTTATTTTCAAAATCAAGATATTCCATTTGAAAAAATTATGGTGATTAGTACTAAGAAAAATCAAAATATTGATGAATTATTAAAACAAATTAAGCTTTATCAAACAGGAAAAGAAGTTTATGTTGTAGGACATACTAACGCTGGGAAAAGTTCTCTTATCAATAAATTATTAAGAAACTATTCTACAAACACTCAAGAGTTAACAATGTCACCGCTTCCTACTACTACATTAAGTACTGTTCGGATTGCCATTAATGATTACCTTACTTTAATTGATACCCCAGGACTTGTAGATCCCCATAGTATTGTTAATTATCTAGAGCCAAAGATGCTTTCAAAGGTTTGTCCAATCAAAGAAATAAAACCTAAAACTTATCAAGTGAAACCAGGACAAAGCATTTTAATTGATGAGTTTGCAAGGATCGATTATGTAGAAGGAGAGAAAAATAGTTTTACGGTTTTTGTTTCAAATGATTTAAAAGTAAAAAGAGTATCTTCTAAGAATGATTCTTTGAAAAATATGGAAAAGAGAACATATGAAATGAAGTATGGTGAAGATCTTTGTTTAAGTGGTCTTGGTTTTGTAAAGATTGTGAATAAAGGAACGGTTGATATTTATATGAATCACAATGTAGATGTCTTTACGAGAAAAAGTTTAATTTAGAAGGAAGAAAAAATTATCTTGTTGATGGAATTAAACTATGTTATGATCAAAATAAGAAAGATAGAAAAGAAGTTGATAAAATGAAAAAAAACAAAGTTAACTATATGTTAAATTGGGGGGGGGGCACTTTAGAATTATCTTATAGAATAAGGCTTTTTTCGCGTGTCAAAATAAGAATGGGATATCGCGACCCTGTTCTTTTCCTTTTCTAACGTGATTCTATGTGTTAGAATAAAAATGGAAAATATGGGAATAATAAAATAAGAGGAGTGTAAGAAAAAGATGAAGAAAAGAAACAAAATTTTAATGATAGGCCTTTTGTCAACAGCATTAAGTATGAATATGGTGGGGTAGGATCTACCAAAATAAGTATTAACAGGAAAACGTATCAAGAAGGAAATACGAATCTTGTCTTAAATAAGATCTTAAGTGATAATGAGTTAAAACAAGAGATCCCGCATATGTTTAATTATGCCAGTAATGGGAACTATACAAAT
>DVKE01000046.1 GCA_018716225.1 Candidatus Onthousia faecigallinarum | reverse complement strand
AAAAAGAGAAAAGAAATGCAACTGACCAATTTTTTAAATTGAGGCAAAAAAGAAGAGGAATATTTTATTTTCCCCTAGAGCAATTTTTAATATTCCCCTACCTTTTCTTCCCCAATTTTTAAAATTCCTACTTTTTTAATTTTTTTCATTTTCTTACGATAGATAACAAAAGCTCCTGTTCCTAACACTACAATCAAGCCAATGGCAACCCCGATTGCAATCATACTCCTTGTTTCCGGATTCTTAAATTCCTGTTCCTTCCTTTCTTCCTTTTTCTATGATTTTTTCATTATTCTATTTTTAGGAAAAGTATATATTTTAGCTTTTTGACCTTTTTGAAACAAATTTCTCATGGATTGTTCTACAAAAGGATCGATAAAGCCCCATTCTAAAGTATCTTCACACACTTCTTGTAAGTACTGATTTGCCTTTTTATTTATCATATAGTAATCAGAAAAAGTAAGTTTAAGATAACGAATTGAATTCAAAAGATATCTTCGATCAAAGAAGTAATCACTATCTAATTCTTTTAATAAATCATCATCTGTTTCTAGCATTTCTTGATACTCTCTTAAAGAATAAGTGGTTCCTCGTTGAAAGGAATCTCTATTTAAATAGTTTTCTATCATTTTATTTTTTACTGTAAGTGAATTTTGATCTAAAGTAACTAGTCTTTGGTAGTTTTTCTCATCGCCTGTTTCAGCACAATAGGTAAGAACCTCTTCGAACATGTTTTGATCAAGCAGTAAAAAAGCTGGTTCTTCCCGTATTAAATCGCGCAAAGAAGAGCGAAAAACAGAAACGGAATACTCCATTAAAGCTAACTCTCTTTCGGTACAAGCTAAACTTGCTTTTAAAGCACATACTTGCATTCTTTTTCCTATTTCTAAATTTTTTAACATGTCGCCTCCTCTAAGGAAAATAACTTTTTCGCTACTTCCATATAATCTTCAACAAAGATAAACTTCATTTTCGTTTTGATTTCCTTGGGAATATCCTCTAAGTCTTTTTTATTTTCCTCTGGTAAAAAGATCGTTCTTACACCAGCTCGATAGGCTCCTAAGGCTTTTTCGCGTAATCCACCGATGGCAAGGACTCTTCCTTGTAAGGTAATTTCGCCTGTCATGGCGATGTTTGTTTTGACTGCTTGTCCAGTTAGGCCACTGATCAAGGCGGTGGTAAGAGCAATGCCGGCACTGGGGCCTTCTTTGTTGACCGCTCCTTCTGGCACATGAATATGAATATCATCTTCAAAACAGGCAAGAGAAATTTGAAAGGTCTCTTGATTTGCTTTGATATAACTTAAAGCAATCTGAGCGGATTCTTGCATGACTTCGCCTAAGGAACCAGTCAAAATTAAGTTCCCTTTGCCTTTGTAATGGGTTACTTCGATCGGAAGAATATCGCCTCCAAAGATAGTATAAGCAAGTCCATTGACAACTCCTACTAGTTCTTTTTCTTTCCTTGCTTCAAGGCCCAAATAAATCTTTTTCCCTAAATAATCTTCCAAATTATGAGCGTTAACGGAATAGAAGGGTTCGGATCCATCTTCTAAACTTTTACGAACGATTTTTCTTAAAACTTTAGCGATTAAGCGTTCTAGATCACGAACTCCTGCTTCTTTGGTATAATAATGAACCATATCTAGAAGGGCTTCTTTTGTAAATTGTACTTGCATAGAACTTAAGCCATGTTGTTCTAAAAGTTTCGGAATCAAGTAGTTTTCTGCAATTTCTACTTTTTCATATTCCGTATAAGAGGGAATATAGATCACTTCTAGGCGATCTCTTAATTCCAAAGGGATCTGTTCTTCATAGTTTGCTGTAGCGATAAATAACACCTCGGATAAGTCATAACCTTCTTCAATATAATGATCGGAAAAATGACTGTTTTGTTCTTTATCTAATACTTCTAGTAAACTGCTGGCCGGATCCCCTTTGATGTCTTTGGTCATTTTATCAATTTCATCAATGACAAACACGGGATTGCTACTACCTGCTTTTTTGATTCCTTGAATAATTCTACCTGGCAAGGCTCCTATATAAGTTCGACGATGTCCTACGATTTCCGCTTCATCATTGATTCCGCCTACCGAAATACTAGCAAGACGGCGATGGAGGCCCTCGGCAATACTATAAGCAAGGGATGTTTTCCCTACTCCTGGTGGTCCGATTAAACAGAGAATAGGACTTTTTTCTTTCGGAGCATTTTGTTTCACAGCAATATATTCTAAAATACGCGTTTTTACTTCTTTCATTCCATAATGATGTTCATTTAAAGAATGTTCAATTTCTTTTAGGGAAGTAACATCTTTGGTTTTATAATTCCATGGTAAGGAAAGCATCCATTCAATATAATCCCTTGTCATACTAAATTCAGGAGAATTAGAGGCCATACTTTCATAGCGATCAATTCCTTCTTTAATTCTAGTCCGCACGGAAGCATTGCATTTTAATTTTTTTAATTTTTCTTTAAAGCCTTCTACTTCATGATTTTTCGCTTTCGCATCTCCAATTTCTTCCGAGATCACTTTCATTTTTTGGCGTAAATAATAATTTTTTTGTTCTTCGTCGATTTCTTGTTTTACTTGCGCTTCTATTTTATGTTCTAAACGGGTGATTTCCAATTCGGTTTGCAGTTGATCCAATAACTTTTTGGCTCGTTGAATTGGATCTTTTTCATATAAATATTCTTTTTTTGCTTCTTTTGGAAGTGGTAAAAAAGAAGCGATCGCATCAGTTAGAAGATCAAGATCCGAAATTCTAGAAAACTCATTTAACATGGCATTGCTCATAGAAGAAATTTCTTTTACATTTTTTTCATAAGAACGAATTAATAAATCGGTATAAACTTTTTCTTCTTCCATTCTATGGGGAGGATAAGAAATTTCGGTGACATCAGCATAGTAGATGCCTTCTACTTTTTCATAATGCTCTACTTCTACGCGAAAGTTGGTTTGAATAACAACTCGGACTTTTGAGTTAGGAACCATAATCCGTAAAGAAATCGAAGAAAGCAAGCCCACGGAAGGAAACGCCGTCAAATCATCGGTACTTATATCGTCTAAAGAATGAATAATTAAAAAATCATGATCTTCTCTTTCATCTGCTAACTGAATAATTTGTTGATCTAATTTATGTGTTAATTCTAAACGATATTCGGTATTAGGAAATAACACCTCATCATTTACAATAAAAACCGGTAATCTCTTTCTCATCTTTGTCTTTGTCGCCCCTTCCAACTACATCTTTTTATTATAACGTAACTACACAAATTTACAAGTCGTTTTGCAAAAAAACTCCAAAAAAGAAAGTGCCTATTTTAGCACTTTTCTTCAAAATAATCGATCTTTAAAGCATCTTTTACTCGTCTTAAAGTCTTTTTTGCTTTTTCCTTTGCTTGTTTGGTTCCTTCTTCTAAGATTTCTTTTACTTCCTGAGGATGCTCTTCATAGTATTTTCTTTTTTCTCTAAAGTCTTTTAAAAACTCATTCATACGCATAATTAATTCTTTTTTACAAGCGACACAGCCTCTTTTTCCTTTTTTACATTCTTCGCATACTGTTTTTAGGTTTGGATTTTTAATTAATTTATGATAGTAATAGACCATACAAATATCGGGATTAGCTTGATCGTCTTTTTTGATTTTACTCGGGTCAGTAATCGCTCCCATTATCTTTTTTTGGACTACTTCTTCGGAATCACATAAATAAATGGCATTGCCTAAACTTTTTCCCATTTTCGCTTGCCCGTCAAGACCTTTGATTCTTGGCGTATTGGAAAGAAGAGGCTCTGGTTCTTTTAGGGTTTCTCCATAAATATGATTAAATTTTCGCACAATTTCCCGACATTGTTCAATCAAAGGAAGTTGATCTTCCCCCACGGGTACTAAATCCCCATCCAAAGCGGTAATATCGGCGGCTTGACTTACGGGATAACCTACAAAACCGTAAGTAACACTTTCTCCCTCATTACCAAATAAGGCTTTTTTCTGGGCAATTTCTGTTTTCACCGTTGGATTTCGATAAAGACGAGCCATCGTAACTAAATTGGAATAGAAAACGGTAAGCTCCGCAATTTCGGATAGAGAAGATTGAATAAAAAGATTGGCTTTTTTCGGATCGATTCCTATCGCTAAAAGATCAAGGGCGAGTTCCCAAACATTCTCTTTTACCATTTCGGGATCATCAAAATGATCGGTTAAAGCCTGCACATCTGCTATTTCAATAAACGTTTCATAATCGTTTTGTAAGGCTACCCAATTTCCAACCGCTCCAAATAAATGACCTAAATGTAAATTACCGGTTGGTCTTATCCCTGTTAAGATTGTTTTTTGACTCATTTTATCACCTCATTTTTAATATTGGATTCCCCATACCACATAGTATTTTGCTTCTTTGCCACAAACGACACAATGATCATCAATTGCTTTTTCATTTTCTAAAATACAACGTGATTTTGTTCCTTTGATCTCTTTCATTTTCGCTTCACAATCAGGATCGCCACACCACATCGCATGAATAAAGCCGGGTTGATGTTCCATAATGGCTTTGACTTCTTCTAGATTATGAGCTTCAAAAGTTAATTTTTCTCTTCTTGCCAAAGCTCTTTCATACATATCTTTTTGAATGGTATCTAATACCGCTTTTACTTCTTTTACAATATCACAAGAAAGATCATAAAAGATTTTCTCTCTTGTATCACGGCGAACCATCGTTATTTTATTTTCTTTTAAATCTCTTTCGCCAATTTCAATTCGAAGAGGAATTCCTCTTACTTCGGCTTCCGCAAATTTAAAGCCTGGACTCTTGGTGGAATCATCTACTTCAACTGCTATTCCCGCTTCTTCTAACAAATGACGATAGCATGCTACCACTTCGCTTACTGCTTCACTTTCACCAATTGGAATCAAGCGCACTGGGAAAGGAGCTATCTTTGGAGGAAGCACTAACCCATTATCATCACTATGCACCATGATCAAAGCGCCAATCATTCTGGTTGTCGATCCCCAAGAAGTCTGGTAACAATAAGCATCTTGGTTATTTCGATCTTTAAATTTAATATCATAAGCTCTAGCAAACTTGTCGCCAAAATAATGAGAGGTTCCAGATTGTAGAGCAATGCCGTTATACATCAAAGCTTCAACCGTTAAAGAGTATTCCGCTCCCGCAAACTTTTCTTTCTCCGTCTTTTTTCCTGTAATCACGGGAATGGCCAAATAATCTTTAAAGAAAGTCTCATAGACTTTTAACATTTGTTTTGTCTCCACTTCGGCTTCTTCCTGTGTTTCATGGACAGTATGTCCTTCTTGCCACAAAAACTCCCGACTTCTTAAAAAAGGTCTCGTTTCTTTTTCCCAACGCAAAACACTACACCACTGATTATATTTTAAGGGTAAATCCCGATAACTTTTAACGACGGTATGATAATAATCACTAAATAAGGTCTCACTCGTGGGACGAATGCAAAGCCTTTCTTCTAACTTCTTTTCTCCTCCTTGGGTAACCCAAGCCACTTCTGGCGCAAAACCATCGATTAATTCCCCTTCTTTTTGCATTAAGGATTCTGGAATTAACAAAGGCATATAGACATTAGAATGTCCCGTTTTCTTAAACATACCATCTAAAACTTCTTGCATCTTCTCCCATAAAGCATAACCATTTGGTTCAAAGATAATACATCCCTTTACACTTGAATAAGAAGCTAAATGCGCTGCTTTCACTACATCCGTATACCATTTTCCAAAATCGACCTCACGACTTGTAATCTTTTCGTTTTTCATAAAAACAGATTCCTCCAATTCATACTAATAATATTAACATAGGATTGTTATTATTTCAATTTTTAATTCATATTCTTAAGGGATCAGAATAAACTCTAATAGGTGATGAAATTGATGTATTTAAAAAGATTAGGAAAAATTCTGCTCCTAACCATTTCTCTTATTCTTATCTTGTCTTTTTTTACCACGATTCTTTATTATTTTAATCTCTTATCTAGCCAAATTTATAATATTTTAAAACTTTTTATTTCCTTATTTTCTCTTTTTATAGGGAGCTATCAGATAGGAAAAAAAGCCGAGAAAAAAGGTATTTTAGAAGGAATCAAGCTAGGAGGAATTCTTATTTTTCTTTTTCTTATTCTCCATAGTGTTTTGTTTCAAGAAAATCTTGATTTTAAATTATTTTTCTATGATCTTATTCTGCTCTTAACTTCTGCCATAGGAGGAATGCTTGGTATTAATCAAAAAAAGGAAAAAACTTAATGGGTTAAATCGTACCAAATACCGCCAAGTCCTCTAGATAGAGCACTAGTTCCTAATAACTGAGCTTCACTTGGGGTAATATGTGAAACATCCTCAATAAATTCTCCAATTTTCCAAACGTCCGTTTCTTGTGCTCCTGTTTCATAACACGCTATCACATTGCCGTTTTCATCCACATCAATTCCTTCTAGACCTATTTGAAAAATCGGTTTGACTCCTACAAACTCTAAGCTATCTTCCTTCAGGCGATACATCGTAACCGTCGAAAGAGCAATTCCTATGGATTGCGTTGTAATCAGGTATCTTTCCCCTTTATAGTCTGTAACGGCAATTCCTTGAGTTAAAGCCGGCACTTCATAATTTTGATCCAAAACTGCGCTCACTTTTCTTGTCCTTTTATTATAAGTAATACGATACTTTTCTAAAGCACCATTTTTCGTTCCCTTAAAATTGGAAATATATAAAGCCCCATCATAAAAGTAAGTGCTAGCAGCACTCCCAGAGGAAATTTGTATCTCGGAATCGAGTACAAAATCACTGATTTTATAGGAATCATTACTAAGCATATCAACTACATTAAAATCTAAGACGTTGGTATTTTTCTTGTTTTTAAAATATTTGCGAGCGGCAGTTATTTCATCATAATCATAAGCATTGACCTTCCCCTCTTCCCCTGTCACATATAAAATATGATTTACTTGATCATAACTCATTCCCCCAACATGAGCCGTATTATTTAAAATGATCATGCCATTGTACTCTCCCGTTTCTAAATCATAAAAATAAATACGAGAGTAATCTTTTGTGCCTTTGTGAGCAGTAATTACGACTTCACCATCAATTACCGTAACTCCTTGCGCTTTATATCCAGCCTCTTTAATTTCACTATAATTAATGGAATCTATCTGCTGCTCTAGTTCTTTTTTCTCGGAAGTTGTTCCTTCTAAATTCACCTCTTCTATCCCCGCATCTAGTGAAACAGAGGTAACAGAAGCTTTTTCCGATTGAGTCGGAGGTGATGATTTTAAAGCCGATAAATCTGCTTTTGAAAGTTTTATCTTATCCATTTTCCCTCCTCGTATAATGTAGTTAAGATATTTTTT
This sequence comes from Candidatus Onthousia faecigallinarum, assembly GCA_018716225.1. Lineage (GTDB taxonomy): Bacteria > Bacillota_I > Bacilli_A > RF39 > UBA660 > Onthousia > Onthousia faecigallinarum. The sequence continues at coordinate 5,583 of DVKE01000046.1, read as the reverse complement.
AACTACGTTTTCTATTTAGATTTTTGTTAAGAGATATCTAAAAACTCATTATTTTGTAGATTAATAAATCTATATTATAATGTCTTTATTTTATTTTTGAAGCTTCCTTTTCTAACACTTCATTTGTTTTCTCTTCGATCCATTCTTGGGACTGTCCGCTAATATCAAATGTTTTTTCTTGATAATCTACTTCAATAACATACTCTTGTCCTTCTTCTAAAACAGGTAAAGTATAGGTATCAGGAAATTGATCCGATCCGACATAACTCGGATGATTCCCTCTTATCATGGTTGATGCTTCTTCCACAGGACTATCAATTTCAATGGAATTATAAACAAACTTATCATCCCCAAAAAACAAATGATCCTTTTCTTCTAACTCCTCATAATTACTAGCATAAATAGTAACCGGATAACTTACCATTTCGGCATAATCTTGTTTTAGGACATCGGTTGCATAAGGGTCATATTCTTCTTTCACACTACACCCAGAAAGAGCCAAAGCACCCAAGCTGACACCAGTATAAAGAGCCAACTTTCTTAAATTTTCAAACACAGGGCGTATCGCATTCTTCTTCTGTTCCATCCTTTTCTCTCCTTACCATTTTATTATAGAAAAAAAGAAAAAGAAAAAGAAAAGCAATCAAAACAGAATGCTTTTCAACCAGTTAATCTCTTTTTTGGTCTCTTTTTTCTTTTGATAGAAAGAAGATGGTAGGGCTTTCAAAAGAGCTTCCTTTTCTTTTAATTCTTTTAAATAATATTCTCTTACTAAAGGATCCTTTCCTTTATTTTTTAAAATAGGTCCTAAAAAGAGATCTTTGGCAAAATAAAACTTTTTTCCTCTTTCAAATATTAAAATCGGATAAAAAATATTCTTTTCTTTCACAATATATTCTTCTTTTATAAAATAACCTAGTTTCACTAAATTTCTTTTTACTGCAATACTATAGTTATTGGGAGATAAAATAAAAGTTTTAATGTTTTTTAATATTTCTTTATGATTCAGTAAAATACGATTGATGGTAAGTCCTCCCATTCCAGAGATGGTCACGGCATCCATGCCTTCTTGATAGGCAGCAAGCCCTTCTGCTAAAATGAAATGAATCTTAGAAGAGACTTGATAGGAAGAGGCATTTTTTTTCGCTTGTTCTAAGGGGCCTTTTTTATTATCGGAGGCTGCTACCATAGGAAAGTTTTTTTCGGTTACTAAATAAATCGATAAAAGAGCATGATCACAACCAATATCCAAAGGATAGGAAGAAAGGGGAACTAAGTCCCCTATTGTTTTTAAACGTTCACTAATTTTCATTAATCGGTTAGAAAATCCTTTAATTTCCGAGAACGAGATGGATGTCTTAATTTCCTTAAAGCCTTCGCTTCAATCTGCCGAATTCTCTCTCTTGTTACCCCAAAGATTTGACCTACTTCTTCTAGTGTTCTACACTGTCCATCATCAAGGCCAAACCGAAGTCGCAATACTTTTTCTTCCCGATCCGTTAAGGTTAATAAAACATTGGCAAGCTCTTCTTTTAACATTTCTTCGGTTGTGTATTCTTCTGGTCCCATTGTACTTTCATCCCGAATAAAATCTCCTAAATGAGAATCATCTTCTTCTCCAATTGGGGTTTCCAAAGAAACCGGATCTTGACTGATCTTATAAACCTCGCGAACTTTATCAATGGAAATACCCAACTTTTTGGCAATCTCATCATCGGTTGGTTCCCGATTTAATTCTTGGGTTAATTGTCTTTGTACCCGTGCTAGTTTATTAATCGTTTCTACCATATGAACTGGAACCCGAATGGTGCGGGCTTGATCGGCAATCGCTCTTGTAATCGCTTGTCGAATCCACCAAGTGGCATACGTTGAAAATTTATATCCTTTCGTTGGATCAAACTTTTCAACCGCTTTCATCAAACCAATATTTCCTTCTTGAATTAAATCAAGAAATAACATACCACGTCCCACATAACGTTTGGCAATGGAAACCACAAGACGTAAGTTTGACTCAGCTAAAATTCTCTTCGCTTCTTCGTCCCCTTCTACCGCTCTATGAGCATATTCAAATTCTTCATCCGCAGTAAGAAGCGGAATCCGCCCAATTTCTTTTAAATACATGCGAACGGGATCATTAATTTTAATATCTTTCGATAAGGTAAGATCCTCTGCTTTGGTATTTTCGGTAATTTCTTCACCCGAAGAAGATTCTTCTTCCCCATCTTCACTTACAATTTCAATTCCTGCTTCGACAAAACTATTATACAAATCATCAAGACTATCACTATCGACATCAAGTCCCTTTAACTCTTCTGCCAACTGTTCATAAGTAATAAAGCCCTGCTTCTTTCCAAGCTTTAATAGTTTTTCTTTTCTTTCGTCCATTGTTTTAATCTCTTCTACCATTCTTATTCTCCCCTATTCTTAACTCTATAATTTCTTGAGCAATTTTCGCTTGTTCTAAAGGATCCACATACTCTTCTATCTTCTTTTGGATTTTTTTCGTTTTCTGTTTATCATTATATTGCATAATCACTTGAAAATAATCATCCAACTCTTCTTCTTGTGGCTCACCCTTTAAATCTTCCCGCATTAAAATATGAGATAATACCGCTAACAATTCCTCTCTTGTTGATAAATAAGTATAAAAGTCCGCAATGGAAATGGATCCATGTTGATGATAATAAAAGACAATTTCATTTTCTAAAGTTCGATATACTTCTTTGGGAAATACAATATGAGCTTCTTCCGTCTTTTCAATTACCCAAGGATGATAAATCATATAATAAAGAATCGCTTCACTTGCCTTTGTATACTTATTCTCTTTTTCAATCGTTGTTGGTTTTACAGGAACAATCTTATTTTTTAAAGTCGATTTTTCTTTTAGTTCCTGAAAACTTTTTTCCAAGGTATTATAACCTATTTCGTAATTTTTTGCAAGATCTTTTAAGACAATTTCAAGACGAATCGGATCATTAATTTTTGTCATCTGTTCTAACACTTGATGAATATAATTTGATTTCTCTTCACTACTATTTAAATTAACATGCTTTTTTAATATTTTTATTTTATAATCACTAAAATATTCGGCTTGATCAACCAAACGTAGAAAAGAATCTTTTCCATATTTTAAAATATAACTATCGGGATCTTCGGGATTCGGTAAGCGAATCACTTTCGTTTCAATTCCGTTTTCTAAAAATAGTTCCCCCGCAGATAACGTGGCTTTTTCCCCTGCTTCATCCCCATCAAAACAAAGAATAATCGTATTTGATAATCGTTTAATATCCCCAATATGATCTTTAGTTAAAGCCGTTCCCATGGTGGCCACGGTATTGCGAATATCCACGGAGCTAGCTCGAATAATATCCATAAAACCTTCCATAATTAAAACATATTTTTTCGCTCTAGCCGCATCACGGGCAATATGATAGTGATAAAGAAGTTTCCCTTTCTTAAATAAATCAGTTTCTTTGGTATTTAGATATTTATTTTGACCATTCTCTTTAATAATTCTTCCACTAAAACCTACTACTTTCCCTGATAAATCATGGAGCGGAAACATTAAACGTTTATGATAAATATCATAATCATTATTACTAATTCCTACTTGATTTAACAAATCATAGGAATAGCCTTTTTTCACCAATAAATCAGTCAAAGCACTATGATCTTCTAGTGACCAACCAAGCTCAAACTCCACAATTAAAGAAGGAGTAATCCCTCGTTTATCCAAATACTCCCTAGCACTTTTTCCAGCACTCGTCATTAAATTGTTTTGATAATATTTATTGGCCAAATCATAAATTTCATACCATTCTTTATATTTAGAAGAAACTTTTTCCTTTTTTCCCATTGAAACACTAACCCCAACGCGTTCTCCTAACTCTTCTACTACTTCGGTAAAATCTTTATGCTCATAATCCATTAAAAAGCGAAAAACATTCCCTGTCGCATGACAAGAAAAACAAGTATAAATCTGTTTCTCTCGAGAAACACATAAAGAGGGATTCGAATCATCATGAAACGGACAGACTCCAAAATAATTTTTTCCACGAGCGACAAGAGGAATTCTCTCACCAATCACATCAACGATATCATTCTTTTCTCTAATTTCTCGAATAACATCTTGATTCATAAAAAAATTCCTCCCTTCTTCCTTCCCTTACTCTATCATTTTTTTAAAGATTGTGCAATTGAAAGAAACTTCTTTTCTTTTCTAAATTTTATGCTATACTAGGAAACACGAGGTGATAAGTATGAACAAAGAAGAGCGTATCTTTCAACAAGTAGAAAATAAATATTTTAAATTACTAGCAAAATCCCAAAAGCAATCCCTTTCTGACAAAGAACTAGAAGAAATGTTAAGCCTCATGGCCAGGAAAATTGTCTATCTCCAGGAAGAATTTCAAACCAAAAAGGAACAAAATCAAGATATTGAATGTATTGATCCTATCACCAGCGGACTTCTTTTTATTCAAGGATTAAAAAATGGGCTTAGAATGACAGCGGACTACCCTATTCAAGCGAATATCGAGCAATTTGCCGCTCATTATCAAGCGGTTACTGATTATGAAGAAGCCTATCTTACTTTTGAAGAAGAGAAGGATTATGAGAGTTTAAACGAAGCCAAAGAAGAAGTAGAAGACTTAGAAGAGGGTTATACCGAAAGACCAAAAATTTATCAAAAGAGGATGAATCATGAATGAAGACAAAGAATTCTTTTATACGGTGGTAGAAGAAAATTATAAAAACTTGTACATTCAAATTGTAAAAGAAGGCAAACAGAATTCGAAAAATACAGCTGCCCTTATCATGATGATGAAAAATAAATTATTCATTTTGCAAGAAAATATACTAGACAATCTTGTTACATCAGTTTCTCAAGCTTTATACTTACCCTTAACCCATGAACAACATTTGAATTTGGAAACTAGTGATTTCTTTTTTGAACAATTACATGAACTTCTCATTGATTTAGAAGAAGCCATTGAAATAACCAAAAACAATCCTACGCCAAGTAACTTTCATTATTGGAATCAACAATTTAATAATACCGTAGACTATGGCAATGATATTGCTAACTTCTGTAATAGTATAGGACAAGCAGCCTATCACAACAGTTTAGTCTTAGAAAATCAATTTCAAAAAACCAAAAGTATTCAAAAACATTACCAAAAGAAAACTCCTAGCAACCAAAGTTAGGAGCTTTTCTTTCTTCCTTTACTAATTAATTTCATTCGTGACTTATTCTATTACGTAAGGACTTTCTACACTACCATCTCCTGAGGCAAATCCGTTATTCGTAGTCACATTGATAACTGGACGGACGGCGTTCTGACCGGTCACATCGGTGCTGCCGAGATCATCAAACCCACTCCATACATGAGCATAATCATAGTTGAAAGCGAACGGCGTCATACTCCAATACCAATAACCATTTTCGCCTGGATTTAAATAACTATTCCCTATTACACCATATAATTCTCCAGCTAAAGCTAACTCATCAGCAGTAATTAAACCTACTTTTAAACGATAACTGCCTCCATAACTTTCACTCGTACTTGGACACTTCAAAGTCGG
>DVKE01000045.1 GCA_018716225.1 Candidatus Onthousia faecigallinarum | reverse complement strand
AATAAATTTTCTTAAGGTAATATGACTGATTCCTGAAATATAACAGAGCAAATCATCTGGAGCTCCGGGAATTAAAATTCCCAAAAAGAAAATCCATTCGAATTTTTTGGTTTGAATATAGCCTAAATATTTATCAATCACTTCTTTAGAAAATAATTTTTGTAACAAAGGTAAGCCAAACTTCCGAGCCAAGGCCCATGCTACGATACTACCTAAAGTGAGTCCGATATAGTTATAGATAAATCCCCATAAGGGTCCAAAGGCCAGGACACCAGCTAGACAGGAGGCTCCTCCTGGAATAATGGGAAAAACAACTTGAGCCATTTGTAAAAACAAGAAAAAAATAGGTCCAAACAAGCCAAACTTTTTAATCTCATTAATTAAAGCTTCTTTCGAATCCAAGAATCCTACTTTCAAGCCGTAAAAGATAAAAGCAAAAAGGAGCGTAGTAATAATAATGGTGATCACTAACATTTTCTTCTTGAATTTTTTATTTTCGGTGTCCATCTTTTTCCCTCCTTTTATTAGCTTACCCATTTTTCTCCTTTTCTTCCGCTATTTCAATGGCTTTTTTCGCTATAGCAATGGCATCTTCTTTCGTATCACAACAAGCAATAAAACGATTTCTATGACAAAAACGAATGGTTTTTGTCTTGCTTACTTCTTGTAAAGCTTTTTGATCTAATCCAGCCCATTCTTCGGGAAAAAGGATCCGATCTTCTTTTATTTCTGTACTAATGGGAATGCATTGAACACTATATCCACCCCGATTGGAAGGAAACACTACCAATAAAAACTTTTCTCCAAAAGAGCTTTCCAACAAAGTCTGTTCATAAGGCATATACTCTTTTAAAAATAGAATCGGACCTTTCTGTTCCTTTATTTCTTTTAAAACAAGATGTTTGGCTTTTATTTTTCCTACTACCTGACGAATTTCTCTTTTCCATATTGTTTTTGCCACCGAAACTGCCAAGGCAAATTGATCATTTTCTTTTTCATTCGTCCCAAAACTAGGATTAAAAAGCTTGATCACATCTGATACCGTTTTCACTTTATAACTTGCTTCTATCTTAGGAAAAATTCCATTGTCAATGGCATCGATCATCATTACAAAGTCTTGATCCAAAGCAAGAAATACCTCTTCTTTTTCTTTTATCTTTAACTTTTCTAAATATTTTATGCCAAAATCTTTCCATAAAAGTCCAAAAGAAGAATATTTTATACCATTTTCTCTTACTTCGGCATTTTCTTGATGATGATCATACTTTCCTCGACCAATATCATAAACAAGGGTCTCTTTTTTTAAATTCTTATCCACTTCTTTGACTCTAGCTACTTTTATCTCTCCATAATAAAGCTCTAAAAAAGCAGTAGCAAACACTTCATCTGCATGCATGGTACCACAGTGCGTAATGGCATCTGCTTCTTCTTCTCTCACCATTTTTATCATAGTACTACCTCTCATTATTTTCTCCAGTATATCATGAATAAAGAAACAAGTAAATATTGCACTTTTTTTCTCTTTCCAAAAAACCATTTTTATTCATTATTAAACTTTAATAATTCTCGAATATCCTCTACCGATAAGTTTTGGAAACTTAAAGATTCTTCGCCCTCTTTTTCAATTAATTTATCACTTAATATTTTTTTCTTTTCTTGAAGAGCCAAAATCTTTTCTTCAATCGTTCCTTTTGTAATTAACTTAATGACTTCTACCGACTTCTTTTGACCAATTCGATGAGCTCGATCGGTCGCTTGATTTTCCGCTTGTGGATTCCACCATAAATCTAAATGAATGACGATATCAGCACTTGTTAAGTTCAAACCAGTCCCTCCACTTTTTAACATAATTAAGAAAACATTCGTATCATCTTCATTAAATTTATCGACTAATTCTTGCCTTTTTTTACTACTAACCGATCCATCAATCACATAACTCGTAAGGCCCTCTTTGGTAAAGTTCTCCTCTACAATATTTAAAGCGGTCTTAAAACTGGTAAACAATAAGATTTTATGACCATTCGCTACCGCTTCCTTTACCACCTCTATCAAATGTTCTATCTTAGAAGAAGGCTTTTTAAAATTATCAAAAATAATTTTGGGATCAATACAAACTTGTCTCAACCTTGTCAAAAGAGTCAAGATCTGCATCTTATTTTTCGTAAAACCACCTTTCAGTAATTCTTCCATTTCCTCTTTCGTCTTCTTTACCAAAGCAGCATAGATTTTCTTTTCCTCTTCACTTAAGTCAATATAAATATTATTTTCGATTTTATCTGGCAAATCCTTCAACACTTCATTTTTCTTTCGTCTTAAGATAAAAGGGCGTACCTGACTTCTTAATTTCGTTAACGTATTATTTGTCATATCATCAAAATCATCACTGATCTTATACTTTTCATGAAACTTCGTCTTATTTCCTAAAAAACCAGGCATAATATAATCAAAGATACTCCATAATTCTAAAATAGAATTCTCAATCGGTGTTCCGGTTAAAGCTAGTTTTACTTCACTATGAATTTTCTTTACCGCTTTGGTTAGAAGGGCGGTAGGATTTTTAATATTTTGGGCTTCATCAATTACCATCACTTTAAAATTCATCTCTTGATAAAGTTCTAAATCCTCTCTTAATAATCCATAGCTTGTAATATAAACATTTCCTTCATAGGAGCTTAACTTGTTATGTCTGCCATTTCTAGGTCCGACAAAAAGACACCTTACAATCTCATCACTAAACTTTTTAAATTCATTATCCCAATTGTAAACCAAAGCCGTCGGACAAACAATAAGAGTTTTTGCTTTCGAATCTTCTTCTAATACTCTTTTTAAAAAGATAATAGTCTGCAAACTTTTACCAAGTCCCATTTCATCTGCAAGAATTCCTCCTAAATTACATTTATAAAGGTTATAAAGCCACTTTACTCCCTCTTTTTGATAACCTCTTAAAAGTTTTTCTTCTTCTTGAGTAAAAGGAACAGGAGCATTTTTATACTCTTTAAAATTTTTTACAAACGCATCAAAAAGGGAATTCGTTTTAATAAAATGATTTTTATTCTTCAAACTATCAAGATATAACGCCCGAAATTTTGGAAGTTCCCCCTTTTCTTCTAAGTCAAAATCTTCTTTTAACTCTTCTAATTCTTGAAGAGAAGGATCTCTTAAATCTAAGATATCCCCACTTTTTAAACGAAAATATTTCTTTTTACTT
>DVKE01000044.1 GCA_018716225.1 Candidatus Onthousia faecigallinarum | reverse complement strand
TCTATTTGTAATGGGCAGGTATAATTCGCCATACTTAAAGTAATCTTCTTTTTTAGAAGATTACAGTAACAAGATAGAATTATACCTGGGGTCCCATTACAAATAGAGGAATTGGAATAAATTTAAATACGGAAATATAAAATGTGTAAAAAAGAGTGTCCTAAAACTTGACATAAATCCAAAATAAAAGATAACTCTTCTTTTTTTGTGTTATACTCTTTTTGGAGGGAATAGACTTATGAAGTATTGTATGATTGAAGTTGCTTTTGATAAAAGGGAAGAAGTAGAGCAGGTAGGAAAATGTTTATTAGACAAACATTTGGTTAGTAGTTGTCAAGTAGTAGAAAGCAATAGTGTTTGGAATTATAAAGGAGAAAGAGAAACCGCAAAGGAATATTTGTTATTTCTTAAAACCCGAATTGATTTACAAAAAGAAATTTATCAAGAAATTCGTAAGATTCATAGTTATGAGTGTTTTGAATTTGCCGTTTTTCCTTTTACAAGTTGTAGTGATAGTTATTTGAACTGGATAGGAGAAGAAACTAGATAAGAATATTAAATGATTAGAAATAGTAAAAAGGAAAGTTGCTAAAGGCTTGAAAAAAAGAAAGGATGAATTTATCAATGAAGAATAAAAAGAATTATATAACATTTTTAAGACAATATGTTGGACATGAACCAATATTAACGGCAGGTGTTGGTTTATTCGTTTTTAATGAACAGAAGCAAGTATTGATGCAACTGAGATTCGATTATAATCAATGGGGATTTCCGGGGGGAGCTATGGAACTGGGAGAAAGTTTTGAAGAGACTGCCAAAAGAGAATTAAAAGAGGAAACAAACTTAGATATTACTGAATTAACAATGGTAAAAGTATTATCTGGTAAGGACACTTATAGAGAATATCCAAATGGTGATAAATTATATGATATTACAGCTATTTTTGTTATTACAAATTATAGTGGGGATTTAAAAGTAAATGATTTGGAATCAAAAAAATTGGAATGGTTTGATATTGAAAAATTACCTGAAAATATAACTCCACATACAAGAAACTACTTAGAAAAATATGGTGATATATTAAAAGAAGCATTGACAATCTATGAAAATAAATAAGTATACAAGTTAGAAAGAGGTAGTTATGGATTATAAAATAGAAGAGAGAAGTTTAGATAATTTAGAAGATTATATTCGAGTAAATGCTCTTGCTTGGAAAGAGACTTATCAAGGGATTATAGACAAAGACTTTTTAGATCTTATTAATAGGGAAGAAGAAATAAAAAAAGCAGTAGACCGACAAAAGGATCATCTTGCTGATGAAGAACAGAAAAAATATATTCTAAAAGTAAATGGAAAAAGTGTTGGTATGTTAGCGCTAGGAGCTTCTCAAGATAAAAATTATCCTCAGATGGGGGAAATTAAGGCTCTTTATTTATTGGAACGTGTGAAACATCAAGGCTATGGAAAAGTCTTGTTTGAGAAGGGAATAGCAGATCTTAAAAAAATGGGATTTCATTCTATGATTATTTCTTGCTTGCAGGCGAATCAAAATGCAAATCACTTTTATTTACATCAAGGTGGAAAATTAGTAGGAACACGTGCTTTTTCTTTACCGGATCAAGAAGAATTAATAGAAAATGTTTATTCTTTTGAAATATAATTTTAAGGAGTGGTGATCATGGAGCATATTATGAAATTATATCCGGAAAATTTTGAAGGATTAAAGTCGGGAAAGAAAAAAAGAGAATATCGTTTGAATGATGAAAAAAGGAGATTAGTAGCTGTTGTGATACGATTCGATTTTTAAAACTTCCAGATTTAGAAGAAGAATTTGTGGTTGAGGTTGAAAAGGTAGAAACTTTTGATAATTGGTATGATTGTTATGCAAAATACTTTGAAGAGGATTTTAAAGAAGATTATATAGATGTTTCAGCTGTAGTACAAGATACTTATGAAGGCGGTTATTATACAAAAGAAGAATCAGAGAAGAATGGTTGTGTCGTATTTACTATCAAAAAATATGTAAAAAAATAATAAGCGGTTGAATTGAAAAAGAACTTAGTGGCTTCTAAGCTCTTTTTTTTGAAAAAGTTCATTTATAAGCAAATAATATAAATGAAGGAGGTCAAGATGATTTTTAATAAAGAAATTACTGGTTATCAAAATGAAGAAGAGTTTGCGGCTTATTTTAATGGTAAACAAGTTGGTAGAGTGTATCCTAATTTTTTAGAGTTGTTGTATAAGCTATACGGAAAAATTGATTTTAAAGACTATATAGAGTGTTGGGTAAATAAATCAAAGCGAAAGGCAGACATTTATATTAAAATTAATGGCTATGTTCGAGGTATTAGTATTAAGAAAGGAATTAAAAACTCAGTTCATGTTGAATCCATCTCTTCCCTTATTGTTTTCTTTCGGAAAATTGGTATTGATGAAGAGACGATTGAACGTTTTTTGTATTATCATTATGCAGACGGTACGAAGAATGGTTCTGGACAAAATCGCATATCTAGTGCTGCTTATCGAGAAAAATATCAAACTGAGATAGATAAAATGAATCAGGTATTCAATGATGAAAAATACATTGATTTGTTTGTTAATCGTTTTATTTTACAAGGAAATAAATCAGAATATGAAGTGGATGCTATTATATATGGGTTTGTGGAAGATTTTATCTGGATTACAAAGGAAGAAGTTTATTCTCTTATGAGAAGGCATTTAAAAGATGAAGTTTCTTCTTTGCATATTTCGTTACTAAGCTTACAACCGATGGCTCGTAATTTAAATTATAATCCAAAGTATGAATTTTGTAGGTATCAAGTGCAAGTGAAATGGTATAACATAGCTGATCATATCCTTGAGGTTAGGGCTTTTTATCGTGGGCAACGAGCTTCCAAGTTAACTACGGGAGATAACAAAAAAGAACCTAGTTGAAGCTAAGTTCTTTTATTTTCCAATGGAGCAATAACAAAGGTTATTTGAAACTCTCAAAGTGAATTAGTAAATAACTAATCATTAATAATATTATAGCATAAGGCAGACATTGTCCGCAACCTAACCCAAAAATAAAAAAATGCAAACCTCTTGAAATAGTTTGCCAAAACAGTATAATAACTGTTACGTGCTCTAAGTCACAATTCAATTAATGTAGTCTATGC
>DVKE01000043.1 GCA_018716225.1 Candidatus Onthousia faecigallinarum | reverse complement strand
TATAACCCGAGTTTTGCACCTCGATTTTGTGCAAAGCCTTATAAATACTGGCTAAAATGGCAATTTTTTTGAGATTTTTCATAAGTTACATAAAGATACAAAAAATCTCTTATAAATACTATCAATATTCAATATTTTATGTTACATACTCAAAATACAAGACCATAGCAGGCGTAAAGTCTTGTAAACACTGGAAAAAATGCAGCTTTTTTATACAAGTAAGTGCAAAACTCGGGAGTTTCAATTTATGCGACTTTTAAACAATTTGAAAAAAGATTTTATCATTGCTATAATATCTATAGGAAGGCGAGATCTTAAAATTAGAGGCAGAGGAGTGTTTTTTTAATGAATCAAATTACAAAAGAGAACTTAGAGGAATTCTTTACTTATTATCATGGGTTTCATGATAGCTTTATTAAAGAAATTCATTATGATACTTTTGGTGCTAATATCGAACTACTTATCTATGTTTATTGGTCGGGGAAACCTCTTTTAAAAGAAAATAATACTTATCAGACGAATCGGACTAAGATGAAAATGGTTTTAAAGGAAGTTGAGCAATGTAATATCAAAGAAATTTTTTCATGGGATTATATTAATCAGGCTTTTCTTAAATATGTTAAATTAAATAATAAAGAATTTCTTTGCTTTGCTAGTGAGGAAGAGGAGCCTATGTTATATGTTGTTTGCAAGAGTATAGAGTATGAGGATTTAAAAGAGAGTTGGTAGAGGTTAGAAAGAGGTGCTTTTATGATTGTCCAAGATATGAAAGAGGAATATGTTGATCTTCTAGTGAATCGACTTACACATTCTAGTTTGTCTTTAGAAAAAGATTTAGGGAATCCTGATGATAGTAAGAATGCTCTTCGGTTGTATGATGGTATGGTGGCGTTTAAAAGATTATTGGAACGAAAGGAGGAGCCTTTAACCCTTGATAAGATCGTGGAAACGGGTGATCTGGTGAATGCGAGTGCTTGGTATATTTCAAGGGGTTATCGAAAAATGGGTAAGTATTTAGTTGATACGAATATTCCTATTTCGAAACCCGAAAATATTTCTGGGGATATGGAACGTTTGGTAGAAGCGTATCAGGAAGCGGAAGAAGAGGGGATGGATCCCTTTTTGCAGGAAGCCTATTTTCATATTCGTTTTATTCGTATTCATCCCTTTGAGGATGGGAATGGTAGAACGTCACGGCTTTTGTTAAATGCAAATCTTTTACAAAAAGAGATTGTGCCTGTGATTATTACGGATGATTTGCTACCTTTTTATTATTCTTATATTGAACAGGAGGATGCGGAGTCGATGGCTCATTTGTTTCGGATTCAATCACAGAAAGAGGAAAAGGTTATGAAAGAGTTTCAAGAGAGATATCAGGCTTCTTTTTTTGAACATAGAGAAAGAAAAGCACGTTAAGGAAGTGATAAGATGTTGTTAGCGGAAAAGTGGCAGGATTATGAATTAATTGATGCTTCTTTGGGAGAGAAGTTAGAACGTTGGGGAAATTATTTTCTTCTTCGTCCGGATCCTCAAGTTATTTGGGATCGAGGAAATTTGTTAGAAAAATATCATGGTAAGATTGATGCGGTTTACCATCGTAGTAAAAAAGGCGGTGGATCTTGGGAGAATTTAAAAAAAGTACCTCCTCGTTGGACTGTTCATTATCAAGATATGACTTTTTGTATTAAACAAATGGGTTTTAAGCATACGGGTCTTTTTCCAGAGCAAACGGTAAATTGGGAATTTATGATGAATAAAATAAAAAGAAGCAAGCGTCCGATTAAAGTTTTAAATCTTTTTGCTTACACTGGTGGGGCGACCGTAGCTTGTCTATCGGCGGGGGCTTCGGTTACGCATGTGGATTCTTCGCGAGGGATGGTTGATTGGTGCAAGGAGAATGTGAAAGCAAGTGGCTTGGAAGGGGCTCCGGTTCGTTATTTGGTGGATGATGTGAAAAAGTTTGTGGCTCGAGAGATTCGACGGGGGAATCATTATGATGCGATTATCATGGATCCTCCTAGTTATGGAAGAGGGACGAATGGAGAAGTATGGGATATTGAAAAGGATTTGGCTTTGTTGGTTTCGATGTGTTCCCAAATTTTGGTTGAGAAACCTTTGTTTTTCCTGATTAATTCTTATACGACGGGTCTTTCTTCGTATGTTCTTAAGAATTTACTTTCTGAGGTTTTGCTTCCCCGTTTTCCGGGTAAAGTCCGTTGTGGCGAAGTAGGGATTCCTATTGCGCACTCTTCTTTGGTGTTACCTTGTGGAATTTATGGTAGGTGGGAAGATGAAACTTAATATTTTATATGAAGATAATCATCTTTTGGTAGTAGAAAAGCCTCCTTTTGTTTTGTCTCAAAGTGATGGGAGTGATACTCTTGATATGTTATCTTTGTTGAAAGCTTATGTGAAAGAAAAATATCATAAGCCGGGGAATGTTTATTTGGGGCTTGTGCATCGTTTGGATAAAGAGGTAGGAGGAATTATGGTTTTTGCTCGTACTTCCAAGGCGGCAAGGCGTCTTAGTGAACAGGTTCGTCTTCATCAGATGGAAAAATGGTATCTTGCAGTAGTGGAAGGAAAAATGGGAGATGGCGTTTTTGAAGATTATTTGGTACGGGATTCTTTTCGTAGTTTGATTGGAAAAGATAAGGAAGGGAAATTTGCCCGTCTTACTTATCAAGTGTTATCTTATCAAAAGAATATGAGTTTGGTGCGTATTTTTTTGGAAACGGGAAGGCATCATCAAATTCGGGTTCAATTTTCTTCTCATGGTCATCCTTTGTTAGGGGATCGTAAATATGGAAAAGGAGAAGGAGAGCTTGCTTTATATGCTTATCATCTTGCTTTTTTTCATCCGGTTACTAAAGAAAAATTAATTTTTGAAAAAATTCCAAATTATTCTTATTTCCGTATGTTTTCAAGTGCTTTAAAGGAGAATCATTTGACAGAATAGGCAGGAGGTTGACAAAATCTCATTGCTTTTTCTTTTTATTTTTGTTACTATAGAAGTGTAAAATATCATAAGATGATAAAGGGAGATGTGAAAATGATACTAGCAGGTTTTGATTTGAGTTGGTTTACAACGATTCCAGGTTTATTAATTACGGGCGGAATTGTCTTATTAATTATTGCACTTATTATTTTTATCGTGACAGGACGCAAGGATAAAAAGGAAAAGAAAGAAGCGACTTCTGAGGTAACGAGTGATAGTGCTAGTACGGCTTTACCTGATGTTTCTTTGGGAAATAGTCCTGCTGAGCTTGCCAATCAAGGGGAAGTAGAGCCTAAGGTTTTCACCAATCCTATTCCCATGGAACCTGTACCTAGTGCTTCTGTTTCCACTCCAAAAAGTGAAGCGGTAGCTCCGGATTTACAAATTCCTACAGTTTCTAGTCCGACTGTGCCAAGTTCTACGCCAAGTGTACCGACCGTTGATGCTTCGAGTGCTTCGGTGGTTACTCCTTCTTCTGTTTCTCCAGCATCTATGTCTGTAGGTTCTTCCAATGCTTCGTCGAGTTCAACGGTAACGCCTTCTGTTTCACCTGCGGTTGATCCTCTTCCTAGTTTAGCGAAAGAGCCAGTGGTTACTCCTTCGCAGCCTAGTGTTAGTCCTTCGGTGATTACGCCTACAGTGCAGCCTTCTGTGAAGCCTGTGGTTGATGTAACTTCGGCAAGTCCTACGGTTAATCCTCAGTCAACGCCTTCCCAAGTGGAGTTTCCTTCGATCCTTTCTACACCTACAGCAGCTTCCGTTTCAAATTCAACAGCAACCGAAGAAAAAAGAACGATTTATGGAGGAGCAAGTCCTACGGTTTCAAATCTTAATATTAATACGAATACCCATCATACAATTTATGGAGGAGCAGATCCTTTAGAAAATACTCAGTCTCTTCCAAGAGTTCATCGGGATCCTTCCGTGGAACCTTTACCTACAGTTGATCCAACCTTTCCTTCGGTAGAGACTCCTACCTTGAATCCTTCTCCATCTACCGTTACCCCACCTACGAGTCAAGCGGATCAAGAAATAGAAAGTTTATTTTAGAAAGTTAGAATTTCTAACTTTTTTTGTTCTTTCTTCTCTTTTTCTTTCATATGATATGTTAGAAAGAGAAAGGATGATATAACAATATGGAAACATTAAAAGTTTCGTCTAAATCAAACCCAAATTCCGTAGCAGGAGCCTTAGCGAATGTTTTTCGTTCAAGTGGTAGTGTAGAAATTCAAGCGGTGGGAGCAGGGGCTTTAAATCAAGCGATTAAAGCGGTAGCGATTGCTCGAGGTTTTCTAGCACCATCAGGCAAAAATCTCGTTTGTATTCCGGCTTTTACGGATATTTCGATTGAGGGAGAAGATCGAACAGCAATTAAACTTATTATTGAAACAAAATGATAGCTTTGGCTATCTTTGTTTGTTTCTGGTAAATTTAAGAAAAAAGAAAGAAAAAGGTCGAAAAATGTATAGAAATATGCTATACTAAAATTGCAATAGAAGAGGAGGAGTTGAAGTATGTATTGCGGTGAATGTGGCACGAAAAATGAGAAAGATGCTAAATTTTGTGAGAACTGCGGAGCGGCTTTAGAACAAGAAGAAGAGAAAAAAGAGGGAAAGAGAGAAAAAAAGCCAGCAGCAAAAGCACGGAAACCGATCAGTAAATCCAAAAAGATTTTAATTGGGGTTATTTGTGCAGTGGTTGTTTTACTTATTGTTGGTTTTCTCGTATTGAAAAATTCAGTAAGCCCAAATGCGGTTGCAAATGCTTATTTTAAAGCTTTTGCTGATCAAGATCTTGATACAATGTACCAGTATAGTGATTTGGATGATAGTGAATTTACAACTAAAGATCGTTTTATAGAATATTATTCTAATGATGATCAGGCGTCTTTAGCGAAGTCAATTAAAAACTTTAATATTACAGATGTAGAATATTCGAAAAACAGTTTAACAGCAGAAGTAGATATTTCTTATACTACTTCAAGAGGTTCAAAACGTATGACTCTAGAGCTTCATAAGACAACAGATAAAAAATATCTTGTATTTGATGAGTGGAAAGTCGTATTACCAGAGGAAGACTTTACGGAAGATTTTACTCTTTATGTACCAGAAGGCTCTGAAGTAAATTTTGGAGGAGTCACTTTGGACGAGAGTTATCTTGATGAAACGAGTGATGGTTATGATTCTTATGTAATCCCAGCTTTATTTAATATGGATTATGAAGTAACGGTAACCTTACCAGTCGGATTTGAAATCACAGAAACAGTGTCAGCGGATAACTATAATAATCCTACTTGGATCGATTTTGACGAAGATTCTTTATCCGACGAAGATTTTAATACGATCAAAAAACAAATTAAAGCCGATATGAATTTACTATATTCTAGTGCGATCGGACAACAAGATTGGTCTTCTATTTCTGATAATTTTGGTAAAGATGCTTCTGATTTAGAAGATGCTTATGATGATCTTAAGGATGATGTTAGTGGTGGCTATTTTTCTAGTGCCTTATCAAGTTTTGAGGCGACTGATATTCGTTCGATCGATTCCATTTATTTTGAAGATGGAATCATGGAGGTTGATTTCACAGTGGATTATAAATATACGCCAGTAGATGGTGATGAAAAGACAAATTATGATTTTGTTTGGTTCTACTATGAAATTGATGGAGATCAATTAAAATTAGTTGATGCTTATAGTTTGCCAAGTTATTTTTAGAAAAGGAGTGAGTTAAATATGGCAAAATATTGTACAAAATGTGGAAAAAAACTAGAAGATGGAAAACCTTGCGATTGCGAAGCAAGTAAAAAAGAAACAAAAAAAGAAGAAGTAAGAGAAGAAGCAACTGGTAGTTTTGATTTTAATGAATGTGTAAACTCTTATGTGGCAATTACAAAAGGAATGTTTACAAAACCAGTAGATACCCTTAAAAAATATGCAAAAGAGAAACATTTTACCGTTGGTATGATTTCAATTATTATCAATAGTATTATTAGTGCTTTCTTTGCTTATTGCTTTAGTACCAAAGCAATTGGATTAATTGGAGGATTCCTTGGATATGGTTCATTATTTAGTTCTTCGATTACGGTTCCATTTGCAGAAACTTTCTTCCAATCTTTATTATCATCCTTTCTTGGATTTGCAGTGACAGCTCTTATGATTTATGTCATTGCAGGGGCATTGATGAAGGATAAGATTACGGTGAAAAAAGCCTTTGCTCTTGTGGGAGTATGTGCTACCTTTACTTCTATTACAACTCTTGTTTGTATCTTATTTACTTATATTTCTTTGCAATTTATGCTTATTATCTTACTTATTGCTTCTATTTTCTATCTTACTTATCTTTATCAAGGTATTGTGGAAACAACTGAAGTGGATAGAAACAAAGTTGCTTATGTTTTCGTGATTGCAATTGCCGTTTGTGCTTTTGTAACCGTTTATATTTTACCTAAGCTTTTCTCTTAGGATAGAAGATAAGGATCTTAGTTCTTTTAAGATCTTTTCTTTTGCAAAAATTTCGCTTGTATTTTTCTCTTTTCTTGCATATAATAAAATAAATCGATGATTAGAGACCATGTTAAGATTTCTTTTTTAAAAGAGACATTGTGGGTGGTGGAAACAATGAAAAGAACTTAACTATCTCCTCTATAGAGAAATTTCCGGGTAATTCCGTTATCAAAAGAAAGAATAAAAAAGGATGGCACCGCGAAGAGATTCGCTCCTTTGGGTTGCTATTCTTTTTTTCTTAGGGAGTGATATTGTGTTTGATTTACATCATGATTTATTATCTATATGTTATTTATCTTCGAAGTATCAGTCTTTTGATTATTTAGAGAAAATGAAGAAAGCGATACGAAAAGATAATATTGTTGGGGTATTTTGTAATTTCTATTTTATGAACTCAGAGGAAATGGAAGAAGAGTTTCGTTTGAAAAAAGAAGATATTGATGTTCTTACTCTTTTTCGAGAAAGTAAAACCATGTATGATGCTTCTTTTTCTTGTCCTTCTCTTTATAGTATTGAAGGGTGTGACTATATAAAAGGAGAAGAAGAGTTAGAGCAGTTATATGAGGCGGGATTAGATGCTTTCTTACTGGTTTGGAAAAATCTCAATCGTTATGGTTCCGGGAATCGCAGTGATTATGGCTTAACCGAGAAAGGAAAACGTTTCTTAAGAAAAGGGATTGCGCTTGGTATGGGCATTGATTTATCGCATGCTAATCAAAAGACTTTCTTTGATATGATTGAAATAATTCGAGAAGAACAAAAGAAGGGGCATGAGGTTATTTGTTATGCCAGTCATTCGAATAGTTATGAATTATGTCCGCATCCAAGAAATTTGACGCGGGAACAACTTCTTGCTTTAAAAGAAGTGGGAGGTATGATTGGATTGGTTAGTTATCCTTTGTTTGTAGGGGATTCTAAGCGATCCTCATATGTTGCCCATATTAAATATATGGTAGATCTCTTTGGAAGTGATCGGGTGATGGTATCAAGTGATAATATGAATTTTACTTCTATTATTGATCCTAAGGATCGAGAAGAACATGGAATTTATGATTATAATCATATTCAGGAGAAATTAAAAAAGGATTTACTTGGGGTGTTTTCTTTGGAAGATACGGAAAAAATTTTAGAACAGAATGCTAAAAAATTATATGATAGAATAAAGGAGAGAAGAGGAAAATGTTAGATATTAAATTTATAAGAGAACATAAAGAAGATGTGATTGAAAATATCAAGAAGAAGTTTCAGGATGAAAAAATTCCTTTGGTAGATGAAGTGATAAAACTTGATCAAGAGATTCGGGAATGTAAAAGCAAAGGGGATCAATTAAGACAGCAACGAAACGAAAAGAGTAGTATGATTGGTTCTTTGATGCGAGAGAAAAAAGTGGAGGAAGCGAATCAATTAAAGGATGAAGTTAGTTCTATTAATAAAGAGCTTACTACAATAGAAGAAAAAGAGGGGATTTTAAGTGCTTCTTTAAAAGAAAAAATGATGGTGATTCCCCAGATGATGGATCCTTCGGTTCCGATTGGAAAAGATGATAGTGAGAATGTGGAGTTAGCGCGGTTTGGGGATCCGGTGGTACCTCCTTATGAAATTCCTTATCATGCTGACATTATTGAGCGTTTTCATGGGCTTGATAAGGAGGCGGCTGGAAGAACGAGTGGTCAAGGTTTCTACTATTTAATTGGAGATATTGCGCGGCTTCATGAGGCGATGATCTCTTATGCAAGAGATTACATGATTGAGCAAGGGTTTACTTATTGTATTCCACCTTTTATGATTCGCAGTAATGTCGTAACTGGAGTTATGTCTTTTCCAGAAATGGAAGCGATGATGTATAAGATTGAAGGAGAGGATCTTTACTTAATTGGTACGAGTGAACATAGTATGATTGGACGGTTTCAAGATCAAATTGTCAAAGAAAGTGATTTACCAATCTGTTTAACGAGTTATTCACCATGTTTCCGTAAAGAGGGAGGTAGCCATGGCTTAGAGGAACGTGGTTTGTATCGAGTTCACCAGTTTGAAAAAGAAGAGATGATCGTTTTATGTAAGCCGGAAGACTCTCTTGCTTGGTATGAGAAGATGTGGCGTTATACAGTGGAAGTCTTTCGAAATATGGATATTCCCGTACGACAACTGGAGTGTTGTAGTGGCGATTTAGCAGATTTAAAAGTAAAATCATGTGATATTGAGGCTTGGAGTCCCAGACAAAAGAAATATTTTGAAGTCGGTAGTTGTTCTACCTTAGGAGATGCCCAAGCGAGAAGATTATCGATTCGAACGAAAGGGGAGAAAGGTACTTATTTGGTTCATACTTTAAACAATACGGTAGTAGCGAGTCCTCGTGGTTTGATTGCGCTTCTTGAAAATAATTATCAAGAGGATGGTAGTGTTAAGATCCCTAAGGTGTTACAACCTTATATGGGGGGAAAAGAAGTTTTAATTCCTGAGGAGTGAGAAGATGAGCCGAATATATGATCAATTTGTAAAAAAAATATTAAATTCAATGGAAGAAGAGCAGACCGTCGCTTGGGCGGTCTCTCGGGCTGGTGAGTTGCAGCGGATGTGTTTGGATGAAATGCCTTATAATCACGGACTTGCTTTTAATCATATGGCAAAGAAGTGGGGTCTTTCTTATCCAGATACACCTTGTACTTATATTGCTGGTATGAATTTAAGTAATCAGGGTGTTTTAGCTGGGCAATTACAGGATGGTTCATTTTTATGCTATTTTCCTTCTAGTATTACGGTTTGGCAAAATTTTGCCTTACATAAGGAATTACAACATAAAAAATACTTAATTTTAGCTTGGAGTTTAGAACAAGATGAGGATTATGTGAGTCGAGCTCAGTTATTTGCTTATGCTTCCTCTATTATGGAAAGAAGAAAAACAAAACAAAAAAGAAAGGTATAATTTTCCTCTTTTGGTAAATACTTCTAATGAGTCAAATTTGACAAAAGAAGATGCCTTTTGTTATAATAGAAAGACATCACGAAAAAAGAGGTGTTTATCATGTTTTTTGATGAAGAGCAAGCGATGACTGCTTGTGAAGAGGAACCATCCCTGATTTTTGAATTGATCAAAGAGGGTCATTTAGAATTAGTGGATAAATTACTTAGGAAAAAGATTGTGAGTGTTTCCGAAGTAGATGAAGAAGGAAATACCGTTTTAATGAAGTTATTAAAATTAAAACAGTATTCTCTTGTTTCAAAATATATGACCTATAGTGATTTTGATCCGAATCATCAAAATATAGAGGGGAATACTTTTGCTCATATTTTAGCGCAAAAGGATTATATTAAAGTCGCTCCGATTATTTGTAAGTTAAAGAAAAATAAAGAGTTTTCTCCTAATTTAAAAAATAACAATGGGGAAACGATTTTGGATTTAGCAATAAGAACAGGGAATCTTTGTACAACCCTAAAAATATTAGAAGATAGACGATTTGAAAATATTGATGTGGTATCTTTTCTTCATATGTATCGTACTTTTATTAAAAATAAAGAGTATGGAAAATATACTAGACTTTCTAATTTAGAAGTGATGTTATCAAATTTAGAGAAGAAAACAAATTTATTACCGCGAATGGAGCATTTGGTACAGCTTATTTTAAATGATTTTGAAGAGATTAAAAATGAGATTATGAAAAATAAACTTACTTCTATGGATCATATTTTACGATCGGTATTAGTTGAAGGTAAGGCATAATATGTCTTGCTTTTTTTTCTTTTTTTCTTTATACTAAGGGAAGACAAAAGAGGTGGTATTTATGCATTTACCAAATTATCAAGAGGCACGATCGGTTGATAAAAAAAAGTATCAGAGAAAGAATTTTCAATTAGATCCTCGTTATCAAAATCGTTTTCAAGGGAAAACTTGTTATTTAAAAACTTATGGTTGTCAGATGAATGAACATGATAGTGAAAATATCAAAGCAATTTTAGAAGAGATGGGCTTTTCGTTTGTCGATCGTTATCAAGATGCTGACCTTATTTTATTAAATACTTGTTCCATTCGCGAGAATGCTCATAATAAAGCATTTGGTATGTTAGGAAGAATCAAACATTTAAAAGAAAGTAAACCTTCGCTTGTAGTAGGTATGTGTGGTTGTATGGCTCAAGAAGAGGTTGTGACAGATAAAATTTTAAAAGACTATGGTTGGATGAACTTTGTTGTTGGAACACATAATTTTTACGATTTACCAAGGGTGTTATGTGAATCTTTAGAGAAGAGCAAATTACAAGTAGAAGTTTATTCAAGAGAACAAGATTTTATCGAAGAAATGCCCGTAGAACGTGATAGTCATTATAAAGCTTATGTTAATATTATTTATGGCTGTGATAAGTTTTGTACTTATTGTATTGTACCTTATACAAGAGGAAGACAGAGAAGTCGGAAGAAAGAAGATATTTTAAAAGAGATTCAGGCTTTAAAAGATCAAGGTTATTTAGAGGTAACTTTATTAGGGCAGAATGTTAATGCTTATGGAAAAGATCTTTATGAAGATTATTCGATGGCTGAATTGTTAGAAGATGTAGCAAAAACGAATATTCCAAGAATTCGCTTTATGACGAGTCATCCTTGGGATTTTAGTGATAAGATGATTGAAGTCATTGCCAAGTATCCTAATATTATGCCGAGTATTCATTTGCCAGTTCAGTCTGGTAGTGTTCGTATTTTAAAGAAGATGGGTAGACGTTATTCAAGAGAAGATTATTTAACTTTATTTCATAAGATGAAAGAAAAAATTCCTAATTGTGTTATTTCTACCGATATTATTGTTGGCTTCCCAGGAGAAACTAAGGAAGATTTCTTAGACACTTTGTCTTTGGTCAAAGAGTGTCATTATGATAATGCCTTTTCCTTTATCTATTCTCCAAGAGTTGGAACTCCGGCGGCAAAATTAAAAGATGATTTAACAAAAGAAGAAAAAGAAGAACGTCTTTATCAATTAAATGATCTTTTAAATGCCTCCTTCCTTGATAATAATAAAAAATTAGAAGGAAAGGTAGTACCTGTGTTAGTGGAAGGAAAGTCTCTTAAGAAAAAAGATCAATACTTTGGTTATAGTGATACGAATAAATTAATTAACTTTACAAGTGATCAAGATGTAACAGGCAAAATTGTTCCGGTGTTGATTGAAGAAGCAAAGACGTGGAGTTTAGATGGTAGAGTATACGAAGGATGAGATTTTAGCAGAAAATAAAAAGTTAGTTGATCGTATCTTAGAAAGTGATCTTTATCAAGAATATCTTTCTTTAAAAGAAAAAATAAGAAAGAATGAAGAGCTAGTAGGAAAAATAGAAGAATTAAAGTTTTTACAACAAAAATATGTGAAAAGTTCTTATCAGGATAAAGAAGTAGAAGAGAAAATTCAAAAATATGAAGAGAGGCTTTCTTGTAATCCTCTTTATGCAGCTTATCAAGAAAAAGTAGAAGAGTTGGATCAGTTATGTTTTGTGATAAAAGAAGGATTAAATGAGGCTTTTCAAGAATTGTTAGCAGAATAGAAATAGAGAAAGTTATTTTGAATTAGAAAGAGATTTCAAAGTAACTTTTTTTCTTGGGAAATAATGTACTAACAACGTAAAATTTAATTTTGAAAAAGAAAATAGGACTCCACAAATATGTTTATTTATGTTATATTTTTAAGTAGGGTAGGGTGAGAGGGGATTATGCAATATAAAATAAAAGATTTTATTCAAAAGGATATATCCAAATTTTATATTTTAGCGGTAGGAATTCTTTGTTTATTATTATTAAGTAGTTATTTTTCTTATGCATTATTTACTGTGACCAAAGAGAAAAAAGAAGCGATAAGTATGGTTGTTGGTAATATTAACTATACTTTAATGGTGGATGATACCCAAACAAGTACTTTAACGATTTCGGCGAATTCTGTGCAAGAGTTTACAATTGTTCTTGCCAATACGACTAGTATACCAGCAAAGTTTAACTTTTATTATATCGGAGATCTTCCTGCGGGCATTACAGCAGGGTATGAAGTAGTGGAAGGTGTTCAAACGCCTCCTGCGGGGGAAGGTATTATTTTACAAGCGGGGGGTTCTAGTGACTCTAGTAATACTTATCTTCTTAAAGTATATAATAATTCTAGTACTGAGAAAACAATTACTTTAGGAGTAAGTGCAGGACTTTCGAATAATGATCTAAGTTTACCTAGTGAGGGACATTTATTTGAAGAATTGAAAAATACTGTATCAGAGGTGTTATTGGCTAGTTTGCCAGATAGTAATCAATATGATGATGGACTTGATACTTATATTGTAGGAGATGAGCCGAATAATTATATTTGGTATAGTGGAAAGTTATGGCGTGCAGTTTCGGTAGATGATAGTAGTCAGACTGTAAAATTAGTAACGCAATGGGATATTTCTTCGGTTGTTTATTATTCCAATAATCATACGGCTTTTGAATACTTATGAATATCAAACAAGTTGTCTTACTACGAATTATGAGGATACTTATTTAAATAATGGTTTGGAATGGTGGACATTGACTCCATCTGATTCTTCTAGTGTCTGGACGATTAATTATTTTGGTTATACTTATGCGGAGACTCCTACATCGGCTGGGGGTGTTCGTCCTGCTATTGTTTTACAAACGAATATAGAAATTGTGGCTGGAGATGGAAGTGAAAATAATCCTTATCGTTTAAAGGGGGATTATGATACCGATCTAGCTGGGACATCACTATCCTCGCGATATAGTGGAGAGTATATTCATTTTGGAACAGGTGTTAATAACTTATATCGTATTGTTAGTCATGAAACAAGTGGCTTAACTAAAATAACCAGTACTGATCCTTTGAAAGATTCTGTAGGTTTTCTGACTTCGACACTTGGGAATGCTAGTTTTTCTAGTTCTTCTACCATGGGAAGAATGTTAAATGGAACTTATTTGACTAGTTATGTGGGAAATACTTATACTAATATGTAGTACTTGGTATTTAGGAACGGTAGCGAATGGGACGGATTATCGTTTAGCGAAGTATCGAAATACTAGTATGTCTAGTTATGCGACTAGTACTTCTTCAAGAATTGGTTTACTAAGATTAGGAGAATTAATGGCTGGACAATTTGCTACTTATGATGCTACAGCTCCTTATTGGATATTAACGCGTTATAATAATACTTATACTTGGCATGTTGATTCAGCAGGCTATTCTTATTCTGAGAGTCCTTCTACTGCTTTTGGAATCAAGCCAGCCTTGAATTTAAAATCGAATGTGGTGATCGTTTCTGGTGATGGAACGAAAAATTCGCCATTCGAGATAGAGTTAGGATAAGCTTGTTTTATCCTTTTAAAGGGGAAAATAGAAAAATGAATGAATTGTTTCAAGAAATTTTAGAAATTGGGAATTCCAATTTAACAAACGATCAAAAACATCAGAAATTGTCTTATTTATGGACGGCAGTTTTTAAAAAAGCCAAACCTGCCGATTATGATAATATTTATAACTTGTATCTTATGAATGAAGATACCAGTTTTGCGATTGATCAACCTCCTATTTTTAAAAACGTGTCTTTTGAGGCAGTAGAAGAGGCTCTCGACCATTATCATGAAAATGGATATTTGACAGAAGAAGAAGCAGTTACTCTTCTTGATTACGATTTGGATCAGACTAGAAAGTCTTTTGGTAATTTAGGTGTTTCTATTGAAACGTCTTCTTTGGATGGTTTTTGTGAATTGGGGCAAAGTTTAACGGTTCGTCCTTTTGAAGAAGCAGGTTTTTCTGTTACTAAGAATACCGCAAAAGATTGTTTTGATTACCCATCTCTTCATTGTTTTGGGACGGTAACTTTGCCTATTTTTGATGGAACAGAAGTAAACGATCGTATTTATCTATTAGATAGTACTTATCGTCAATTCTTTTCTACGGTTCATTGTAATGCAGGAATGTATGATGCTCCTTTGGATGTGTTTTTACAAAATACGCCTTCGCCAGGTTATTTTGTGAAAGATACTTCTTTCGCCGAAGAACTTTTAGCGAATGGTTATATTGAACTAACCAAAGAAAATGCGAAGAAATATGGAGAACCCTTTTTCCTTTCTTCCTTCTTGAAAGGAGAAATTCCGTATGAAAGAGATGACTATTTTGATAATATTATGACAAAGACTAGTGATTATGCACTTGATCATTTAGAGGAGTTATCTGCTTCGTTTCTTGCCGGAAAAAATATAAAAAGATAGTGGATGAAAACACTATTTTTTTGTATATATTTTTTCTTCTCTTGCATACATTAAATTAGAGGAGGGATCAGTGTGGCATTTCGTGAAATTGTTACGAAAGCAGTAATTGGCAAAGGGAAAAAACAGTTTGTTGACCGTTTATCTTTAAAAACTGCTGACGAGCAACAACCTACTACCGTGCTTGGCTGTTGGATCATTAATCATACTTTTTCGGGTACAAAGATAGGAAATCGAGTGCAGATACAAGGTAGTTATGATATTAATGTTTGGTATTCCTATGATAATGATACTAAGACAGAAGTGTTGAAAGAAACTTATCCATATCAAGAGAATATTACGATTACGGGTAATGCTGGGAATCGAATGGATGAAGAAATTATTGTACGAAGTTTAAGTGGGCCTAGTTGTGTAAAAGCGGAGATTGTAACAGATGGAATTGAATGTAGAGTAGAAAAAACATTAGGGATAGAATTAGTAGGAGATACAAAAGTAAGAATTAATGTTGATGAAGAGACGGATGATAATTGGGATGAAATTATGGATAGTGAAGATACAATCGATCAAGCGATTGATCAAGAAGTTACGGAAGATTATTTAAAAGAATCAATTGAAGAAGAAGCGAAAGAAGAATAAGTCTTCTTTTTTTCTTATAATAAAAAATTATCTTGTTGATAGAATCAAACTATGGTAAGATGAAGTTAAGAAAGATAGAAAAGAAGTGGATAAGATATGAAAAAAAGAAATTGTTTTATAAAATTAAAAGCCTATGAAAACAATTGTTCGATTGGGGGGGCGCTTTAGAATTACCTTATAGAATAAGGCTTTTTTCAGTGTGTTCAAAAAGAATGGGATGTCGCGATCCTGTTCTTTTTCCTTTTCTTGAAAGATTTTATGTGTTAAAAAGTATAGATGAAGAGGAAAGGGCTGTTGAGTAAAATGAAAAAGAAAAAAAGAAAAAGTAAGGCAAAGAAGTTTTGTAATAGGAAAAAAATAATTCTGGTTATTCTGCTTTTGCTCCTTTGTTTTGTAGGAATCTCTTTTGCTTGGCTAATGACTTCAATCCAAGGAGAAAAAGAAGTAAGTATTCTAGTTGATACCATCAAGTTAGAATTAGATGAGTCAGCTTCTGAGGGCATACAATTAGTAAATGCAATCCCCATTTATGATGACGAAGGAAAAGCAAGTAGTCCGTATAAGTTTTCTTTGATTAATAAGAATAACATTGATTTCTATTATTCCCTCTCTTTGGTTGATGATGAAGATTTAAAGAATAATTGTCAGACGACCGATGGAGAGTCTTGTCAATTATTAGATCCGAAAGATATCCGTTATGAAATAAAAGTAGGAGAAGAAAGCTATACAGGGACATTATCAGAATCTCCTGTTATTTATCATGGGGTGATTGATAAAAATGAAACAGTAGATTGCGAATTAAGAATCTGGTTAAATATTAAGGCGGGAAACGATGTCATGGGGAAAGTATTCTTAGGAAAACTAGAAGTATTTGCTACCCAACAAGTTGCAGAAGATAAATTTATCCAAGATAATGAAGAAGTAAATGAACCAGAGATGGACTCTAATATGATTGCGGTTAAACATGATGGATATAACTGGGTAAAGACCAATAAAGAAAATGGATGGTATAACTATGGAAGAGGAATATGGGCTAATGCAGTAACGGTAAAAAGTGATAAGTTAAGTGAATATCAAAGCGCTGGAATTGGGACAATTATTCCTATGGATGATATAGAAACCATGTGGGTATGGATCCCAAGATATAGTTATACGATAGCAAGTGAAGATGGAGGAAGCCATTATTATGGAAAAAGAGGTGTCTATTTAAATAGTACTCCTACTCAAGATTTACCAGGAGAGATTGATATCAAATTTATCGGGAAAGAGATAAAAGAAAAAGGAACGGCTCAGTATTTGGCAACGGAAGAACCCAAAAATTGGTATACGCCGGATGCTTTTACTTTTGGGGATACAGAATTAAGTGGTATTTGGGTAGGAAAGTTTGAAACGAGTAGCAGCAATCCGAGTCCAGGAAACGGAGGAGGAAATGTTACGAATCTTGATTCGATGATTAAACCGAACGTTATTAGTTGGCGAAGCATCAATGTAAGCAATATCTATCAAGTAGGACGAAAAGTTAGTGCTGATGGAAATCGATATGGTTTTCATAGTAATATGAATTCTCATGCCATGAAAAACGATGAATGGGGAGCGGTAGCTTACCTATCTCAAAGTGCTTATGGAAAATTAGGAAATGTTAATTTTATTGGATCAGAGAAAGAAATTTATCAAAACAAATCAAATTATTATATTACCGGTTGTAGTAGTGGAGCACCAAGTACAAGCGGTAGTGCTGGTTGTCCCTATACTTATGATGATAATACAAGAGATGAAAGTGGTGTCTCAGGCAAAGGAGTAGGAGCTAGTACGACTGGAACCATTTACGGAATTTACGATATGAGTGGAGGCTCAGGTGAATACGTAATGGGCAACTATGACGATAATATAGGATCGAGTGGTTTTGGAGAAATGCCAGATCTCATCTATTACGATAAATATACAAGTACTACAGCCAGTCAAGCTTGTAATGGAGGCATATGCTATTCTCATGGTTTATCAGAGACAGGAGGCTGGTATCATGATTATCAAACGTTGGCAACAGAAACGAATCCTTGGTTGCTGCGCGGCGGGAGCTACGGCACGAATCCAGCTGAAGGCGCTGGTATATTCTACTTCGGCGCCAACAACTCTGGTGGCGCCAGCAGCTACAACTCGTTCCGCCTCGTGTTAAGTCCTGATCTCTAAATTTTCTTCTGAAGAAGCTGTTGTTAGTGTTTTGTGTTAATGAAAATTTATTGACACTTCCTTTTTCTTGTGTTATAGTAATAGTCGGAAAAGAAAGGAGAAGTCATATGGCTGTAAAAATTAGACTTACTAGAATGGGTGCTAAGAAAAGACCATTCTATCGTATTGTAGCGACAGATAGTAGAACGAAAAGAGATGGAGAATATCTTGAACAAATTGGAACTTATAATCCAATTGAAGGAAAAGATAATGTTAAAATCAAAGAAGAGGTTGCTCTTAAATGGTTAAATGAGGGCGCTATTCCATCGGATACCGTACGTAGTTTATTTCGGCAAGCTGGTATTATGCAAAAGTTTGCAGTTCAAAAAGATCATAAGGATAAGAAATAATGAGTTTAAGAGAATTAACGGAAAAGCTTGTAAAGAGCGTTGTGAAAGATGAAGATGCTGTATCGGTAAAAGAGTTTCCTAGTGAGGATGATGATACTTGTCTTTTGGAAGTATTAGTTTCTGAGGATGATATGGGTAGAGTCATTGGAAAAAGTGGAAAAACAGCGAATGCGATTCGTACTTTGGTACAAGCAAGTAGTGCTTTGCATGAAAATAAGTATGTACGTATTAATTTTGATAAGTTTTAGAAGAAACTTTACTGTTTCTTTTTTTGATCTTTGTAAAATCTGTTGTAGAAAATAGAATTTTATATTATACTTGATATTAGAGAATGGGAGGAAGAAAGATGAAAAAAAGGGTTATTAGTGCTATTTTTATCGTTTTAATTTTTGTGCCAATATTATTATTAGGTGGAGTGACGTTTGCTATTTTTATGACGGCTTTGTCTTTATTAGGTTTGTATGAGTTTATTCATATTCGGGAGAAGAAAAAGGAGTTTCCTCTTATTGTAAAACTTTTTGCTTATATTTTAGTGTTAGCTTTTTCGTTTATGAATTATAATCAGAATGTTTTTAGTTATACGATTGATTATCATACGATTGCGTTTATGCTTTTTGCTTTTTTGCTTCCCCTTTTATTATTTAATCAAAAAAAAGATGTATATGATATTAATGATGCTCTTTATTTAATTGGGGCTGTCCTTTTTATGGAGTTAGCGTTTAGTTTAATGATTTTAATTCGTAATTATGATTTAAATTATTTGATTTATCTTTTGCTTATTACGGTTTTTTCCGATACTTTTGCTTATCTTACGGGTCGTTATATTGGAAAGACGCCTTTTGCTCCTACGATTAGTCCGAAAAAGACAGTAGAAGGTTTTGTAGGTGGTATTCTTATGGGAACTTTTGTTGGTACTGTTTTCTATTTTGAGGTTATTAATCCTAGTATTTCTTTAGTTCTTTTAATCTTTGTTACTTTGTTCCTTGCTATTGTAGGTCAGCTTGGTGATCTTGTGTTTTCTAGTGTAAAACGGACCTTCCAAGTGAAAGATTATTCTGAGCTTATTCCAGGGCATGGCGGAATATTAGATCGTTTGGATAGTCTAGTGTTTGTTGTTTTAGCATTTATTTTAGTATTAGGAATTCTTTAAAAGGAGGATTTATGATTGTTACATTATTATTGTTTATTATCATCTTAGGTGCGATTATTTTTATCCATGAGGGAGGTCATTTCCTTTTTGCAAAGTTAACGGGGATTTATGTGCATGAGTTTTCTCTTGGAATGGGTCCTAAACTTCTTAGTAAACAGGGAAAAGAAACCCTATATTCTTTAAGAGCGATTCCGATTGGAGGGTTTTGTCAGTTAGCAGGAGAGGAAGGAGAAGAAGAGGAAGGAATTCCTCTTGAGAGAACTTTACAAGGAAAAAAAGTTTGGCAAAAGTTTTTAGTTATGTTCTTTGGGGCTGGTTTTAATTTTCTTTCGGCGATGCTTGTGTTGTTTTTTATAGGGATTATTTGGGGAAGTCAAGATATGACTCCGGTTTTAAATCAAATAGAAGAAGGATCTCCAGCGATGGAAGCCGGATTAAGTATTGGTGATAAGGTGTTGTCCATCAATGGACATTCTGTTTCTACGGTGGATGATATTTCCATTTATATTGCTTTAGATAATCATAAAAAGGCAACTACGTTCAAGGTAGAAAAAGAAGATGGGAATGTTGTTACTTATGAAGTAACTCCTGAAAAGCAAGTGAATGAGAAAGATGAAGTCACCTATCATTATGGAATTGCGATGGGAGGAGAAGCTCGAACTGGTTTTCTTTCCGCTTTTCGATATATGTTTGAGAAGACGGGATCGTTATTGAAGCAGATGTTTATTACTTTTGGTAATTTGTTTACAGGGAATTTACATTTAAATCAATTGAGTGGCCCGGTAGGAATCTTTCAAGTTGTAGGAGATCAAGCGAAAGGGGGCGTGGCGAATTTACTTTATTTGTTTGCGTTCTTATCGATCAATGTCGGGTTTATTAACTTGATTCCTTTTCCTGGTTTTGATGGAGGACATATTCTTTTTATCATTATCGAAAAGATTAAGGGTAGTCCAGTTAAGCCAGAGTTGGAGGCAAAAATTCAAGCGATTGGATTATTCTTGCTTATGATTTTAATGATTTATGTAACCTTTAGCGATATCTTGAAGTTATTTTAAGATATCTTTTTTGTTTCTAACAAAGAAGAAAAAGAACCAAGAAAAATTTATGAATTTAAGTTGACGAACCTCTGTTCGGGTGGTAAGATGAATTCACAAGAAAAAATTTAGGAGGGATTTTATGGTTATTAGTGTTCTTGTAGAAATTGCAAATAAAAATGTAGATAAGCTTTTTGATTATAAAGTTCCTTCTTCTTTGGAAGATCAAATTAAAATTGGATTAAGAGTCCTTGTTCCTTTTGCGTCTCGGACGTTAGAGGGTTTTGTTTTGAAGATCAAAGAAAAAAGTGAAGAAGATGTTTCTTTGAAAGAAGTTCTTGCCGTGTTAGATCAGAATGTCATTTTAAATGATGAGTTGTTAGATTTAGGGAAGTGGTTGGCTAAGAAGACTTTATCTTCTTTAATCTCTTGTTATCAAGTAATGTTGCCTAAGGCTTTGAAAGCGAAAAAGGGAAGTCAGGTGTCTAAAAAATATGAGAAGGTTTATGTGATTCATCGAGAGGTTTCTTGTCCTTTGACAGAGGGTCAGAAAGAAATCGTTCAATGCTTTGAAAAGAAAGATGCTTTAAAAAGAGGGGAGTTAAGTTCTTTTTCCAAGGCTCGCTTAGATACTTTGGTAAAAAAGGGGGTTTTGGAAGAAGTTTTAGAGGAGGTTTACCGTCTACAGTATGATACTACCCAATCGTATGATCTTTCTTTAACCGAAGAACAAGAGAAAGCGGTAGAAGAAATTTTGCAAGGTTCTTCTTCTTGTTATTTGCTTCATGGGGTTACCGGAAGTGGTAAGACGGAAGTTTATATGGAGTTGATCGCTATGGCTTTAAAGGCAGGAAAAAAGAGTATTATGTTAGTGCCTGAGATTTCTTTAACCCCGCAAATGTTAAAACGATTTCAAGCTCGTTTTGGAGATCGGATTGCGGCTTTGCACAGTTCCCTATCCGATGGCGAGCGTTATGATGAGTGGCGACGGATTGCAAGGGGAGAAGTCGATGTTGTCATAGGGGCGCGAAGTGCTGTTTTTGCTCCGCTTAAGGATCTTGGTTTTATTATCTTAGATGAAGAGCATAGTGATTCTTATAAACAAGAAAGTATTCCTCGTTATGATGCAAGGGAAGTAGCTTTGAAAAGGATACAGTATTATCCAAAAGCAAAAGTTGTGTTAGGAAGTGCTACTCCTACTTTAGAAAGTTATGCTAGGGCGAAAAAGCATGTTTTTCAATTGGTAGAATTGCCCCATCGCGTTAATGGCAGAAGATTACCAACTGTAACTTTAATTGATATGAATCAAGAAATAAAAAGAAGTAAGGGCCACTTTTCTTCCACCTTATTAGAGGCTTTAAAGGAATGTTTCGAGCGAGAAGAGCAAGCGATTTTACTTTTAAATCGTAGAGGGTATTCTACTGTGATTAGCTGTCGTAATTGTGGTTATGTCGAAAAATGTCCTCATTGTGATATTACTCTTACTTATCATAAAAGTAGTAAAATGTTACGTTGTCATTATTGTGGATATGGGACACCAATCCCTAAAGTTTGCCCTTCTTGTCATGAGGATTCTTTACAAGATTTAGGGGTAGGGACAGAAAAAATTGAGGAAGAGTTGAAAACTTTTTTTCCGCAAGCTCGGGTTTTACGCATGGATGTGGATACGATGAGTCGCAAGGGTGCCCATGAGAAGATGATCAATTCTTTTCAAAAAAAAGAAGCAGACATCTTATTAGGCACCCAAATGGTAGCGAAAGGCCTTGATTTTGCCAATGTAACCTTAGTTGGAGTGATCAATGCCGATACTTCTTTAATGATTCCTGATTTTCGGAGTAGTGAAGTTACTTTTGATCTTTTAAGTCAAGTAGCAGGGCGTTCTGGCCGAAGTGAAAAAGAAGGAAGAGTTTATTTTCAAACCTATAATAAAGATCATTATGCAATTCGGTATGCGAAAGAAAATAATTATTTAAAATTTTATCAAGAAGAAATGAAAATTCGAAAAATGATGAAGTATCCTCCTTACTATTATTTGGTGCTCTGTACTCTAGCGAGTAAAAATCAAGAAGAAGCTTTGAAAGAAACGAAACGTTGTGAAAAAGTTTTTCAAAAATATCTTGATCAAACGATTTTATTAGGACCCACTCCAGCCTCTATCTTTAAAAAGCAAAATATTTATCGTTATCAATTGATTTTAAAATATCAATATCAAGACAATTTATATGAGGTATTAGGGAAATTAGTTGATTATTATGCTTCAAACTATAAAGTTAAACTAGAAATTGATTTTCATCCTCTTCATTTGTAAGAAGAGAATATTCTTCTTTTTTCGACATAAACTATTATTAGGTGAGGTTATGTTATTTCAGTTGTTTGATAGTTTAAGAAATTTTTTTGCTTTTACAGCAAGTTATTCCAATCAGGTTTTTAAAGAGCCTTTAACCAAAGAAGAGGAGGCTCGTTGTATTAGTAAAATGCAACAAGGAGATAAGAAGGCAAGAGATGAGTTAATTGAACATAATTTGCGACTTGTTGCGCATATCGTAAAAAAATTTGATTATAAAAACGTCGATCAAGATGATTTGATTAGCGTTGGAACAATTGGATTAATTAAAGGAGTTGATACTTTTTTAAGTAGTAAAGGAAATCGTTTGACTACTTATTGTGCGAAATGTATTCAAAATGAAATTTTAATGTATTTTCGGTCGAATAATAAAAATAATAAAAATATCTCTTTGAATGAACCAATTGGTTTTGATAAAGAGGGTAATGAGATTTCCATTTTGGATGTTTTAAAGACACCCAAACCAGATTTTCTTGATGAGATTCAGTTGAAGGATAATGTGCATTTATTGAATCAATATATGAATGTTTTGACAGAAAGAGAAAAAGATATTATTAAGAAAAGATATGGTTTGATGGGACAAGAAGAGCAGACACAGAAAATGATAGCTAGCAAGATGCATATTTCAAGAAGTTATGTTTCAAGAATTGAAAAAAGAGCACTTACAAAAATTTTAAGGGAATTTATTAAAAATAATCATTATGAAGATTTTGATCATGGATTTTAAAAGTCATAGCTAGAAAAAGAAGAACGTGATATAACCCGAGTTTTGTAGTTTGGTAATAAAAAAATCATCATTTTAGCCTTTACTTATAAGGGTTTGTGATGATTTTAGTTAAGTATTTTATTTATGTAATATAATTTTATGTACACTTGTTATCCCC
>DVKE01000004.1 GCA_018716225.1 Candidatus Onthousia faecigallinarum | reverse complement strand
CTTTAATAGCTTCTATTGTTTTTTCTTTAGTTCCACTTGGTTCGGCTACATATGCTTTTTTACCGAATCTTTCTTCATAAAGTTTACAATATTTTTCAAATTCTTTATCTTCTTCTGATAGTTCTGGTACTGGATTATTTATAAGTTCTTCCATATATGCTTTTACTTTATCATTA
Organism: Candidatus Onthousia faecigallinarum; assembly: GCA_018716225.1. GTDB lineage: Bacteria > Bacillota_I > Bacilli_A > RF39 > UBA660 > Onthousia > Onthousia faecigallinarum. The sequence continues at coordinate 5,183 of DVKE01000004.1, read as the reverse complement.
TTAACTTTTTTGAATTGATAATAATAAGCTAGTCCACCAAAACCATCTCTATTTTCTTCTAATTCAATATTCAATTTTTTACAAATTTCTTTTACTAATCTTCTAATTTGCCCTTGTGTAAGAGGTTCAACAAATGTTTCATTTGGATTGTAATTTATTAAATCGGCTATTGTAGTAATGGTTTCGCTTGGTAAATCAATAATTTTTTTAATAATAGTATATACTTGGTCTTTATAATTTTCATCTTTGTTATCAATAACTTCTTCATTATCTTTAATGACATCATCAACGATTGTTTTTAATTTTTCATCAGTAATCATAATCATACCTTCTTTCTATAAGATATTTTACCACAGAATAGTTTGGTTTTGTTGTTTATATGTAAAATTTTACAAATTTGTTGAGCAAAATCGTAAAATTAATGATATACTAGTATTAGAAATTAACCCTAATAAAAATTTCCAAACGTGTACCACTATGGCACCATTGGTGAATTTGTTCGAACTATTCGAACTTAATATACAAATACTAGTCAATGTGATTGGTACTTTTTTGTATCCACTGGTAATTTTGCTACACTTGGCAAAATATCTAGGGGGTTAAATACTTTGTCATTTTAACAAAATATGATATCAGGGAGGTATTTATGGAAGTAGAATTTAAAGATAATGATAGTTTTAGTTTAGTAAAAGATGTTTTTATTAGAGACGGCAATAAACTACTAAAAATATTTTATGGTGCAAATGGCGACTTATATTTTGACATATTTGGATGTCGCAATAAAAGTGGGAATGATCTTTATACAGCTGTTTTTACTATTAAACAATATGAAGAAATTTATCAATATTTTGAACAACTTGTAAAAAGTATAATAGATTGTGAAGTATTTGATATGGTTGATATCGAATCAGAATTAAGTGATTTTGATAATGGTGTTGCAGATAAAATAAACTATGTCTCAAATAGAAATGAAGAGTTAAAAACAAAACAAGCTTATAAAAAATTAGTGTATAATAATACAATTATTTGGTATAGTGATAATATATATGATGAAAGTGCAAATATACTACAAATCGAAAGGAATTGTGAGGAAATCAAATTGACATTTACTGATAATCCTGCTGATCCGTCATTTGGATTTGGTATAAGAATTTGTAATTCAGGTTCTAAATATGATCCGTTTAATATATGTTTTATGAATTTATTTAATCAACTTCAGTTATTAAGTAAAAACGATTTAATGAAAAAATTAGTGAAGACTGAAAAAAGTTGTAGATAACCTCCTCAACAGCACCATAAAGATAATTACCCTTATTTTATAAGGGTTTTATTGGTGTGCCGTGCATGGCATATATCTAGAGGGTGAAAGTCCCTTACACGCGTAGGTATCGACGAAGTGTTAGAGAAGCACAAAGCATTAACAGTGATGTTAGGGCCAAAGGAAGTGTGAAACAAAATCGAGGGCTAACGAACAGAAACTTACTATAAGGCTGCATAAACGAATAAGGTTGCCAAACAAACTAAAGTCCAAAAGATACTCGTAACTTTATGTAGTAAAGTAAGTAGCCAATCGAGGAAAGATATATGTCTTACCGCGGGAGGTCTTACGGACAGTTAAGGAGAACCCTAGTAAGAAAACTGGTCGAAAAAGGTTTACCGTAAGAAGTCAGCAGAGGTCGTAGTACTAGAAAACTAGGAAGGACTGAATAATTTGTAGTTTCGACTACTGAAATTGAAATAGGCTACAATCAGAATAAATACATAGGTAAAAGTTAGCGTATCTAATGAATAAATCCTATAAAAGATGTTAGCCTATGTACGAAATTAGAAAGGTGGGAACAGATATGGGACTTTTAGAAGAAGTACTTTCCAAAGAAAATTTGAATAAAGCATACAAGCAGGTTTACAAAAACAAGGGAGCAAGTGGAGTTGATGGAGTAACAGTAGATGAATTATTCCTATACATCAAAGAACACAAAGAAGAAATACTATGGAAGATAAGAAATCGTAAATATAAGCCACAACCAGTAAGAAGAGTACTAATACCAAAAGATAATGGAAAAATGAGAAAATTAGGAATACCAAGTGTTATAGATAGGGTAATACAGCAGGCAATAGTACAAGTGCTAACACCCATCTATGAAGAACAATTCTCTAATCATTCTTATGGTTTTAGACCTAAACGCTCCTGTGAAATGGCAGTAGTCCAAGCCTTAGAGTGCTTTAATGATGGATATGACTGGATAGTAGACATAGACTTACAATCATTCTTCGACGAAGTAAACCAGGATAAGCTTATTGGAATAATAAGAAGAACTGTAAAAGACGGAGATTTAGTCTCATTAATCAGAAAATTCTTACAAAGTGGAGTAATGGAAAATGGAGTACTCCAACCAACGAAGAAAGGAACACCACAAGGAGGGAACCTAAGTCCACTACTATCCAATATAATGCTTAATGAACTTGATAAGGAACTAGAAGCAAGAGGATTACACTTTGTTAGATATGCAGATGATTGTCTTATCATGGTAAAGAGTGAAAAAGCTGCCAATAGAGTTATGGAAAGTATTACTAAGTTTATTACTAAGAAATTAGGGTTAAAAGTAAATGTAGAGAAAAGCAAAATTGCAAGACCTGACGATATTAAATATCTAGGTTTTGGCTTCTACCAGAAAACTAACCAAAACAGATGGAGACCTAAACCGCATATTAAATCAGTACAAAAGTTTAAGATTAAACTACGCGATATACTTGTCAGAAGTAGAAGTAGTAATTTAGATGAAAGACTACTTAAACTAAAACAATTAATATATGGATGGGTAAACTACTTTAGAATTGCAGATATGACAACAATGTTAAGAAACATTGATGGTAATATAAGAAGAAAATTACGTGTAATTATCTGGAAACAATGGAAAAAGATAAAGAAAAGATATACATGTCTTAGGAAGTTAGGTATAACGCATAGAGATGCATATGTAACGGCAAACTCTAGAAGAGGATATTATCACATTTCACATACACGTGTATTAGAAAAAGCAATATCTAAAGAGAGATTAAATAAAAGAGGCCTAGTAAACTCACTAGACCATTACCTAAAAGTACATATTATTACAAATTAAACCGCCGTATACCGAACGGTATGTACGGTGGTGTGAAAGGGTATCATATCAGTAAACTAAGTTTATTGAAAATTTACTCTATTCGATTGTCTAAATATTTTTACCTCTTATTATCTCTTGTCTTTTTAATTTGGTTTTCGTATCAAAAAAACATTTCGTTAAAGAAAAGGATCCATACTTTTCCTTTATTTCTTGGTAATAATTTCTATAAGTTTTTTCGTACTAAAATTTGGTATATAATTTTTTGATAAGGCAATTCCTATGTATCTACTAGGAATTTTTTCTTTTAACTTTAACTCAAATAATTCCTTGTTTTTTATTTCTTGCTTTATATATTCTTTCGTGGCATAGCCAATTCCAAATCCAATTTTAGCAAATTCCACCACCAATGTATAGCTGGCTAATTCCATATTGGGTTTTAATACAACTCCATTTTCTCTAGCAATAGTATCTAAAAATGCTCTCGTGTTAGAACCTTCGCTTATAAAATCAAAGGATAATTCCTTATCTCTTTCAAAGAAATTTCTTTGTCTATTAACTCTTGATACTTTTTATTTACGACAAAGCAGTCCTGTATCTTTTTACATTTTATTATTTTGATATCGCTTCCATATGTTTTCCTATTTAAATTTAATATGACAAGATCAAGGAAACCATTTTTTAAGTTTTGGATTAAAGAAGAAGTCATACTGGTTGTAATCTGTATCTCTATTTTAGGATATAAGGAATGAAATTGTTCTAAATAAGGAAGTAAAAATTCTTTCGTTAAGGTGGTACTAATACCAATTTTGATACGACCTGTCTCTAGATTCATAAGCTCTGTAAATTTATTTTCGGCATTATTAATATATTCAATCGCTTGCTTAATATAAATATAAAATTCTTGTCCTTCTTCCGTTAATACAACACCTCGTTTGGTTCTTACAAAAAGTTGACCCCCTAACTGTTCCTCTAGATTTTTAATCGCTTTGCTTATAGCCGGCAGTGATATATTCAACTCTTCACTTGCTCTTGTAATATTGCCATGATTCGCTACTACATAAAAAATTCTATACAATTCAAAATCAATGTTCATGATAATCTCCGATTATAATAGACATAACAAATATGTATTTTAATTATATCGGTAGAATTATATAATAAAGTAAAGAAAAAAGAATAGCATAACAAAAGGAATTGTGAAAAGGATAGTGAAAAGAATATGATAAAAGTTTTATATGCTGGCAGTTTTGATCCGATTACGAAAGGACATATGAATATCATCGATCAAGCTAGTCCTTTATTCGATGAGGTAATCGTAGCGGTTATGCAAAATCCATTAAAAGAGGCAGGTTTATTTACGTTAGAAGAAAGAATAAAAATGATTCAAGAATTATATCAAAAAACGGATAAAGTAAGAGTAATATCAGGAAGAGGTGCGACGGTTGATCTGGCAATTCTTTATGAATGTAAAGCGTTGATTCGGGGGGCTTAGAAGTTTAAAAGATTATGATGAAGAAGCTCAGCTGCAACAAATAAATAAAGAAATAACAAATAATAAAGTAAATACTATTTGTTTCTTTGCGGACAAAGAATATCAATTTGTATCCTCTACGATGGTAAAAGAAGTTTTTCAACTGAATAAAGATTTTTCAAACTATGTCGATCCGATCGTTCAAGAAAAAATGTTAAGAAAGAAAAGGAGCTTGGTACGATGAACGAGATAAAAATTACTCCTCTTGGAACAATTTCTCCTTACCCCAAAGGAAAAGGAAATTGCCCTGACTTTTTTGTAGAATATAAAAATGAAAAAATTTTACTAGATTGTGAGAATGGTATCACAAGAGCTTTAAGTTTTCCTCGGATTTTAGAAAATTTAAATGTAATGATTACACACTATCATAAAGATCATTTTAGTGATATTGGTGCGATTCAATATGCATCTTATGTATATCATACGGCAGACTTCGTCCGCAACCTAACTTGCAAACTTTCCAAAACGAATATATAATAACATTTACAAATTTCAACTGTCAGAAAAAAGGCCGACCTATATAAGTCCTTTTCTTAATAAGCATTAAG
>DVKE01000042.1 GCA_018716225.1 Candidatus Onthousia faecigallinarum | reverse complement strand
CAAAATATTTAACCCCCTAGGTATTTTGACGTAAACATCAAAATAACCTGTGGGCTAGGGATATTCCCTAGAACCCTTTTAGACTTATTCCATATTGTTTTAAAACTACCGTAATAAAACAAAATTCCATAAGTCTTTTAAAATGCTATCGCCACTTTCATTGAACAAAGTTCAACAAAACGTGCCACGCATTTTATTCATCTTCATACATAGTACATTCTTCTAAACCAATTTCATTGGCTGGTTTTACTCTTGCAAATGATATTCCACTTACCATTTCTTCTCTAGTAATAACACCGTCTGTTTTATCAGGAATATATTTAAACACTGCCTCATTATCTTCTAGTAAAGTTCCGTCATCTTGAATAACATATAATACGCCAAAATCATATTCTTTCATTTTCATATCAGGATCTATTTTACGATAATCTTCCATAGGGAATACTCTAACAATTGCTTTATTATCTTCTTTAAAATCGAAATAAAATACTTGTTTTTCTGTATTATAAATTGCTTGGTAAAACTTGACATCATAGAATTGTCTTAATCTTAATATATGTTGCCATACCTCGTTTTCATCTCTATACTCGCTGAAACGAATAGAGCCTACAACATTTCCAAATACTGCTGTTTCGTTTTTATCAAGAAAACCGTTTCTATACAAATCATTCATAGAGTTAGCGACTGACTCTCTAAATCTAACAAAATCTACAACACAAAGTTTGTTATTAATTTGTTTTAAAGTAATTTCTTCAACACAATTCATAATCAAATCGGCTTTTTCTTCTCTTGTAAAATCTTTCCAACGTTTATTATATTCTTTAAACTTTTCGGGGTATTTAATTGAATTGATATAATCTATATCTCGTTTGATAAGTATATCTTCAGGAGTAAACTTTAACTCATCACAGATTTCTGACTCACTTAATTTTTCTTCTAAATCAGCAATAGTGTTTTCTACTTTTTTGCGTTCTACATCATATTCTTCTAAAGTAAATACCTCATTAACGTATGCCTCTCTAATTCTTTTGAACTTATCTTTTTCTTTTTTTAATTCTGCCTCAATTTCTTCTTTGGGTTTTCTATTTTTTGCTTAATCATTGGTAGGAAAAACTGATTAACAACACTATCATATTCCACAATGTCATCTATAAATTGACTGATATATTCTTCTACTACTGCTTCTTTTATAGTAAGTTTACAATCATTACAATAGTAATAGAAATATGAATTACCATTTTTCTTTGTTGTTGCTTTTCCACCTAATATTCTGCCACATTTAGGACATTTTAATTTTTGTAAGAACAAATAAGTAAGTGTTCTTTGATAAGACCTAGAATTCTTTTTCTGCTGCACCTGACATTCCTCCCATAATTCTCTTGATACTAAAGGCTCTACAACATCTTTGTAATAAGTCGGGTGTTTTGTTCTTTTACCGTGAACAAAATTTCCTTTATATATTTCATTTTCTAATATTTTTAAAATGGTCGTATCATACCAATTTGTTTTTCCTAATACTTTTTCTTCATTAAAAATATTTTTTATTTTTTGATAAGATAAACCACTATGATATAAGTTAAAAATTCTAACAATAACATCTTTTGTTTTCATGTCAGGTACTAAAGTTTTATCTTTTCTAGTGTAACCTAAAGGGGCTTTATGAGGAATATGTCCTGCTTTAATTGCACCAACAAGTCCAACCTTTGTTCTTTCACTAGTTCTTTCAATTTCTTGTTGGCTAACTGATGTTAAAATACGACTTATCATTTTACCATTTGCACTAGTAGTATTAATATCATCATTCGCACAGTCTAAATATGCTTCATTTTCTTCTAAAAACTTTAAGATATTTTCCCAGTCATAAACAGAACGTGTAAGTCTATCTAATTTTAAAACTACTATGGTGTTACATTTCCTATCTTTTATATCTTGCAATAATCTTTCAAATTCTGGACGTTTATTACCCGTTTTAGCACTTATTCCAGCGTCTTGGTATACATCATATATCTCATAACCTTTGTACTCACACATAGCCCTTAAACGCTTTTCTTGTTCTGGTAAACTAAAACCTTCTCTTGCTTGGTCTTCTGTTGATACTCTAATATATATTCCTGCAACTTTTTTCACATCATCATACATTGATTATCATCTCCCTTTTTTCTTGTTTTCAAAAAAAGAGGAGTCAAAAACTACTAGTTAAACACTAACGGTATTTGACTCCTCATATAAAACATTTACTACTAATTTTAAAGTATCAATAAATCGTTCTTTCATAAAGTACCCCATTTCTAAAAATAACGATACTGCATGTCATTTATTGATGTCTTATTCTACAATATTTTACAAGATTTGTCTATACCCCATTTGTAGGGAATAGTTAATGTGATTTAATATAGTTTTCAAGTTCTGTTAATTTAATCTTTTTACTCAAGTTATTAATATAGATATCATTAGAGTAATTAAAAGCAAGAAAAGTCATATCATTAATAATAATTCTGTGTGGCTCAATGTAACTTAAATTAGTTTTATCAATTTTTCTAATACTACCATTTATAAACGTTGGACTAGTATTACAAAAATCACAGATAATTTCTAATCTTTTTCTTAAAGACTCCTCCATATTAATTTCTTGTTTGATTACATTAATCATAAACACCAACCTTTCTTCTAGGCTGATTTTTTCATAAAAACGAAAAAATCAATCATTTCTGATTGATTCCTATATCAAAAGTTCGAATAGTTCGAACAGATTTCCCAATGGTGCCTGTGGTGGGACTCGAACCCACACGTTATCGCTAACACTGGATTTTGAGTCCAGCGCGTCTACCAATTCCGCCACACAGGCATAAGTAGATTATATCATAAGATTGTAATTTTCAAACAAAAAAATGAAAATTTTCTTATCTTTTTCTACTCCTCTTCATATTTTGAATGATACAAATCTACCGGTTCAGATTCTTCTTCCTCCCTCTCATCAGCTAAAAAATCTCTCATATCAGGTAAATCATCAATCGTCGCAAGTCCAAAATAATCTAAAAACTCACTCGTTGTTTCATAGATAATCGGTCTGCCAGGCATATCACTTCTACCACTTTCCTTAACAAGTCCCTTCGCTACTAACTTCCGAATCATTTGACTACTAGAAATTCCCCGATAAGAATCTACTTGCATTCTTGTTACCGGTTGATTATAAGCGATAATAGCTAAAGTTTCTAAAGCGGCTTGACTCAAAGAATTATTCTCTTCATTCATAAGTAGTTTTTGATAGTAAGAGCTATGTTCTTTTTTGGTTGTCAACTTTAATTTATTGCCTAAAAAATCAATTCGGATTCCTCTTTTGTTACTAAGATACTCTTCTTGTAGCTTCTTGATCACTTCTTTGACCTCTTCTTCCCCAATTTCCAAAATAGAAACTAATTGATCCAAAGAAAGTCCATCATCTCCTACCACAAACAAAAGGCCCTCAATCACTGCTTCATACTCCACTTTCCTTCACCTCACAAATAATATCTGAAAATAATTCATCCTGCGTAATAATTAACTCTTGACTCTTTGCCATCTCTAAAATAGCAAGAAAAGTCGCGACAATATAGTCTTTTGATGACTCTGGAAAAAGTTCAAAAAAACGAGCTCTTTTCTTTTTCTTTAAAAAGGAACGAATTTCTATTTTACGAGAAGAAACCGAAATCTCTTTTAAAGTGACTTTGGTCTCTAGTGGCTTTTCTTCTTTTTTACGCACTAAAAATTTTTTAAAAGCATCCACCAATAAATCAAGAGAACCTTCCCCTGTAAGAGGAACATCCTCTTCCATATAAGAATGAATATCTTCGGGCAATTTGGTATGAATTTGTTGTCGTTCCTGTTCCTTTTCTTTTAACTCTTTACTAATTTCTTTATAAGCTTGATATTCTAAAAGTCTCTCTACCAAATCATTTCTTGGATCTTCCAAATCTTCTTCCTCCTCCTCTTTTTTCGGTCGAGGAAGAAGCATTCTTGCTTTTAATTCCAGTAATTCACTAGCCATAACTAAATAACTGGAAGCCACTTCTAAGGAAGCATCTTGTAAAGAATGAATATAAGCAAGATATTGTTCGGTAATTTGATTCACTTCGATATCAAAAATATTCATCTTGTTTTCTTTAATTAAATGTAATAATAAATCAAGAGGTCCTTCGAACTGTTCTAACTTTAAATCCATCTTTACACCTCCTCACTACTCTTAAGTCATTATAACAATATTTCCTTGTTTTTTCAATGAAATTCCGTTATGATAAAATGGAAAAGAGGGATCCTATGAAACGATTTAATATGATGGATGAAGGGTTTGTTTGTAAACATTGTAAAAAGAAAGTAGAACCACTCAACTACACCGCAAGAGACCACTGCCCCTATTGTCTTTATTCCAAACATGTTGATATCAATCCAGGAGATCGCAGGAATCCTTGTCAAGGCCTGCTAAAACCAATTGGAATTGAAAAATTTAAAGACACTTACAAAATTATTTATCAATGTAAAAAATGTCAAAAGTACCATAAAAATATCATCGCCAAAGACGATGATATGAATCAAATTATTGAAATATCAAAAGGAGCTTTTTAATCTTTTGCTTTAAAAAACAAAGTAAAGACAAAAGAAAAGATAATGGCCGCGGTAATACCGGAAGCAGTCAAATCAAACATCCCCATTAAAAGACCTAAAAAGCCATTTACTTCAGCCGAATTTAAGGCCCCATGAATCAAAGAATGCCCAAAAGAAGTAATGGGAACCATTGCTCCTCCCCCACATTTAGCAATAAAAAAGTCATAGATTCCAAACGAATCTAGGGCCGCTCCACAGACGACAAAAAGACTGGTAATATGCCCAGGAGTTAATTTGGTGTGATCTAAAATAAACTGAGCAATCAAACAAACAACTCCACAAAAAAGAAAAGAATTAATCAAATAGTTCATTCTGTCGCCTCCAAACATACAAGATTTGCAATGGATAAAATTGGCTTTTTCTGATAGACAAAAGTAGGACTAAACAAAGCTCCAGTCGCGATGAGTAAGACTCTATGATACGTTCCCTCATTTAACTTTTTCATAATCATTCCATAATTCACCAAAGCACTACAAACAGGACCCGATCCTCCCGCATTCACTTCTTTTTGTTTTTTTAAATCATATAACATCACACCACAATCATTATAATTATCCCCTAAGATAATCTGATGATCAATTCGCATTAAATCTCTTAAAATTTCTTTGCCATAAAGGCCTAGATCCCCTGTCAAAATTAAATCATAATCCTCTGGTTTTGTCTTTGTATCTCGAAAATACTTAGAAAGAGTATCCGCTGCCGCCGGAGCCATGACTGCTCCCATATGAAAAGGATCTTTCTGATCATAATTGATCATCGTTCCAATCATGCCATTGACAACTTTTACCTTACTTTTTTGATCGGTCAAGAAAATGGAAGCTCCTCCCGTTGCCGTAAAAGTCGCCGTCGCTGGTTTCGGTGCCCCATACTCCGTAGGATTTCGAAACTGTTTCTCACTAGACATATTATGGGAAGAAGTGGCTGCAATACAAGTATGAATCTTCTTAGCATCAATAAAAGTACTACCGATCAAAATGCCTTCCACACTCGTCGCACAAGCGGTATAAATTCCTAAGAAAGGACTATGTAATTGCAAAGCAGAATAGGTAGAAGAAGTAATTTGATTTAATAAGTCCCCTGAAATAACCAAATCAATATCCCTTGGTTCTTTTTTTAACTTTTTTAATAAAATTTTTAAACTGTCTTCTAACAATTTCACTTCTGCCTGTTCAAAACTTTTCTCCCCACAATATAAATCTTTTTGATATTTCTTATCAAAAGTCGTTCGTAAAGGCCCTTTCGCTTCATAAGGTCCTGCTATCGTACTAGTACCTCCCACATAGACATTATGAAAGTGTAGAATCATAAGCCCACCTCAATCAAATAACGAATAAGGCCAAAAAACCAAGCTGCTACCACTCCATATAAAATGACTGATCCGGCCAACTTAAAGATATTGCTCCCAACCCCATAGATAGGGCCCTCTTTTTTATAATCAATGGCTGCACTCGTCATGGAATGGGCAAAACCCGTAATGGGAATAATCAAACCACATTTGGCTTTCGAAACGAGCTTATCAAAGAAACCAAGAGCCGTGAATAAAGAAGCAAAAAAGATTAATGTAACGATCATATAAACCGAAGCATCTGCTCGTGAAACTTCCAAGGCTTGAACATAAAAACGTAATAAAATTTCTCCTAATAAACCAATCGCCCCCCCCACTAGAAAAGCCACAATCGCATTTTTTACCCAAGGTACTTTAGGTGTGTATTGCACTACTAATTTTTCATATCTCTTTTTTTCCATTTGAAATCACCCTTCTTATTATGCAACAAAAAAAAAGAACTATACCCTAGTTCTATTTTAAAATATAAGGATCACTGATTGTACCAGTTCCCGAACGTACCATGACACTACTATTCAACATAACAACTGGTCTCATGCGTCGATAATTACTAGCGATCGAAGAATCTACATAACCAGATTGATTGACAAAAAATACTTCTGACGTATTAAGAGAGGAAGCCGTAATTAACCACCAAGCTTTATCAGTAACCAAGTAATTATAATTCTTACAAGCTTGATCACCAGACTTTTGACAATTACTATCCAAAGAAGCATTAATATAATCACTTACCGTCAATAAGCCAATCATCTGATCTGCTAACACATCACTACATTCAATGGTATTGGTATTGTCTGTATCCGCTTCTCCTCTTTTTCCAAGACAAAGATTAAATGGTACTAATTTTTCTTTATCATTATCACTTAAAATGATATTATCTTCATATCCTGTCTGATATAATGTTTTCAAATAATCTGCCATTCGACTCAATCGATAATTATTGATACCACTATCATATCTACGCTCTGAGTTATAACGGTTATCCCAATCAACCGAGAATGTACTTGTATCGGTACCCCCTAAAATCAATAACATTTTATTATCATTCATTACTTTAACAATACGATAAACCGCTTGATCTAACTGAACATAATTATTGACATATTCGCCCCGGAATACATGCTCTCCATTCATTTCATAAAGACCATTCCCTTTGGAATCAATGCCCGTTTCTAATACCGCTTGATAAAGCTCTCTGGAAGAATAATTCTCACCACAAGTAAGATAAGGGGTATAGACATATTCCTCGCCTACTTTTTCTACTACCACACGTCCCGTACACTCTTCTCCAGGATGTAACTCACTCAAAGGTTTCATAAACTTATATTCATCACTTGCTAAGGTATCAGCATCCACTTCCGAAGTCTCTCCATCTTGTTGGGGAAGAAGAGAATCCTGCACTTGATAAAATTTTATGGCTGCATTTTTTAATTGAGTTTCCAACTCATCATAACTAAGATTTTTCCCTCGAAGAGAACTTAGAATGGCCATTACAATTAATAAAATGACAACCACTCCTACGATCACCCCAGCCAAGAGAAATAACTTCTTTCGCAAGGAATGACTAGAAGAGCTAGAAGAACTACTTTTGAAAGCATTACGAAAACTAGAAGAAAGAATAGCCTTCCCCTTATTTTCTACTTGAGCCTGATTTACATTGGTTGTATTCGTTGTTTCTTCCTTTTTAGGCTCTACCGCCTTATCTTTTTCTTCATTCATATAATCCACCTCAATCAATTGGAATCAAAAACATTTCATTCCCTTTACTCTCTTTATTCTAAGCTTAACATTAGAGAAAACATTCGTCAAGAATTAACTATTCATCAAAAAAATCATCGAAGAAATCATCATCGTCATCATCATCCAAAGTCAAAGAAGGAGATGATTTTTGTTCTACCGTTGGAATAGAAGAGACAGCAAAAGGTGGCTCTTTCTTCTCTTCTTTCTTTCTTTTTTCCTCTTCCGCTTTCTCTCTTGCTTCTTCCGCTTCTAATTCAGCAATTTTCGCATCAATTTTCTTTACTAACTCATCCACATCGAAAGATGGAGATGGCGTTGGTTGTTGTTTTTTTGGCTCTAACGCTGGATTCATCCTTGGTTTTTCCTCTCTACCCACCGGATTCATAGGTGAATTCTGGAATAAATTAGGTGGCGTAAATGGCGTTGGATTTGACATACCAGGAAAAGATCCAAAACCACTTGGCACCGAAGGATTTTTATCCACCTCAGGAGCAGAATTCATCATTTCAATTAACTTCTTTTTCTTCTGCTCTTTGACAAAGGTTTTAATATCAAAAGTATGAACTTCCCGTTTTTCACGTTCTACAAATTCTGCTTTTGGATACTCTTCTCCCCAATCTATTTTCCAATCTGGAGTTCGTTTCGTTTTAAATGGTTGTTGCCGTAATCGTAAAATAATACAATCATTTTCTTTCATACGTTGCAAATCAGAAACCGTAACCAAAGGGGTACTAGCAGTTTTATCATCTTTTTTACTTTTCACTTCTCCACACATTTTAGAAATTTCTTCCAAAGCAGCTAATTCTGCAGAAATTAAGTAAATAATATTACCACAGTTACCACGGATAGTCTCAGCCTCTTCTTTACCATACACTTGATTCAATTGAGCATAGTTTTGAATAATCATCGTAAAACGCATATGACGACTACGCGCTGCCGTAATCATCGTTGTCATATCTTTTAACTTCGGCATATTCGCAAACTCATCCAACAAAAAATTCGTTCGAACGGGAAGAGCTCCTCCATTATCTTGGGCTACATCAATTAAGGTCTCATAACATTGTTTCAACAAAATCGTAACCAAAGGATGATAGGTTGTTTTTTCATCTTGAATAACAATAAATAATGCTGTCTTTCTTCGTCCAATATCAGCAAGGTCCACATCACTATGACTTAACATTTCGGATAAATTATCACGAGAAGAAAATAGTTTTATCTTTTGCCGGAAAACAGATAAGATAGAACCCTTGGTTTCCGTCGGAGCCGAAATGGTACCCGAAGCATTAATCGCCGCCGCACTCGCTGGATCTTTCGCATCAAAATATTCTTTGATATAAGTAGAACCACCAAATTTTTCTTCGCCAACCGTTGTTACTAAACTAACACTATTAAGGTTAATCTCATCTTCTTTGGCATCTTCAAATAAACCTAACACGACTCCAGAAAAATAGTCAGCAGAAGTCTTCTCCCAGAAAGGATCGGCATTCGCATTCGAAGAATCGTATAAAATGTTTAACGCCAAATCATCGAGTAACTCAATCGCCTTATCTTGATTTCCTTCTTTATACATGTGATAAGGAAGAGATAAAGGATTCCAACCACTTCCCTTTTGCGGATTACGGAAGTTCAAAACCAAAACATTATAACCTTTCGCCCGCAACATATTCGCCGTGCTTTCATAAATTTCACCTTTCGGATCGGTAATAATCATCGATTCCCCATTTTTAGCCAGTAACTTAGCCGTTGGTTTAATGACGGTTTGTGTTTTACCAGAACCAGTCGCACCAATAACAATCGTATGATATTCTCCATCATCAACCCATGCTTCATGCTCATTTAAAATTAAAGGAATTCCCCCAGCCTCTGCGGTAGGCGCTTGAATTGGGACCATTTTAAGTTCCGCTTTTATTTCTTTATCTTTTGCCCATCGAGAATACCCTTTGTCTTTTTTTTCCGTTGTAATGCCAAATCCCTTTTCCATTTCAAAAAAGTAGGATTTCACACTAACAAATAAACCAAACAAAGATCCTAAATAAATGACTAAAGTAAAACCAATAAAATCAGGTGCAAAAGCAGGAAACGGATTTAAACCGCTCAAACTCCCTGTTGTAGCAAAACTATGTAAATTAACCACCGCAATCGCTACAACATATAAAAGAAAAATAGCAAAAACTACAAATATCATGATATCTTCTTTATCTGCTCTAAATTTTAATTTCATGACAAGTCCCTCTTTCAAAAAACATTATAACATGGATCTATTCTTATTCACAAGATTTTACTTTCTCATACTTCCCATGCACCTTCTCATATAGTTCGATACAAGTACCTTGATTACTATAATAACTACAACTCGTAATTAATTCAAAAGTACCATTGCCATCGAGATCAACAACATAAGCAACCGAAGCACTACAATGATGATACATCTTGTCATAAGTATCCACTTCTTCTAAAACTGGTATTATTTTACCACTATCTACGACAAAAATAAAGTTAAAAATATTTCTTGGTACTGTGGTATATTCGGTAATAAACATATTAGATACCGTAAATACTTTTTCCTCTTCTCCATCTTGATCCAAATCATACGAGAACATCTCACAAACCGTAAAATCACGAGTCGTAATATTATGTTCATTTAAAACCTCTTCTACATAACCAATATTTTCTTGATCTACATCTACAGTATCATAAAAAGCAAACTCATAATCTTGATTACTACGAATTGCAAACAAAGAAACCCCATCTTTTTTTACTGGATTGCGCTCATCATCATAGATATGCCAACCATTACTATCAAGAAGAAAATAGTTGCCAAGTTCTTTTTGATTTTGATAAATATCAAATTTTTGCCAATTATAAAGTTTTTTCTCTCCTATGGAAATATCCTGCCATTTACGATCTTCGTATTTCCATTTTGCATCATTATTCACAATGACATAAGTTTCTCTTTTTCCATCTTTCATAGCAGGATAAATCACAAAAATAAACATAACGACAAAATAAATACCTAACAATACAAATATAGTTATATAAAGTTTTTTTCTTCTATCCATTTTTCTCTCCTTTAATTTGTGGTAAAGCAAACAATTCTTGAAGTATCATACCAGTTATAAGTAGCCCATGCATCCGTGCTTTCACTAGCAGGATCCATCATCGTAATGCTATTTCCCGTTACATTATCAATCGCTACCCAGTGTTGTGCGCCTTGAGTTGCTCCTTTTACTTCAATAGTACAATAATTTCCACTAACACCAGCATAATTACGTATCGTTTCTAATTTTTCTTGTTGACTAAGACCACTTAAACGAACATCAGAACCTACTCGAAAAGCAGGAACAACTTGATTAACAGCACTCCATATTAAATTACCACCAGAATCAAAACCCCCAACTTGATTCATCGCTTGAACAAAAGTTCCGGGATTAAAGTTACTAGAATTTACTAAGGTTGGCGTAGGAGTCATATTTAAAGCCCCACTCTTCATAATTAACATTGAAATACTAGTAGCAAGACAACCTATATTACCTAAAGAGCGCGTGCTATCGCTTCCTCCTCCTAGAACAATTCCTGACCAAGTAGGATCATTTTGTTTCCAGCTTGCATAAGTTGCATTGCTAGAAGAAGTACAGTTCATACTCTCAATCGTAATACTTCCATAAATATGTACTAATACATCAACATAATCCCCTAACGAATTAGCAAGCCCTTCCACATTAGTAGAAGATCCATAAGTAGCAAGTACGACATTTCCACTATCATCCACAATAACCTGACCAGCTACTTCATCAGCCCAAGTACGATGAATATCATCTTGTGCCATAGCATCTTTGTAAGTATAAGCATGAGAATTCGCTCCACTATAAACCATACCCCATTGATTGTTCGCTGGAACATCTTTACTACAACCTTGATCCGGATCACAATATACTTGAGCCGCTACACTATTGGGAATCTCTAAAATCCAAGCCCCATTTTCTTGATAAGCATCGGGACCAAAACGTGCAAGGGCAAAAGATCGAGCCATCAATAATTGAGACTTAAAAGCTTGTTCATTACTAACGGGACCAATTTCCGCATAGGCAACTCCTAAAACATACTTTTCAAAGTCAACAAGCTCTTCTCCAGCAATCGGCTCTCCATAAGTTCCACCTAAATCATGACCAACCACAACACCAGATTGCATAAGTCGAACCTTCACATTGGATAAAGCAAGACCTCCCACATTATAAGTACAACTTCCACCAGTAGAAACTGCTACAGAAGCATCATCATCAGTAATCATATCTCGATAATCAGTCAAATAGGTCGTAACTTCTTCTGCTAACTGTTGATAATACTCTTCACTTTCCCCCGGCATAACATTAGGGAAAAAATTACTAGCAAGTTGCTGTTGAAAATATGCTTCATCATAAGTAGTACTTCCATCAGGAAACATCATCGAAGCAATATTACGCATAACTTCTTCGGTCATATCTTCATAATCATAATCCGTCGCCTGATCCGCTGAAGTAATTGTAAAAACAGCAGCGATCGCTTGTCCAACTAAAACTCGATTATCCCCACTATATTCACTAGAAACTTGTTGAAGTCGAGTATAAAAAGATTCTTCCTCAGCACTCGAAAAAGTAACTTCTTCATCCGAAGTTAAAAGATTGGTAGCGGTTTGTGAAACACCATGACTATTTGAAAAAACCGTAGGAATTAAAGCTGCTATAGTAGCGACAACCACGACAAGACAAGCTGCTACGACAATTCCAATTTTAACAGGCAAAGAGATTTTGCCAAAGGCCCTACCTATAAGGTTAAATCCATCTCTTCTTCTCCGTCTAGAAAAAATTCCACCAGCGAAGCCACTACTTTCTTCCTCGCCTTCTCCATCACTTTCTTCTTCCTCAGGTTCTGAGCCAAGCAAATTGGGCTTAGGAAAACCGTCTCCAATTCGAGGATGCGCTCTTTCACTCTTATTTGTTTCTTCCTCAGTATTGTTATCTCCTTGATTTTGATTCCTAGCCCCTCTTGGCGTCTGCTGCATTGCATTTTTTTGGCGAATATTACGAAGCATCTGTCCATCTTCTTTATTTCCCGATCGAGAAAGTCCAGCCTTAGCCAACGGATCTCCAGCACGTAAAGCTCCCGATCGACTCATTTGATTTCCACCATCACTAGAAGAAAAAGGAGAACGACTTTTTTTTAAACTATCCGTAAAAGATCCTACATGACTACTTGTCTGAGGACCTTGATCTTTTCTTTGTGGCACAGAAGAAACTTGAGACTGCGGAACACTTTGCGAAGGAACAACATTGCCATTTGCATTAGGAATATTTTGTCTTCCATTATTAAAATTGTTATTCCCCCTATTTTGCCCTTGTCCATTCATCTTCCTCACCACCTAACAATACAAAACTCTTCTAGAATCCTCCTCCACTACCGAAAGATTCAAGTTCTTCTTTTGTTACAACAACATTAATACGCATTCTTCGGTTTCCACAAACAAACAATGCTTCCCCTTGAGAATACCGTTTAATACTATCTTTTTCATTATCATTCAAATCGATTAATTGAGACAAATCTTCAACCGCTTGTTTTCTTAATCCCATAACCATATAATAAGAAGAGTTATCAAAAATAGCTTTTCCTTGGGTAATAACAGCGGGATCCGAGAAATCACTTGGCTGTTGAGTAATAATAATAGTTCCTGTATTATATTTTCGAGCTCGACGTTGTACTTGAGCCAAGAAATCTGCTCCCATAACATTATTTGATCCCAATAATACATGCGCTTCATCTACCATTAAAATGGTATTAACATCAACATCCAAACAAAGACCCCAAGCATATTTTAAAACATTAAAGAACAAAGCATTTCGAATATTACTATCCGAGTTCATTAACTCTTTAATATTAAATACCATAAAATCACTATCAGCTTGTATCGTTGTCTTTCCATCAAAATAGAACTTTAGCTCTTTAATTAAAGGACGTACTTTCAACTCAAGTCGTTGCATAATATCACGCTCCTGGGTCTGTTCTGTCATGGACATAAGTCTACCTTTAATCGTCGCATAGACATCTGAAAAAATAGGATAATCTTGACTTGTAAACTTTGAAAAATCAGTATTAAAATCGATCCCAAAACGCTTATAAGTATCTTGAACCACTTCACTAAACATATTTAGTACATCTTCTTCAATCGATGGGTCATAATATCTCATAAAAGCTTTTAAAGACTGTAAAGTACGCGTTAATACCGTATAACCAAGCCCTTGTTTGATCTCATCCTCATCCGCATCGACAACAACTTCCAACGGATTAATTAAACCAAACTCTCCACCTTTACCAATATCGATCGTATCTCCCCCAAAAGCATGAGTAATCTCCTCTAGTTCATTTTCTGGATCAACTGCTATGATCTGACAACCATTTCGAATATGACTTCTCAAAAGTAATTTTGCAGCCGTACTTTTACCAGATCCAGAAGTACCAAGAATAATCATATTCGCATTATTACGGTTATTTTCTTTTCGAATTTGATATAAGAACTGATTAAATAAAATAACTCCTCCTGAAAAATCCACTCCAAGCAATACCGAAAGACCTGGATCTTTAATACTATCAAAGATAAAAGGATACATCGCGGCAATCGTTGGAGATGGAATTGGAGTACCAATTCTCTCTTCAATATCTTGTTTTGGAAAAATAGGTAAAATACTTTTGAATACTTTTTCTTGTTCAAAACGAAGAGAAATTGCCCGAAGTTCCATCGCATCCAAATAGTTTTTTACATTAACTTTCTTTAATTCTAAGTCTTCCTTCGTATCGGAATAAATAACAATGTGCATTTGAAAATCGAATATTTTTGATTGACTTGATGCAAGCATAGAAATGAAATATTCCAAACTCTCAGCATCTTGCCGAATTCTCTCTTTCATCGTTTGATCTTTTTCTTGCCGATATCTCTCCCGCAAATCAGCAATTTGACGATTGATCATTTTAGACATCGTACTAAAAGGTACGGGAATATGTTTAATGACAATTTTTATTCCACTCATCGAAGTAAGAGTTGATAAATATCCTGGTGCAATATATTTGGGATAAGAAACAACCGTCAATATAGTAGCATATTTATCACTAATAAAGAAACTAGAAGGAGAAAAACTAAGACCCTTTGGAGCTATCTGACTTTTAAAACTTATACTCATAATGGCATCACCGTCCCAAATTCCGTTGTTTTACCCCCATTTAAGAAATTTTCTAAAATAACTCTTAAATCTTCATTACTTACTTGAGAAGCATTAAGTCCACATCCTGCAAGTCCATTGATCATTAATCGAACTCTTTTTTGCAATACATCTTCCTTAGTATCTTTAAATAAAATATAATATTCCGTATCAACAATATTATTATTAACAAAAGTATTTCCCTTATCAATATCCTGCATAATAACTTTACGGATCGCGGGAGATTGTGTGTCATTATAAAGAAGTTGTAATTGAGACATATAAACAGAAATATCGGTAGGTCGATCGGCAACTACTAACCAAAATTCAAAATCTAGCATATTATAGAAGTTCTTCAAACTAATTAATACATTATCCTGAGCCTGTTCATCTAGAATAAAGATATTGCGAGGAGCTATTTTCACTCCTGTTACCTTCTGCTTATCATTACAGATAATCATACCATTACTAATCCCCGTAACAGGAAGCCAATCCTCTGTATAAGGACTACTTAACTTCTTTGACATCTTTCACACACCAACCTTTCCATATATATTTCTGTCTATTTGTAAGAAATGCATAAAGTTCCACAATTACCGTCATCATATTATGATAATTCGGGATCGGAATAACAAGGAATGCACACACAAGAGCAGGCAGTAAAATTAGGATAACCTGCCACGTTGTATTCATTGGCATTACAAAAAGTAATACCAAAGTAATCAATATACCTATACCAAGAACAATCAAATCAATCGGACGAAAAGCACTAAAGATTAAACTACCACGCTTGGTATTGGCTGGAATCAAATAATTATTCACTTATATCACACTCCTTTTTATCTAGGATTATGAGGCCCATCATGTGGATATCCTCCTACATCAGGTCCTGTTAATCCTCCACCAGGACCATCGGAAAGATCGCTATCATTTCCAGAACTTGCATAAGAATCATCATCCGTACGACCACCAACACCTCGGAAATGTCCTTTGTTTTTCGCATCTCTATCATATACAAAAGATGAAGTAGCAGTACTAGAAATTTCATTACCGTATCGATCAACTGGAATATTAGTATCCTTTTTAGTTCTCACCTTCAAGTTTGAACGATAACCCGCTTTATACACATCACGCACTCGCGGAGCAATACCAAGTTGTGCTCGATGCGAATCGATTTCTTTGGATTCTTTTTCTGCTTTCGCCAAAGCTGCTTGAGCATTCTCATTTTTACTGTATGCATCCAAATAATTCTGTTGCAACTCTCTCCTTCGTTCTCTAATCGCTGCCACTTGAGTATTATAAGCATTTTCAGCATCCTCGCCCTTCCAACTACCATCAGCATTTTTATACTCAGCCATATTAATAGAATCGATATCCGGAGCAGATTGAAAAGCAAGTTCCGCTCGTTTAAGATTATAAGCAGCCTGTTCAGCAACTGCTCTCGCCTGATCTTTTGCCAAAGAAGCTCGTGCTAAATTTCTTTGACCATAACCTAGCTTAGCAGCTGTTCTCTCCCTACTCTTAAAGTTCAACCGGTCAGTCAAATTACCAAGAAAGCCACCATGAGCATCTTTATCTCCAGTTTTCATTTGAGCAGCTAGATCACGATGCTTTGACCAAGCATTACCAAGGCCAAAAGCTTTTCCTTGGCCTATTGCTTCAGATTCAGCATTAGCGCCTTGCATAAAGCCTAACCCAAATCCAGCAAGACCACCACCACCGATAGCCATAGCCGCTCCACCTAAAATTCCAGAAAGTCCAACATTACCCATTGGATTTCCTTTAATTCCAAGCATATCTTTTAAGAATTTAGGTGCTTGCTTAGCAAAGAATAACATTCCTAAAATAATGAACACCGTAGCGAAAGAATTGACAAGGGTACTATTATCAAAGCTTGTCATAGTACTAAAGTGTTGAATTACAAATAAAACAAAGTAAATAATAGCTAGTCGAATAAACAAATCAAGATAGGTAGAAACCAAAGATCTTCCCCAATTTTCAAAAGCTCCGCCACCTTTATCTTTCGGTTGCTGTACATAACCAATAATCGGTATTGGTGCAATCAAACGCAATACTGCCAACTTAATCGCCCGAATAGCAATATCGATGGTGAAACCTAAAATAATAATTGTCATAATAATTGATGCCGCAGCACCCACAAGTGGTGTATAAGCAAAAGCATACCGCTTTCCACTATCACCAAAAATTCCCATAAGCCAAGCTCCTGCAATTTCATACCAATCAGGATTTTCATTATCGGGTAAACAATTTAAGTTAACCATATCCATAATATCTGCCCCAGATAGTCCTAAATTATCGTATGAAGAAGTAAAAACTGTTGTAGGGCAAATAACATTTGGACAAGGATCTGTCACTCCTTGCTCTAAAGCTTCATCATAAGTCATCTCACAATAAGGCTCACTCGTATCAATCACATTCGGCCGGACAAAAGCTCTCGCTACCGTACCGGATATTTGTCCTCCCAAATCATCTAAGGTAACATCAGAAGAATTCTCTGTATTAATTCCAAGGATCAATTTTCCCAAGAAATTTTCTCGCATAACCGAATCTTGAAATTTATAAAGAATTCCAAACAAAATGCCATGCGTATTCATATAATAATTTAAGCTTCCAGCTTCTCCTTCGGCAGGTTCCTCTACATTTGGTATATTAATCGGAATAATCAACGTAAGTAAAAATAATGCCACAATAATTCTCATGACAAATTTACCAGCACCCGCTCGCTGATCTAACGCTTTCTCGGGGCTTACGACATAGTTAATCAAGGTGAATGAAACTACAAAAATCATGAAAACACCCAAAATCAACTGAATTCTAGCATAAAACATCCGAATAAATTCCGGAGAAAAAATTGTTGCATTCGCCACAACAAAAAACACTTTATATACAAATTCTAAAAGAACAAAACACCCCTTATCAAGCCAAGAAAGAATCAAACGTCCAAAGTTATTCATCCAACCGGCTTCAGCAGGTTCGGCTATCAAAATCCACATATTATTCACCACCTATAAACAAGAATCAAGCAATCACTACATCTATCATATCAAAAAAGCAAAAGAATATCAATTTTTAAAAACGATTAATGAAAGCCACAATTTGGATTACTTAAACCATTAATTAAATTCAATAAAAATTGAACTAACGTTGGAACCAAAAACAAAGCCAAAGCACAAACAAGTCGAATCACTAATTTTTGCTGAGCTTGTTTTGTCGCCTTTTCATCTGAAGAGAAAATAGCTTTAATAAAATCAATAGAACTTAATAATACCACAATAATAGGCGCAAAAATTTTAATATAATCAAGGATTCGTTGCAAAAACCAACCAACACTACCCTCTTCATCAAAATTAAATAAAGTATCACACCCTATCATCTGATTATACCCATCCGTATTGATATCATATTCATTAGTAGTAATAGAATCATCAGGAACAAATGACTCACTAGTATAGACTAAATAAGATCCAACATCATCTCGCACAAGATAAACCTGATCCAAACATTGAAAATTAAACACATCAAGAGCCTCATAAGTAGTTCCCATACCAAAGAAATTCATCGCATTAATTCTTTGATTAATAACCGCATCTGCGTTATCTCCACCAGGAGCTCCCCAATGAACCGAAGCACTATAAGAATCAAGCCCTACAAAAGGAGAATGGGTCGGTTCTTGCTGATAAACTCCAAAAGCCGCTTGATCAACAGTTGTAGCATAACCTTCAATAGTGTAGTAACACATACCCGGATCAACTGATTGAGTCAAAGTAGCAATAGATACCTCATTTCCTTCAATAGTATCCTCTCTTACCTCACTCTCACTACTTCCAAATGTAAAATAAAAAGTTCCAGGACGTCCCAAATCTTCCGAAGCATCTTCCCGTGACATATATTGAGGGCATCCGTTCCAATTCGTATTAGAAAAATCAAGGCCATATATGTAAACTTCAACATCATCAGGAACCTCCGTAACCCAATAAGGCTCAACCCCATCTAAAACCGTATCATAGCGAAAAAGACGATTATTAGCGCTTAAAACCACATCGTAAGTATAATCCTCATAAATATAAAGAGCTGTATTACGATACTCATCAAAAGAATTTTGCTCCGTATATTTACATTCATGAATCAATCGTTTTCCTGCCGCTGCCACCCCATCAGGCATCAAAAAGAAAGCACAAACAAAAATGACAAAAAGAAAAATAAAATGCTTCTGCTTCATAAAGACCTCATCTCCATAACTATACTTATCATATCAAAAAACAAAAAAAATAGCAATTACTCTTGCTACTTTTCTCAAGATACTTTCTAATTTCCTGCAGCATTCCAACAATTTTGCCAAGACTCCATATTACCAGTACCAGTTACGTTCGCTGGTTCTGTAAATCTAGCTACCATACTGAAGACAAAGTTAACAATGAATACAATAAAGAATACTAACACTGCATAAATTAGACGTTTTACTAACTTTCCTTGCGCTTCCTTTACTTGTTTCTCATCCGAAGAAATAACTGCTTTCCCTAAATCAATGGTACCTAATACAATTAAGATAATTGGAATACCCCATTGTAAAATAGGAAACAATCCTTGACGAATTAATTTTACTAACCATAATAATCCATTACAAGTATCACTCGTATCAATTTCCGTAACATTACCAAGTATAAATGGTAAATTATTTACAATATTCATCATTCCCATAAACAAAAATCTCCTTTACTACATCTATCATACAAAAAATTAAAATCTTTGTCAATTATTACCTACGAAATAAACCAAATATTTTGCCACCAGTCTCTTGTTTTTCCTCTTTTCTTAAAAGACCTATCTTAACAAGAAAATCCTTTAAAACCTCATTATGAATTCGATCATTTAAAGGAGGAATATTATAAAACACTTTCGTTCTTCCTTCATATTCAAAATCCATAACATCTTTGTTGGTTAATAAACTTTGATTCAACACAATCTTCTTACCCTTTAACTCTTCAAAAATATGTCGATTTCTTAGCATTAATTTATTTAACTTAATACTAGAAGGTTCAATCAAATATAAAACATCCCCACAGACACCATCATTATCAGAATCATTTAAATCAATTAAAATAATAGAAGCATCTTTATGTTTTACAATTTCCGTCATGAGATCATCATTGGTAACAGAAATCATACTTTTATCATGAAAAAAAGCAAAATCATGCCGATTAATCTCAATGGCAATAACACTCATCCCATAAGTTTGTTCTAATTCTTTTTTTAACATATAGATCAAAGTAGTACTTCCTGCATGATCCGTAATATTTTTAATTCCAATGATTTGGGTTCCTTGAATCACTTTATCATTGATGGTACTTGATAAATCACTGAGTTGTTGAATATGAGCAACATCTTTATAAGTGTTGGGATGCTCTAAACAATATTTTACTCCATCTAAAGTAGTAGTAAAATTATAAATCCCCATTGAAATGATCTTAGATAAATAACTACTAGAAGAAAACATCTCATTATTTGGTAATACTAAAATAATCTTATCAGCATCAAGTCCTATTGAAATTTTTTGAATATTAGTAATATCATTATAATTTTCAATCGCTGTAATATCTAAAATCATACGCGCAAAAAAGAAGTTACGAAACATTTCAACGATCTCATCAGCACTATGAACACCCGTAACACTTTTAATGACATCGATGTTTAATTGAGATAACATATCTCGAGCTTCATTGGCTATAATAACGTTCATGTCCTCACTCCTTTTTATACTTGTGGATCCATGGTATAAATTGCTCTTGTTTCACCTCGTACTTGTAAGAAATTACCCAAGTTGATGAAACGATTCAAAACAGGAATATCAATATTAACATAAGTTACAACCGTATAATAAACACCACGATACTCATCACTTTCGGGATCCGTACCAGATACTGCCGTCATCTTAATACAATATCCTTGATTTGCAAAACATTGACATGAGCTGTTGTCTTCTGCGCCATTCAACTGACAATAATTAAGCATTCCAGCTGGAATTTGATATCGCATATTATCAACATACTCCGCAATTCTTTCCTTTGCTTCCTCTGTATGACCTTCATATTGCTCTAAAATATTAACAATCCCATTTTTTACTCGGAATGCTCTTGTGTAATTCACAGAGTAAGCCAAATAGCCATTTACTAACAAAATAAAAGCTAAGATAATCTGTAAAGAAAATAAACCACCGATCGCATCCCTCATCGCATCTCACCTCTTCTTAATTATTTTAGAAATTCATTGTGTAATCATCTACTGTAATTTCATTTGTACTATTATCTTCATAGTTATAACCATGGTCTTCTATAGTATTGTTCCATTGACCTTCAACCGTATTTTGAACATTACCAAAAAGTAACCAGAAAATAGCTAAAATCGCTCCAATCAAAATAATAGTAACTACTGTCATGTTTAACTCTCCTGTCGCTTCTTTCATTCTTTATACGCTCCTTTCATATCTTACAAATTTATTATAACAAATTCTCTATAGGTTGTAACCATTTTTTCATGTAGTTGACGTAAATACCTAACCTAACATCGTAAGCATTGAACTTAATATAATAACCATAACGCCAACTCCGGTTACAATTAACATGATCATCGTCTGTTGTTCCATATGATTTAATCGTTCTCTATATTTTGTTTCTCTTGCTTTCGCTTGTAAACTAGAGACCGTTTTCGAAAACATCAAAAGTCTTTCTTGTTTTTTCTCTTGTCCTCCAATTCCTAAACGATACAAAAGTCTCATCATTCGCATCGAATCACGAACGGGATATTCATTAGCAAAATCCATATAAGGATTAATACTAGAATCTCCAGAATTAATCTTTTCAATCAATTCTCTTAATCCAGGTTTAAAAATATCTGGTGCATCATTAATACTTTTCCCAATCGCTACCGGTACCGTATAATGTTGAACCAAAATTTCCAAACTCTTTAAATAGTATGGAAGCATAACATCGATCTCATGCAAATGTTGTTTATAATATTTTTTCAATCTTTGATAAGGCATCTTAAAAATAAGAAAACCAACCACACAAGCTAACACGATATTTAATAAATTTAAGGAATCAAGAAATAAAAACATAAAGATAAAAATCGTGATAATGGCATAAGTAATTCTTTTTTGAAATAATACATCAGGATCAACGTCATCTCCATATCTTGCATATAATAAAAAGTTATAATCTTCTTCTCTTAATACTTCAAAATATTTTTTATTATCTCGAATAAATTTTTTATCATCAATTGTATTATTATAGATAAAGACAAAGATAAGAATAACGGCAACTAAAACAATTTCCATCCTACTCTACCCCCACATTCTCATTATAATATTTTTCCCCCTTTAGTAAGTAATAGGCATCAAAAATTACGATGACATGAAGCAAGAATACAACATAAGGCTTATCTAGCAAAGCAATATAGTTTTCTCTTCCCAGCATATATTGAATTAACATAACTAATAAATAAAGCATAATTCCATATTGTAAGAATTTTTTATGAAATGTCGCCCGGTCAATCCGGTCGCGGTAAACACTTTCTACCAAAGTATCGATATCAAGTTGCATGTTTTCCAAACTTTCTCCCGCATCTGTCGCTCCTTCTTTGGTAATCTGTAAGAAAAGCTGATGCATATTTTTTACAATGTAATAAGGATATTTATTATTCATAAATTCAATGGATTCATCGATAGAACCATTCTGATAAGCTAAGTCAATCATATATCGTACATCGGATAGTACCGGATCTTCCAATACCCCAGAATCTCTTACTCCTTCAAGAGATTTAACAAAAGATTGGGTAGTAGCAAATTCCATAATAACATTCGTCGTATAAACTTGAACTTGCTCAAAAATAAATTCACTATAAACTCTTTTACATCTTAAAAAGGAAAGATAGGGAACAACCGCAATTGCCGCAATCACATAAATAACAGTAACAATCAAATTATAAAAGTAAAGATAAGAAATAACTCCAGCAAAACCTCCCATAAATAATACTTGTATGGCATATTGCTTTGCTGTATATTCTTGTCCTAACTCTTTTGTTTTTTCCCTTACTACTTTATAAAAGTAAGGAGCAAAACGATCATAAATAATTTGTACTTGTTCTTGAAAATATTTCGCTACGTTTTGCCCTTTATAATTACGATAAAGTAAAACCGCTAGCGCAATAACAATTAATAAGAATAATACCATCTTGCTTCCTCCTTTCTATAGGGTTTCATCAACATTCGGAATATCAGGAAAAGAAAAGTCAAGAGAATCCTCTGCCTCTTTTCTCTCTTCCTTCACCTCTTTGGTTCCTTCCTTCTCCCTCAAAGCTAAATTATCTAATTCTTGATCAATATTCCCCATGGAATCTTTATCGGTAAATAACTGTTCGATATTAATGTTTTGATTACTTAAATATTCAATTAAATACTTACTTGGCATATTTTGAACAGGAGCTTTTCCAAAAGTTTTTTGATAAAGAACCCTTGTTTGTGGTTTATTGTTCTCATCAACATAGAATTCAACGACCTCATCAACTTCACGATGAAATTTACCATATTCCTTACTGTAATAAGCTTTAATATGAACACCTAATTGAATATAACGATAAATAGTGGTTAAAAATTGATCGACATCAATATCAGACTCTAATAAGGAATACATACGATAAGGAATGGAACTAGCTTTGTCAGCATGAATGGTTGATAAAATGTTATGTCCAGAAGAAATAGAGTTTCTTACCGCTGTAACTGCTTCAGCACTACGCACTTCGGAAAGCAAAATCCACTTTGGATTCTGCCGCATACAAGTAACCAAAACATCCGTATAACTTGCAATATTATTGGTCTTCATCGCGACAATATCACGATGAGGAAAGATTCGATCCAAATGCAATTCCAAAGTGTCCTCTATAGTAATAATTTTTTCATCTTCTTTAGTATGACTAGCCAAATACTTAACAAACTCCGTTTTACCAGAACCAGTTTCTCCACTAACAATGATATTGCAATGTCCCTCGACACATTTCATTAAAATATCGTGAATGTTAGCAGTAAAATAATCTTCTGCCAATAATTTCTCCCGACTCAAACGAATCTTAGCAGGTGTTTTACGAATAACAAGTGCAATTCCATTCGTAGCAATGGAATCATGAACAAAGTTAAGACGTAACTCTACAGACTCTGCATCTAAAAAAGGCTTCGCTGCATTAAAGGTTGTTCCCATAACATTAGAACATTGAAAAGCCAACTTTTCTACAAAGCTATCCGTAAGTCCCTCTACCTCTACTCTTTTAGAACCATCGGTTAGAGATCGAATCCAAACCTGTCCATGATTACAATAAGAAATATCGGTAATATCATCATTAGTCAGAAAAGGTTGAAAAGGACCAAAGTCTATCTTATCAAAAATCGCATCATTCATCTCTAACCACTCCCTTTTTCTTTTGTTTTATTGATTAGCATTAATATCTTCTTCTGTCATTGCCGTTACATTATTAATAAAGTTCTTTAAGTCTTCACTTGATAAAGTTACATCTCCTGGATCCTCTTTTAAACCTTCCGCAGTTGGTACAGGAATAATTTCTGATTCATAAGCTCTTAAATAACTCGCTTTCCGAAGCAAAATATGATATTCTTCTGGAACCGCAAAGATAATTTGAGCTGGCGCTCTATTTTCATCAAGATTAGCAAAAACATCGTTTCCATCACTATCGAAAACTGCTAACACTTTTACATTCGCCAAAAGCTTTCCAACCATGATACGATCGGTAATCGCTGTTCCTTGGGTTGTATCAACCCGATTCATTACTTTTAAATAAATGTCAATATACTTACCTGGAACAATTGAGTTACTATAAGTAGAAGCCATATCAACATCTAAGTTATATAATACGTAGCCATCAGGATAATCCATAATAATGGAATTTGGAAGTTGTTCTTTCGTAACAACCGAACGTGAATAGAATAAACTACCCTCTGGAATCACTCCATCAATACTAACATACATATCAACAACATCAGCTCGATCTCTTATCACATCTCCCTCTAACATCGAAGGAGGGACTTCCATTGTACCAATCATATCCTCTGTAATTTGCGTTCCTGCCGTAATGGTTGTAGTAGCATAAGGTACCGTGATTGGATTAATCGCTTGATTTACGCGCCAATTATATCCAATATAAAGAATAACAATGGCAAGTAAAATACCTATGACAGTAACCGTGTTTTTGTTTGAGAAAAACTTTTTTAATCCTGTCGAAAAATTATTCATCTAAAAATCCTCCTTAATCTTCTATTTGTGTATAATCAAGCTTCCCTGCTCGAATCATATCTTTTATATATGGGTTTTCTTTATATTTACTTTCCAAAACAGCATCAATTTGATTGCTAATTTCAAAAGTCTCATTGTTGAAGGAAGCGGCCGTAGCCGAATCTACCTTCACACTAACTTTAGGAGGTGTTTCGTTAATATCATAGAAACCAATGCGATAATACCGATTATTCGCTACGTTTTGTGCAAAGCGTCTCATGAAACTTTCCACAAATTTTTCTTTGTCAATTCTAAGAAGTCCAGACAAACGATAGTAACCAATATCAACGGCATCTGTCATCGCTGCTTCGGTTGTTTCTTTTAATAAATAGTAATCTAACTCATTTCCTGTCTGATAGTTTTGAACCAAATTGACAACTCCAAAGGTAAAAAGAGCAAGGATCAAAACTCCAATTAATAATGTTGCTTTACTCATAAAAACCTCCTTTAATGAACACTTTCACTCATATATTCATTGTAGCAGCCGAGACTATCTTGATAAACTGCTATATCACAAGTACCAGTACCGTTGGCATTACCACCTGTCGCTTGGTTATTACATCCAATCAAACCATAACGTTTTACGACATCCGTTCCCAAATAATTATGAAGGAAAGGGCTGCGGTAAACGGTAACACCTGCTGTCTTATCACTACCAGCGGAAACATTCTCACTATCACTTGATGGTTCAGAATAATTACCACCCCACTTTTCGTTATAATCACGAATTTTGTTAATGTCCTCTGGTCCTATTTCAATATAGTAATCTAGATAAAGGCCTTCATTTGATTTATTGTAAATAGATTCCCCACGATCCTCAATAAGTTCTTTTGTCGCTACTGGTTGTACTGGATAATCGCTATTGATTAAGTTTGTCGCATCACAACTCCAGTTAAAGTTTGGTTCCCGATCATTAGGGAACAGATTATCAAGAGAAGCAGCCCGGAACAAGAAATCTTTCGTTGGATCATTCCCATTGTTTTCTCCTGGATCATCCCTATCTGGATCAGGCGGATCATTTGGATTAATCACGGAATAGAAGCATTGTAAATTAATATTCCAACCAAAGTAACCAAAATTCTCTACCCCTACATGAATATTATTAACCGTATCTTCTTCAATTTTTTGTCTTCTCTCGGCTGTTAGGGCATTGACATCACCTTTATCGTCCACTTTCCATACATACCAAGCCGTATTGGTTGGTACCGAAGTTAATTTTGTACAGAACTGATTACCAATAGGTGTATAAAGTTCCTCATAACCTGCTGGTAATTTTGTTACCACTTGACCACTCTTATTATTGGCATAGGCATCAGCAAAGGTTAAAAGTGTACGGTAATGATTCACAGTATCACTAGCATCACCCATACATAAACCACTCGTATCACGAACAATGGTTGGATCCGATCCTCCTATCGCCGTACTACCCTGTGTTTGTTCTGCATAAAAATGATCACTAAAATCAGCATAATTCTTTGTTTCATTTACATTCGCTCCATTATCAACATCAATTCGATAAAGAACTTTTTCATTGGAACAAATTGCTTCTTTCGTGTTGTTCTTGCTTTCACAACTTTGTTTTGCCGCATTATATTCTGCCACTTGTTGTTGATATAAAGCATCCGCTGCCGCTTGTGATTGTGGGGAATCTGCTGGACAACGATTGACCCAAACACAAGTATCGTTACACCAGTTAGCAGCACCGTTTAGTAAACAAGCTCTCAAGAACCCATCATCCGAAGCACAATAAGTTTTTTGACCAAATTGATCCACCCAATTACCATGAACTTGATTAACGGTATTTCTAGTAATCTCTAAAGTAGAGAAATAATATTGACCAATGGTACTAGAACAACTTCCCCCCGGAACCCAATGTCCATTAACATAACTTCCACCTGGATTGGTGATATGTTGTTGATATAAAGCTTGAATTTGGGCTTCATTATTTGGATCAACACTCCAAGGATCCAAACAATTACTATCAGCCATTGGTAAAGTTTGTACCCCACCTTTACTATTGTAAGTTAAAATTCCATTTGTGTTATCAAATGGGCTTGATACTGCTAGAGAATCGTTTTCATAAACTTGAGCATAGCAAGTATCAATACAACTTTGAGAATACTCTCCTCCATCACAACTCATAATACATTGATCAAAATTTTCGGAAGGACCCCCTTTGGTCGTCTCCCCAACCGAAGCATTGTAACAAGCAGCCGTTGGCACACAAGCAGCCGTTGGCGTTGGCATTGGAGCCGTATAGGCATACTCACAAACAACCTGAGAACGAACCTCTGCCGCATAGGCGATACACATACCAGCTTGCGCTGCAACAGGGCCATTAAACGTTATCGTAAGAGTTTCTTTGCAAGTTTGACGACAACTACTTCCACCACCATTAGCATCTGTTTCTACATGGCTATAAGTAAGCTCTGTTTGATCGGTATAATAATTACATACACCACCAATTCCCGAAGTAACATCCTCAACATTAGTTAACTCATCTTTTGTAATTGTAGAAGTCTGACCCAATCCATCATTATAAGCCGTTTCCGCATTCTGAATCCAACTTGCTACTTGATCATAAGAATATTGATACATCGTATACTCTGAGAAACAATAAGGAACCGCATTTTTCATTGTTTCATTATCACCCCATCTTTGACGATAATTCACACATATCTCATT
This sequence comes from Candidatus Onthousia faecigallinarum, assembly GCA_018716225.1. Taxonomy (GTDB): domain Bacteria; phylum Bacillota_I; class Bacilli_A; order RF39; family UBA660; genus Onthousia; species Onthousia faecigallinarum. The sequence goes on along the minus strand of DVKE01000042.1, from coordinate 32,118 downwards.
GTTATAAAGTTCATTTTCTGAGGAAACTTCCGCATATAACGTATACGTTACAATGGAAGTATCACTAGAACAAGCCCCATCATCCGCTTGAAGGAAAAATTGAACTTCCAATTGATTCCCTGCAATCGTTAGAGTAAAATTTCCATCGGCATCTGGATATTGATTTGTATTATTCTCACTTGTTCGATAATATAAGCCCGTTGCACCAGAGAAATGAATCACATTTCCATCCTGCGTATACTGAAGTCGATCGACATAAGTTTTCTCAACATAAGAACTCGTACAAGCTGTTGTATTATTTTCTGCTTTTACACTACCCGTATTTAAGAAGAAAAACATCGCTGCAAAGAGAACTAGTATCACTCCACCTCGAATGCCCCATTTAAACTGGTTCATCTTCTTCACCTTCTTCCATCCTATCTTTTATTACTTTATAGTTATCATTAGTCTTTACCTCAGCCAAAGTTGTTCGTTCCCCTTTTCGTAACTTCCTAGCATCCACCCGGAAAGAATAATCATTCGTAAAGCCATAAAATCTTGTACAAGTAAATAAAGTAAGTAGTAAATCGCCTGAATTTACATCAACATCCATATCATACATACTCTCTTCTTTGGCTTTTTTAATATACTCTTCCTGTTCTTCTTTCGTATAAGTATCACTATAAGAAGCCTCTTGATTATCTTCTAAAAGACTCACCGCATAAATTCGATACAAAGCTGTCTCTCCATCTTGATTGGTATACTCAATAAATTGATTGTCCTTAATAAAATCAGGATAAATAAAGGACATCAATTGTTCAAAACGAAACATGGTATCATCTCCAACCACTGGATTTTTCGATACATTGCGAATATTATGAGAAATAAAGGCTGGACGATTACTTTTGGAATCAGGGAAAGAATTCGTCCAAGCAAAATCATAATCATCTCTCAAAATATTGGTCCCTTCAAGATTTTCAATTAAAGGTAAATCAATATTAGTACCTTCCACCCGAAGCCAACCGACTACTGTATCACCATAACGCTTCGCTTCCTCTACTTTTTCCGCTTCTGAAACAATCTTAAAATCGCTAGTCCTTTTTCTCTCAAAGAAGAAAAGGAAAAAGATAAGAAGGAGGACTACAATAACAAGAGCCAAAAGGAAAAACAAATATTTCTTTTTCATAAAACCACTTCCTTTACTGTGCTAAGGTATAAGGATCATTGCTTGTTCCACTACCACCACGAATATAAACTTTCTTATTAAATTTCACTTTCACTTTTACTCCAGCAGAAGTATAATCATCTACTACCGCTCCAAGAGGCGTATTGCCAACCGGAAAGACAAGCGTTCTATTATTGGTCGCTTGACTAGAATCCATTAACCAATAACCTCCATTTGGTCCAATGTTGCCTTTCGCACTAAACAAATCAAACGTAGAAGGTGCACTTAATAATACTTCATAAGTTTCCGTAGAATGATTTCCTAAATAAGTCACCGCATTTTGATAAATAGGAACTTCGATCTCATGCCGAACCAAATAACTCGTATCAATATAATTAGTCATATTGTAATTTATTTGATAACCAATATTCCCTTCTTCTTTTGGATTATAAACTTTTTCTCCAGTATTCTGATAAGAAATTGAAATCTCATTCGCTCCATCACTAAGACTTCGTACCATAATCGCTTCCGTCAAATCATCTTCCGTATCCATGATTCGCCATAAGTAACCCGAATAATTAAGGTATTCTCCTGTATGTCTTTCATTTAAAGGAGAACTCCTATGCGCAGATTTTTCAGAAACTAAAATATAAGGATCGAGTTGACTACCATCACCATCTAAAACCGCAATATCTTTTTTCAATACAATAGCAGGTCGTACGTTTACTAATAGTGAACCATTCATCGCTTCTACCCGATCGGGATAAGCAAAAATAGTAGATAAAGTCCAAGGATTACCATTTTCATCAAAATTGGCCATCCAGAACAAATTCCTCATATCCAAATAACTCTGTCCATTCAAAAGGCTTGCATTATAATCTTGTAACGATAAAATACCTACCTTTCTTTTCGAAGAAGTGCGACTACAATCAGTAGTCATTACATTATCCATCGTAATAACATCATCACACCAAGCTTGATCCACAAGCAAATCTGCATACTTCTTTTCAAAGAACGAAGCAAAATAATCATTTAAATAATGATCCAAACTACTATCTTCAAATCTTCCATCGCTACTAGAATAATCTACATTAGCAATCGGATCATCACTAACCAGGACAATGGTCCCATCTTCATTTTTTCGAACAATACGGAACAACATATGTTGAAAAGAAACATAATTATTTTCAACCAATCCCTGATAAGTTGTAATACCAGCTTGATCCATAATATGATTTAATGTTTCAACGACTTGAACCGTTCTTTCTTTTTCTGTTTTATTGAAAAAAGAATCATAAATCGTATAGGTAATGGTATAAGCACCAATCGTATTACTATCAACCGTACCTTTAATCGAAACATCCTCCACCTTCATCGGTCCATCCGTATCATCGACAACACTTTTTACTCCTTGTTCTTGATAAGCTTCTCCTAAATTTAACTGAACCGTATCGCCTCCATTTAAAGTAATCTCTGGCCCTTCATGATCTACATCCGACTCATAAGATCCGCACTTTAAATAATAATGAGGAACCAATTCACCATCCCGATAAATTACTCGATAAAAAGAAGCATCTACATCACATAACTTATCGCTATTTGGAACATACTGCCGATCCAAATATTTCTGCTCTGTCAAAACCGCTAAAGAAACACCAGCATACCTGCCTTCCTCTTTTGGCAACAAATTCGCATTAATCTCGAAATATCGCTCCCCTGCTTTGCGAAACTCTTCTTCTTGCTTTTGAAATGTTAATCTAGGAGATAAATAGAAAAACCAAAAAAGAAGAAAAGCTAGAAGCAAAACAAGAAGAAGAATTATAATGGTGATAATCTTTTTCTTATTCATCGCTACCTTCCTTTCTACTGTAAATGATAGATATATTGTTGATCCCGAAACACAAATACAAGATCCAAAGAACTATCGGAAGCTATATCATTTGGTAAAGTCAAAAATGCTCGATTTCCATAATAATCTCTTTTCACCGCACTTGTAATATCTACAGTAACCTCTTTATTCTCTATATTCCTATACTTCATTTTAGCATATCTTTGTAAAAAGTCAACAAAAGTCTTTCCTTCAAAACTATCGCTAATGTAAGTTAACTCTAAAATCTGTCTATCAGGAACCGAAATAACCTCTTGTCGAATTGAACATCCCACATCATCACAACGATACGTACTATAAGTAGCAGAGTTAACGATCGAAGCGGAAAGAATCGCTAAATTGTCCCCTGTCGGGAAAATAACTTCATTGGAAAGAGAATATTCCTCTTTATTTTTTATTTCTAAAACATCATCGACATTTAATTGAATTTTTTTGATCGATAAATTTTTATCAACATCTTGATAATATAAAATGTAATGCTTTGCATCCAAAGAAGTAGAAACAGGATAAACCAAAAGGAAACGAACACTATCATTATGTTCTAATTTTCGACCCGAATAACTATTCCCTAAATCCGCAAAAGCAGCATATTGATTGGTAACCTGTGAAAAAGCCTCACTGCGATTCATCAAATGAAAGCGATCCAAATTTAAAGTACGAGCACTTCCTACATTTTTCACCGACACATCCACCACAAGATAAGCCCTATCTCCTGAAGTAATGAGATCCCCATTGGTATCCGTATTCGTCAAATAACTATGTTGTACTTCTATTTGATAAGAATTTGCTGTAAAAGCATCCCCTTCCCGATATACTTTTAAAACATAGGCAAAATAATAAACACAATAAAGGGAAATACCAAGTACCAAAGCAATGATTAAACTATTGCAAAGGAAGCGGTGTTCCACATAAACATATTTAACTTGACGAAAAAAGCTTTTTATTTTACGAACAATACTTTCCTTATCAAAAGAAATATTTACCTCAAACTCTTCCCGATCTTCTTCTTTAACATCAAGATATTCCTCGTCTTTTTTAAAGCCAAACTGTTTTAAATCAAGACCAAGCAAACGAATCGCAAAAACAACAAAAACCAAATACTGAGGTAATGTCGCTAAGAACAGCAAATCTCGTCCTGCCATAATTGTAGTCATAGAAGAAGTTACATCGTAGCGATCAAAGAAAGAAGCAATATAAAGGAAAACAATAAACAAAAAGATATACGCAAAAAAGATAAATAGATAAATCTTCCACGGCTTCTTTTTATAACGTAACAAAATCATTAAAACGAAAAGAATAGCAAAAAGAAGAAAGAAAGCAACATAGCTAGTAAAGTTCACATAACGATGCACAGATTCTAAAGAGGCATTATAACTTTCCGTACTAATAAAATCCCGAACAAAATTCTGTAACGTAATCGACTGATAAAACAAAACAGAACAAAGTACAAGTAATACCAAATGAATCACTTGAAAATACTTAATCAAGAAAGCATAAGGTTTTCGCAATATCACAAGAATCACCCCAAATCCTAAGATAAGTATATCTTATTTTAGAACATTTGCAAAGAATCTTTTTTCGTTGTATAATCAATGAGAGGTGCTGTAAATGAAAAAAAAGATACTCTTTCTAGTAGCCATTCTTTTCGCTACTTTCCTATTAACAGGGTGTAATGCAACCGCTAGTATCGAAGAAATTTCCCTTGATACTTTAAAGGGAAAAATAGAGAACAAAGATACCTTTATTCTAGAAGTCATTCAAACTGGATGTTCTCATTGTGCCGAATTTTCACCCCGATTAAAAAGTGTATTAAGTGACAACAACTTGACAGCTTATTCTATTAATTTATCAGACTTAAGCAAAGAAGAATTAGAAGAGATGAATAACATTAGTAAAATCAGCGGAACTCCAACGACCCTCTTTTTTAAAGACGGAGAAGAAGATACCACCCACCGTCTGGTAGGTTCTGTATCAAATAGTGAAGTTGAAAGCAGATTAAAAGATGCCGGTTATATCAAATAGCCTTTTCATGGAGTGATATCGAAGTGGTTATAACGAGACTGACTCGAAATCAGTTATACCTCAAAAATGGGTATCGTGGGTTCGAATCCCACTCACTCCGCCAAATATGAAAAAAATGGTGCTTTTTTCAAGCATCATTTTATTTTGTCTTTTTCGCATCAAATTTTTTTCGCTCCTCGGTATTTAAAATTTTTTTCCGAAGTCTTAAGAAATGAGGTGTAATTTCAACCAATTCATCCGAATTAATATAATCAAGAGCATACTCCAAAGTAATCGGACGAGGACGTTTCAAAACAACGGTATGATCCGATCCGGCCGCTCTTGTATTGGTAAGTTGTTTTCCCTTTACAACATTAACCGCTAAATCATTATCACGATTGCATTCTCCTATAATCATTCCCTCATAAACTTCACAACCCGGTTCAATAAACATCGTACCTCGATCCTCCAAGTTTCCAATCGAATAAGCCGTTGCCGTTCCATTTTCCACCGAAACTAAAACTCCAAGTTTACGTTCTCCAATATCAACCGCTTCATAAGGACGATACTCTTTAAAGGTATGACTGATAATACCATAGCCTTTGGTAATGGTCATAAAATCCGTCATAAAACCAATTAATCCCCGCGATGGAATCGTATAGTTAAGCCGCACTTGATTCTCAAAATTGGTCATGTTTTCCATAACCGCACCTCGACTACCTAATTGTTCAATTACCGTTCCAACACAATCTTCTGGAACTTCGATTTGTAAGTCTTCCCACGGTTCCTGTTTTACCCCATCAATTTCTTTGATAATAACTTTAGGCTTAGAAACCTCAAGCTCAAACCCTTCTCGACGCATATTTTCAATTAAAATACTTAAATGCAACTCACCCCGACCAGAAACCAAAAAACTTTCATTGGTTGCTGGTGCTACTCTCAAACTAACATCTCTCTGTGTTTCCCTACGAAGACGATCCTCAATTTTACGAGCCGTTAAAAGCTTTCCATCCCTTCCAACAAAAGGACTGGAATTGGTACCAAATGTCATCTGTAAGGTCGGTTCGTCAATATGAAGAAGCGGTAAAGGTAAATTTTCTCCCACATTACAAATCGTCTCCCCTACTGAAATATCAGGTAAACCAGCTACCGCTACAATATCACCTGCTTCGGCCTTATCAATTTCAATTCTTTGATAACCATAATAACCAAATAACTTTTGAATACGAAACTCTTTAAAACTACCATCCAAACGAATACAACGCACCATTTCACCCGTATGAATTTCCCCATTATGAACCCGGCCAATTCCAATACGACCAACAAATTCATTATAATCTAAAAGAGCTGGTTGAAATTGTAAAGGAGCATCCACCGAACCACTTGGCGCTGGAATCTCTTTAATAATCATATCAAGAAGAAGCTCAAAACCCTTTTGTTGGGTAGTAATATCATCACTTAAGCTGCAAGTCTCATTCAAAGCACTCGCATACACAACAGGGAAATCAAGTTGATCTTCATTCGCTCCCAATTCAATAAAAAGATCGATTACTTCATCAACCACTTTACTACAACGAGCACTTGGTTTATCCACTTTATTGACAACTACAATGGGCTTTACTTTCGCCTCCAAAGCCTTTTTCAATACAAATCGTGTCTGAGGCATCGCTCCTTCATAAGCATCAACAACTAGTAAAACACCATCTACCATATTCATAATACGTTCTACTTCTCCCCCAAAATCCGCATGACCTGGAGTATCCAAAATATTAATACGATACCCCTTATAATCTAAAGCAGTTGTCTTCGCTAAAATCGTAATCCCTCTTTCTTTTTCCAAAGCATTAGAATCCATCGAAACATTACTCATATCTTCATTATCTCGAAACATACCAGAAGTCTTTAAAATACCATCAACTAACGTTGTTTTCCCATGATCGACATGCGCAATAATCGCTACATTTCTTTTTTTCATACAGTTCTCACACTCCCATAAAATACGACACTAATTATACCACAAAAAAAAGAATTTGAAAAGAAAATGAAAAAAATTACTGCAAGCAAAACGAAAAATGCTATAATAACCAAAAGGAGACAAGATAAACATGAAATTAAACGAATTATTTAAACCAATGAAAACAAGTCAAAAAGAAGAAAAAGGAAAAGATCAAAAAAAGGAGAAAATCTTTCCAAAGAAGAGCTTTATCAACAATATGAACAAGAGTTAAACAAAGGAAATGAAAAAGAAGCTTTAAAATATTTGGAAGAATACTGCTTTGCTTGTAAAAGAGAGAAGCAAGAATATGCTCCTTTTGGTCAAGTTTATAAATTTAAAAAAAAATTCAACAAAACGAGGATAAAAGAATTAGAAATTTATACAAAGAAATTGTTGAATTATTACATGGCACAATCAACAAAAAAGAACTAGAACCACTTTTTAAAGAATTAGAAAATCTTATAGACAAAGAAGAGGATACCATGTATCATTCTTTAAGAGGCTTAATGTATCAAAAACTAGCGTACTTTCCGGCAGCCATTAAAGAATATAAAAAAGCAGTTAGTATCAACCCTTATAACGCCTATGACTACTATCATATCATACAGTGCTACCTTTTTTTAGCTTATAATGAAAAAGAAGCAAGGGAAGCACTTCCTTATTTGGAACAATATAAATTTTATCGAAGTAATCCTGAAAAAGAATCACAAAAAGCCTTCTTCACTTTCTTCTATACTTTTATCAAGCAACAAGAAAAAGCAAAAGAAATCTTACTGGCTTCGAAAGAAAAAACAGAAGAAGAACAAGCAAAATATCGTCAAGCATTACACAGTATTACCCGTTTAAAATACAAAATATTACAAAAAGCCTATCATAATCCCCATCTTTCCCTAGAAAAAGAAGCGGATATTGAAAGAGTTCTTCAAAACCCTATCTTTGATTACTATGAAGGACAAAGACTATCCAAAGAATATGGAGACATCTTTGAACAAAAAGAAAAGCCTTACCAAGAAAATCTAGACACCGTAGAATCCTTACTCCATTCCGATCAGCAAGATAAATTAGACCAAATCGAAACCTACGTAGTAGAATTAAATATGGAAAATCAAGAAAAAGCCTTTCTTATTTTAGATGTTGCCCTTCTGTTAGCTGAACAAAACTATCCAAACACAGCCAAAAAATTTCTCAAAGCAGCCCAAACTCTCCCCGAAAAAACAAAAGAATTTAAAAATCAATATCAAGAAACAAAAGCCAAAATTAAAATTAAATTAATCGCCAAAAAAAGCTAGCTAAAAAAAGCTAACTTTTTCTATGGAAAAATTTAAGATGCCATCTCTAAAGCATATTTATCCATCATTTTCTGATATTTTTCTTTTAATTTTTCTCGTTCTTCTTTGGTATAATAATCAAAATTTTCTTTTGCAAAAGAAGTATCTTTCAAAAGAATTTGTCCATCTTTTACAAAATAAACCGATGGAATCACTAACTCATCTACATGAAGAGTATCCAAAAGAGTTTGATACTTTTCTTTCTCTTCCTCTCCCTTAGGATTGAAATAAGAAACTGTAAAATTACTTCCCTTACATACCTCAGTTAAAACAGAAACAATTTCCTTGGAAGCATCGCTTTCAGGATATCCAATATAAAGAATACCATTCTGTTGTAACAAAGAAACTGCCCCATCTAAATCAACATATTGAAAAGGGTTATTCGCTGATACACTATTATAATACTCCAAAGATACTCTCTCAGAATCTGTGACTTCTTCTACTTTTTTTACTTTACAATTCGTTGCAACAAGAAAACCGAAAAGAAAAACACACCCAAGAACCAACCACTTTTTCATCGTTCTTATTTCGTTGCATTGATTTGACTCATAACTTCGCTTGCAAAATCTTCCTGTTTCTTTTCAATGCCCTCTCCTACTTGATAACGAACCATAGCAATAATACTACCACCATTGTTCTTTACAAATGTTAAAACATTCATACTAGAATCTTTAATAAATTCTTGTTCCTCTAAACAAATTTCTTTATAAAACTTATTTAAACGTCCCGCTACCATTTTCTCAGCAATATCTGCTGGTTTTCCTTCGTTCATAACTTGTTCTTTGATGACATTTGATTCCCGTTCAACCATATCTTGTGGAACTTGAGCCCGACGAATACAAACAGGAGCCATTGCTGCAACATGCATTGCTACTTCTTTGGCAATGTCTTGTCCACAACCTTCTAAAACAACAACTGCTGTAATTTTTCCACCTAAATGAGAATAAATTCCAAAAGTTTGATTGTCTGTTTTTTCAAGAATTTCAAAACGACGGAAAGAAATTTTTTCTCCAATTTTCGCAGTAAAATTAACAACCGCTTCTTGAATAGTTTCATTCGAATCTACCATAACAAGAACATTTGCCTCTTCCATCGTAGAAACAGTATCACGTTCTAATAAAGTCTTTTTAATAGAAGCTACAAGCTTTTTAAAATCTTCGTTTTTCGCTACAAAATCTGTCTCACAATTCACTTCAACTAAAACTGCTTTATTCCCTTCACAAGCAGCATCTGTTAATCCTTCCGCTGCTATTCTACTCTCTTTCTTTGCTGCCTTACTAATTCCCTTTTCTCTTAACCAATCAATGGATTTCTCCATATCACCATGATTCGCTTCTAGTGCTTTCTTACAATCAAGCATTCCTGCACCAGTACGCTCTCTTAATTCTTTAACATCACTTGCCTGAAACATATTATCTTCCTTTCTATTAAAAAGGGAAAGCAAAAAACCTGCCCTCCCCCCTCTTTTTTATTATAAAATTATTTTTCTAAAGCTGCAACAAGATCTGCTTTTTTCATAGAAGAATATCCCTTAACTCCAGCCTCTTTGGCCATAGATTTTAATTCTGCTAAAGTTAATTCATTATAATCAACTTTTGCCTCTTCTTTCTTCTCGACAACTTCTTTCTTTTTTTCTTCTTTTTCTTCAACTTTTGAAGTTTCTTTTATTTCTTCTTGTTCTTGTTTCTTATCTACTTTTTTCTCTTGCTTTGGCGCTTTCTTTGCTTCTTTATTCTTATCTTCATCACTAACATAGTCAATGATCTCATTACCATTTACTTCGGCAATTGCATTGCTTAAAGCCCCAATTAATAGCTTAACAGAACGAACTGCATCATCATTTCCTGGAATAACATAATCAACCATATCCGGATCACAGTTTGTGTCAACCACACCAAATACTGGAATTCCTAAAATATGAGCCTCTTTGATTGCAATTTCTTCTTTTCTAGGATCAACAATAATTAAAGCATTAGGAAGCTTTTTCATATCCCGAATTCCTCTTAAATTCTTATTTAATTTCTCATATTCTTTCTTAAGACCAATCACTTCTTTCTTTGGTAACAAATCAAAAGTTCCGTCTTCTTCCATCTTTTCAATTTCTTCCATTCTCTTAACACGAGAACGAATCGTTTTAAAGTTTGTTAAGGTCCCCCCTAACCATCTTTCATTTACAAAGAACATATTCGTACGAACCGCATTTTCTTCCGCTGCTTCTTGAGCTTGTTTCTTCGTTCCTACAAATAAAACTTGTCCTCCATCCTCTACAATCTTCTTTAAAGCCTCATATGCTTTTTCAATACACTCTACCGCTTTCTTTAAATCGATAATATAAATATCATCACGAGTTGTGTAGATGTACTCCTTCATCTTCGGATTCCATCTTCTTTTTTGATGTCCAAAATGAACACCAGCTTCTAATAAATAATTCATTGATACAACAGTCATATTTTTTCTTCTCCTTTTCGTTATTTCTTCTATTTTGTTCTAAAAGTTATCACCAATAGGCACTCGATAACTAAATTCCAAAATATGTTTATTTTTCTAAAGCTGCAATGATGTCAGCTTTCTTCATTCCGGTTACAGAAACATTTTTCTTCTTTGCTTCTTCTTTTAATTCGGCAACTGTCATTTTACTATAATCTACTTTTTCTTCTTCTGTTTTTGTTTCTTCTTTTGAGGTCGTAGATTCCTTTTCTTCTTTTCCTGCTTTACTTTCAACAATAACTTCTTGTCCTTTTAAAGCCGTACTAGGGGTTACTTTTCCTTCTTTTCCTTTCTTGGCTATTTCTACAAGCTCTTGAAATGCTTTTTCATCATGTATTGCAATTTCAGATAACATTTTACGGTTTACTTCAACTCCAGCTTTATTTAACCCCTCAATAAAACGAGAGTAACTAATGCCATTTTCACGGCAGGCTGCATTAATACGAGTAATCCATAATTTACGAAATTCTCTTTTCTTTTGTTTTCTATCACGAAAAGCATATTGTCCCGAATGCATTAATTGTTCTTTCGCACTCTTATAAAGTCTATGTTTACTTCCAAAATATCCTTTCGCCTGTTTTAATACTTTTTTATGACGAGCTTTTGTTGTCGCTCCATTTTTCACTCTTGCCATAATATCTCCTCCTTAAATCAAACTAAATAATATTCTTTAAACGATTTTGATCCGCTTTACTTAAGTTTGATCCCTTTCTATTTTTACGATTTACTTTTGTGGGTTTGTATCCTGTATTGTGACGACTTCCTGGACGTCCAATTTTGATACTGCCACCTTTTCTTACTTTTAATACCTTTTTTGTTCCTTTATGTGTTTTTATTTTTGGCATAATATCTCCTCCTACTTATCTTTTTTTGGCACTAACATCATCGTCATGGTCCGACCATCTAGTTTTGGCTTTTCACTAATTTCTGCATATTCCAAGGTGCGATTTGCAAAGCGCTCCAAAACCTCTTGCCCTAATTCTGTATGAGCCATTTGTCTTCCTTTAAAACGAATCGAAAGTTTAATTTTATCCCCTTTTTTCAAGTATTTTAAAACATTTTTTAATTTTGTCTCAAAATCACCTACATCAATTACAGGGGAAAGACGAAACTCTTTTAATTCCGCCTGATTTGCTCTTTGCTTCTTTAAAGCATCTTTTTCCTTCTTACGCCGTTCATAACGATACTTATTGTAATCCATGACCTTACAAACTGGTGGATTACCATTTGGATTCATCATAACCAAGTCCAAATTAGCATAACGAGCAAGCGTAAGAGCATCTTCTCTTGATTTGATTCCTACTTGTTCTCCATTTGGACCGATCACTAAGACTTCCTTGGCCGTGATATCCTCATTGATCATCTGGCTATTCTTATCCTTTGCGATAGTTAACACCTCCATAAATTAAGAAAAGTGGGCATTTTATACCCACTAAAAAACCATCATAAATAAATGTTATTCATTTCTTGGCTTTTTACCTATCACTCTTCGCAATCAGGTGGATATAAAATCTCTTTCCTTTTCTAACTGCTAATATTATATGCAAAACAGGAAGCTTTGTCAACTTTTTTTGACTTAAATTTTCAACAAAATTGTCATCACCAAAAAATAAATTATCTTCTTCCCTGTTTTCTTCTCTCCCGAATTGTATCAAAAAGAGGAAAAAGCAATAAGTAAATAAAAACAAAAAGATAAATTTCTTCGACAGGAAAATTTAAAACCGTACCCCAACTAATATCTAAACCAAGAACAAATAATAAAATAAGGAATTCAAGAAGAATAAAAATTAAAAAGAGAAAAGCAGAAAAAATAACAAACATTCGATTTTTCTCTTCCCCTTGCTTAAAATCTTTTTTTAAGTATTCTTGCCAAAAAAAGTATATAAAAATAAAAAAATCAATATGCAAAGCAAAAAAATAAAAGGATTCACTTTATAACTCCATCCACTAAAAATGCCTGCGTGGGACCTATTTCTTTTGATTGAAAAAAAGATACATGAAAAATGAAAAAACTAAATAGCCAAAAAAGGAAAAGATGAAAAAGTGTTTTACCAATTATTTTGAAACTACTTTGATTATCAGGAGATACCATACAATACTCCTTCCCTATTTCCCTTTTGTATGATTCTCTTGTTTCTTTATTTTTTCAATTTCAAGAGCATCATAAAATTCATCTAAATCATATTTAGAATCAGGCCAAATCGGTTCTCCATCTTGATAGACTTCTCCTTGAAAATAAGAATTATCAACAGATAAAGCCTCTTTTAATTCCTGATAATGAGTAGCCAAAGCCTCTTTCGCTTCTTCGGTAATATTATTAGGAGCATGAATTAAAAAGACATAATAAGTTTTAAGCTTTGCCGAAACAGAGCTAGCATTGGTAATAAAACTCAAACCATATTGGGTAAGTTCTGGCATTTGAGAATAAATAGAACGAGAAAAATCATAAGGAATTTTTGCCTCTTGAAACCATTTAGAAAAAACAATTTCCTCCTCGAAAGAAGTATCATGGCCCTCCTCTTCCACTAAAACTTTTGCCGGTACCATACGACAAATTCCATAAGGATGTTCTGTTCCATCCGCTTCAATCACAATTCCCTTTATTTCACCAATTTTCAAAATCAACACCTACCTAACTGATATTCTTTCATTTTAATATAATAATCAAGATAGCATTTTCTGGTTTCATTAGAACCGCAATTTCTCTTGAATATAGGTTCTCACTTCATCAAGGGACAATGTAATCTGCTCCATGCTATCCCGATCCCGTATTGTAACGGTTCCCTTTTCCATCGTTTCATCATCAACTGTTAAACAGAAAGGAGTTCCAATGGCATCTTGTCTCCGATAGCGTTTTCCAATCGATCCCGTCTCATCATAAGTAACAAAGAAATCTTTTGTAAGATCTTGATAAATCTCTAATGCTTTCTCACTATGATATTTCTTAACAAGTGGTAAAACCGCTATTTTATAAGGTGCTAAGAATGGATGAAGATGGAGTACTTCTCTTGTCTCTCCATTTTCTAAGGTTTCCTCTTCATACGCTTGATCTAATAAAGCTAACACTAAACGATCACAACCAACCGTAGATTCAATAATATAAGGAATAAATTTTTCATTCGTATCCGGATCCAAATACTCTTGAGAAACACCAGAATACTCTTGATGTCTTGATAAATCATAATCGGTTCGATTGTGAGTTCCATTAATCTCCCCCCAACCAAAACAAAATTGATATTCAATATCACAAGCTTCTTTCGCATAATGAGCCAATTTTTCATGATCATGAAAACGTAAATTTTCTTCCTTTAAACCTAAATCCATAAAATATTTTTTCGCATAATCTTTAAAATATTGATACAATTTGCTATCTGTTCCTTCTTTACAAAAGGTTTGATATTCCATCTGTTCAAATTCAATGGTTCGGAAAGTAAAATTTCCCGGGGTAATTTCATTGCGAAAGGCTTTTCCAATTTGTCCAATACTAAATGGTAACTTTGCTCTCATCGAACGTTTTACATTTAAGAAATTAACATACTCCCCTTGGGCATTTTCAGGCCGTAAATATATTTTACTTTTACTATCTTCGGTTACTCCTCGATGGGTTTCAAACATAAGATTAAATTGCCGAATATCAGTAAAATCACTTTTCCCACAATGAGGACATGGTACCTTATGCTCTTTAATATACTGCATCATCTCATCCTGTGTCATTCCATCGGCATGAGCATCTGGGTCAAAATCATCGATTAAATTATCCGCTCGATGTCTCATCTTACAAGACTTACAATCAATCAAAGGATCACTAAAACTAGCGACATGACCACTCGCTTCCCATACTCTTGGATGCATTAAAATAGCCGCATCCAATTCATAAGCATTTCTTCGCTCTTGAATAAAACGTTTCCGCCAAGAATCTTTGACATTATTTTTTAAACGACTTCCTAAAGGGCCATAATCCCAAGTATTAGCAAGTCCTCCATAAATCTCACTTCCTTGGAAAATAAATCCATATTGTTTACAAAAAGCCACTAATTTCTCCATTGTTATATTTTTTTTCATGTTACCGTATCCTTTCTTTTTCTTCCTGATATTTTTGACACACTTGATCAAACTCTTTTTGATTATTTACAACCTCAAAATCGAAAAGAGCCTTAGGATCAATAAACCCACCTTTGGTTGATCGTTCTTTGATATCTTTTAACACCAGATCAAAACTATGATCTTCATTATAAAGAATTA
Organism: Candidatus Onthousia faecigallinarum; assembly: GCA_018716225.1. Classification (GTDB taxonomy): domain Bacteria; phylum Bacillota_I; class Bacilli_A; order RF39; family UBA660; genus Onthousia; species Onthousia faecigallinarum. The sequence goes on along the minus strand of DVKE01000042.1, from coordinate 17,032 downwards.
AAGGTTTCCCTTCTCCTTTTTCCAATTTATAATCAAGCATAGAATAAAATTCACTTAAAGTTCCTACCCCTCCAGGTAAAAAAAGTATTATATCACTGTCTTGATAAAGGTGTTCTGTCCGTGCGAATGAAGAAGGTGCTGTAACCTTAAGATCTCCGACACTCGTTTCTAAATCATCATCGCCTTCTACTCCAACAACTTCTAAAGGAACTTGGTTCTCCGAAAAGATTTCTTTGATTTGTCCCATAAGACCAGTCATACCACTTCCCATGACAACTCCAAAATCTGTTTTACTAATGGCTTGAGCAATATTCTCAGCAAGCATTCTGGATTCTAAATTACAATTTTTATTACTACTACACATAATTCCTATATTCTTTGACATAAGATCCCTCTTTTCTTCTTTTATTATACTGTTATCTGTGTTGTTTTGCAAAGATTAATTGTTTTTTAAGTCTCGATCATGACAAAAAGATAATCTAAAACGAATTTTTAAACAACGCCGATGTAGAAATTAGAAACAAAAAATTGCCAAAAAAGAAAAATCATACTAAAATATAACTACTTTACACGGAAAGGAAAAGAATAAAATGAAAAACGAAAAAAAGATAGGCTATGATACGATAGGAATGTTACTAGGGGCTAGTATTGCAACGATGTCTAGTATTGTCAGTGGAAGTATTACTGGAAAATATCCTTTTATTACGGATAAAGAGGATGTTTATGAAGTGACAACGGAAAAATTTCCCTAACTTCTCTTTACAAAAAAGAAAACAAAATGAAAACGGATTTGCCCGCCTACCACTTAATTAGCGAAAGAAATTTAAAAGAGATCCCCCTTTTAAAATTATTCCTTGTTATGCCCTATGAAGAACTAGAAAAAGACAAAGTTTATACCCAAGAAATATATCAATGCTCTTACAAATATCCCTCCAAAGGACAAATATCGGAAGAAACAGCACAAGAGATTTTAAATAAGTTTAAACAGGACGAAGTCATAGAATTCTTCGAAAATGCAGACAAAGTTGAAAAATACAAAAACGAAGATACTTCTCCTTTGGTTTTAGAAGACAATGAACCTTTTGCCATACTAGAAACCAACTATATTGATTATGACAAATCTTTTCCCGTCGATGAATTAAAAGCCCAAAATGTGATAACTACAAGTTCTTATTTCATAAAACTTAATCTAGGAGTACTCATCGGATGTCTATTAGGATATAAAAAAGAAAAAAAGCTTGGAAAAGCTAAAATCAAAAAAATATAATATGATAGAGCCAATTATGAAAAAACATATGGTCTTAAAAATCATATGTTTTCTTTTGGCATGATACGAGAAACATTTTGCAATAGCTTTTTACTTTTTAAATAAATACCCGTATAGCGATCATAATAATCATCTAAAAACTGATTAATCTCTTGATTCGCTTTCGCACTAACTGATATTTTACTAATCTTATGAATGTCCACATAATAATACATCCGTAATAATTGTATTACTTTTTCACTATAATAGCCATCTTGTTGAAGAGAAGAACAATCACCACAAACCAGTCCACCTGCCGTAGAACTAACGCTCACGATATTATGAATACTTCCACAGATAGCACACTGATCAAGCGTAGGACTAACCCCTAAAAATGAAAGAAATTTTAATTCTAAAATATTCGTAATAACAAAAGGATCCATCCCCTCTTCGATCTTATCCAAAGCAGCTAGGGTCAAAGATAAAATAGAACGTTCTTCACTTTGTCTTACGACCTGTCCTGTTAAATCCAAAAGAAAAGAAGCAAAAACAATGTTTTTTAAATCCATCATCGTCTTGGGATAACTATTTAAAACATCAACACTAATTAAAGTAGAAAGACCCTTTTCTTTATAATAAAAATGAAAAACCCCATAAAGTAATTTTCGCGAAACCCCTCTTAATTTACTTTTTAAATTTCGACAACCTCGTGATAATATTCCAATACAACCATATTCTTCCGTTAAAACATTTAATATTTTACTAGAATCACTATAATTCGTCTCAGACAACACCAGTCCCTTTACATCCACTATCTTCATCCTGATCACATTCTTCCATTCTCTTAGCTAATAAATAATATTTAATATCACCTGTTTTTTGAAATAATTCCCAAACTAATTTTTCCATTTTCATCACCTACTCTTATCATGAGAAAAAAGAAAAATTTTTATTCATCATCAAAGCCTAATTCTTTTAAAAGTTTTTCTTGATCTCTCCAATTCTCGATTACTTTAACATGTAATTCCAAATAAACTTTCTTTCCTAAAAACTCTTCCATATCATGTCTTGCTAAAGTACCAACCTTTTTCAACATACTTCCCCCTTTTCCAATTAAAATTTTTTTTAGGTTTTCGCGATCGACAACAAGTAACACTTGAATATGGACAAGATTATCTTCCTCTTCATAATTTTCCACATAACAAGTAATAGCATGAGGAACTTCTTGCCTTGTTAACATCATTGCTTTTTCCCGCACAAACTCTGCCATTAAAAAACGGGTAGAAACATTGGTTAATTCATTTTCCTCAAAAATAGCCTCTTCCAAGGGTAAGTATTTCTTTATGGTATGAATTAAATCTTGAATAGCCGTTTTTTTCAAAGCCGAAATAGGAATAATCTCAGCAAAATTACAAACATCTTTCACTTGATTAATCGTCTGAATCAACTGTTCTTTCTTCATTTTATCAATTTTATTAATAATTAAGAATAAAGGTGTATCTTTCTTTTCTTCTAATTTGTTTAAAACGAATTGATCTCCTTTTCCAAACCCAGTAGATCCATCGATTAAAAACAAAATAATATCAGCATTATCGATATTTTGATAAGCTTTACGATTCAATAGATTACCCAATTTATACATTGGTTTATGAATACCAGGAGTATCAATAAAAATAATTTGTGAATCTTCATCTTGATAAATTCCTTCTATAATATTACGCGTAGTCCCAGCCTTATCCGTAGTAATCGCTAATTTCATATTCATAAGACTATTTAAAAGCGTACTTTTTCCAACATTTGGCCGTCCCATAATCGTTACCGTTCCACATTTCATAAAAAACACCTCCTGTTTTTCTTCTTTATTATATAATACTCTAAAATATCAAAAAAAGAAAATGACTTTAAGCCATTTCGAATAAAGTCATGACCTCAGGAATAAAAATAATACAGAGCATAATCGCTGACATGACTAAAAAAACAAGTTCTGCCGCCGAAGCCGTATCTTTAGCTGCTTTCGCTAAGGGATGTATTTCTTGAGTAGCCAAATCCACCACACTCTCGATGGCCGTATTAAAAAGCTCTGCTCCAAAACAACAACCAATCATAAGAAGAATAAAAAGCCAATCCACAGCGGACACTTGAAAAAGAACCCCCAGCATAAGGACAAGAAGTGCCACCCCAATAAGAATTTTCAAACTAGATTCTTTCTTTACCGCTAATATTAATCCATCCAAAGAATGATTCAATGACTTTCCTAAATCTTTGGTATAAACTGTTTTTTTATCTTTCGAGTCCATATTCTTTTAAGACCTCCTCTTGCTTTTGAAACATAATTTTCTCATCCTTTTCATTCATATGATCATATCCTAATAAATGATAAAATCCATGTACTGCTAAAAAACAGAGTTCTCGATCCAAACCATGACCATATTCCTTTGCTTGCCTTTCTGCCGTATCAATACTAATATAAATATCACCCAAAACTCTTTTTCCCTTTGGTAAAAGACATTTATCATCATCTTCTAAAGCGAAAGTAATCACATCTGTCACTCGATCAATCTTCCGATAAGTCTTATTTAATTCATGTATATAAGAATCATCTACCAAAATTAAATTAAAACTCGTATTCTTTAAATGTTCGATCTTCATGGCTTTCTTCAAAACTTTTTTAACTAAATCCAGTTGAGGGACCTCTTGCCCCGTCTGATTAAAAATTCCAATTTGATTCACGTATTTCTCACCTAGCTACAGTATAACATAAAATTTCCGATTAAAGAAGAAATATTAATCCTAAAAGGAGAAAAAACGAAAGCAGATTTAAAAACCACTCAGATAAAAACACTTTAGGACAAAGCTGCCCTATTTTTAAAACCAAAATATAACAATAGTGTCCCAATACACCCCCAACTACATTTAAAAGTATATCATCGATATCAAAGACTCTTCCGATCATCAATTGAGTAGATTCTACCGCTACAGATACAATCAAAGTCAAAATTAAAATAGGAAATGTCTTTTTTTCTTTTAAATAATGACTAATAAAAAAGCCATAAGGTAAAAACAACAAAATATTCCCTAAAACATTTTTTAAAAACAAACGACTCCCAACAGGATGTCGAAAAATTTCCTGAAAAGGAATTAAATTATTTCCTGCTGCATAATTGTTATCTTGATAAGTGACAACTTGGAACAAACATAAAATATATATAATAAAGATAAGCGCAAAAATTTCTTTATGAAAGCAAAATTCTTTTTTATTTTTTACAATATCAAAAATACGAAGAGATGCTAGAACAACAACAGAAATAAATACCATAGGCAAACTAAATTCAAAAACATTTCCAATCGTTCGACCTAAACTATCCATAAAGCCACCTTAACTTTCTTCTCCTTGAGAAGAGGAAATTGAATTTTCATCAATCATACGATATTCTGTAATATCCTCTTTCACTTTGAAAAACAACTCTATTTCTATTTTACCAAGCTTTGAGCTTTTTTTCAAAACTTTTCGATCGAGAATAGAAATATCTTCCCCTAACTGTTCTTTTAATTTGGAAAAAGCAAGAGGTTCTACTTTTTCTAACAAATTTCCTTCATCATAAGCAATTCTCTTCACCTGTACTTCTTCTTTCTTCGTGTAAGTTACCTGAAAAGGCAACAAAGGATGCTTCCACAATACTTGTTCTTCCCTATGAGAAACGGCATAAGGGGAAAAATCAAACAAAGAAAAATCATTATTTAAAAAATGTATTTCAAATACTTTCTTTTCTTTCCCCGTTCTTTCTTCTTCTTCATATTTTAAAGGAAGTACCATATTTACTTGATACCAAACTTCAGCATATACTTTTCCTGTCGCTGGAACAAGAGCTTTCACTTCTTCTTTATTTTTGATAATTCCTGTAATCAACTCCTGTCCTTTCTCTACATATTGATTTTTTTGAACCACCACTTCCCCTGTCGTCGCTTCAATAGATAAAATCATACCACTTTTTTTAGCAACTACACTTCTAGGCTTTAAGGCTTCCTCCTCTTTTTTTTGAACTCTGGGAATTACCTTTACTTGATAAGTCGTTCCTATTTCTTCAATTTCTAACCACTCTATAATTTCTTTTTCTTTTTCTAAAATTTTATTACGAATTTTTTCTTTTGTTTCATAATTAATTTTAAAATGATATTTTTCCAAACCACATTCTTTTAAATCGGCATATATGATATCTCTTAATTGTTTATCCGTGTGAATGACCTGAATATCAAAAATAATATAACTAAAAAAAGTCAAAAGAAAAAAAGCAAAAAGGACTGAGCCGAGAAAAATCTTTTTCTTCTTCCATAAATAAAGAATATAAGGTAACCCTCGTCTTTTCACTACTGTTATTTGATAAGTAGTATGAAGCTTTTTAATCCGTTCAAAATCTTCCATGGTAACTTCTAAAACACAAAAATTATTTTCTTCGTTCAATTTATGAAAAGGAATGCGTTGTCGAACTAGAGTGTCTAAAAAACGATATATTCTTTTTCCTTCAATTTTAATCGTATAACTATTCATAAATAACTTCCAACCTCAATAGCTTCCCTTCAATTAATAATTCTTGATCCAATAATTTACTAAGAGAAAAAGAAGTACCATAAAAGTATACGGTTTGCTTAGCAGCAGAAAGAATGATTTTCTCATTTCCCACCGAAATAATATCTTGATAGTTCACAACGTGTATTTTATCAGCAAAGATATCAAAATGAAATTCTTGATCCTCGATATGATTCTCGACATAGTGCCATAATTTCATCTACTATCACCTAGTAAAATTTTATGTAAAAAAAAAGAACTCATGCGCTCTTTTTTGGAATAGCCAAAAGAACAATCTCCGTAGGGAACACTTCATTTCCATAATAACGAAGACAAAATTGATAATTAGCATTCCATTGTAAAATTAATTTTGGTATTTCTACTAAATCCTCAAAGCCATGGTAAACAGAAATCATGAGATAAGGATGATCTTCTTGGATATGCTTTCTCGCTCCAATCAAAGCTTTTCGTTCACTGCCTTCAATATCCATTTTTAAAAAATCTATCTTTTCTTTAATATCTTCATCTAAAGTGATCGCTTCGATTTCCCCTTCCTCTTCCGTAGTTCGATTGGCAGAAAAACTTGTAGGGTGAAAAGTTAAACTAAGTTTGCAGGTGTGATCATACACGGCTTTCTTTTGACAAATGATCCGTTCTGAAAGACAGAATTTATCTTTTAAAATAGCAAAAGATTCCCCTGTTACTTCATAACAATAAATTTTACGGTATTGGTAGTTGAAATTTTTCAAAAAATCATCTACCGTATCCCCAATATATGCTCCTACATCTACAAAAACAGCATCTTCCAAAGATGGCAAAAGATCAAGATCAAAATAATGAGAATAGCAGTTTTCGCGAACAGAACCAAGGAGAGAAAAATCATAATAGTAATAATTTTTTAAAATAGCAAGCAAAATTTTTTTCGATCGATAATCTTGTAAAGACTGATAAAGCCATTCTAAGTCTTCTTTCTTTTCTTTTAAAAATGTGGCTCGATTTTGAATTTCTTCATAAAGATTTTTCTTTCGATCTAATTTTCCCCAAAAAGAAAATTGTTGAAAAAAAGTTTCTAATCCCTCTTGCAAGGAATTATTCAACGAAAGATAACGTTCTTTTATATTATCAAAAATTTCTTGCTTATCTAATTGATTAATTTTAGAAAAGAAAAGACTGGCTTCATAATCAACTTGCGTCATATCATCACCATTACATTTTATGAAAAGAAAAAAAAGAAATGCCTAAAAAAAAAGCATTTTGATTTTCAACAAAACACTTTTATTCACTCTTACGAGATTCTTTATATCCGCCACTCTTATAACTATTATTACTCTTACGAGCATTATTTTTCCGTGCATTTTTCTTTGCAGCTTCCTTAGCTTTTCTTCTTCTTACTCCTGGTTTATCATATGCATCATGTTTCTTTGCTTCAGAAGGGACACCATCTTTTGCAAGCTTTTGTTTGTAGCGTCTAATTGCAAAATCTAAATTACCATTTTTGACTGGTACCGGTATCATAAGACTATATCCCTCCCTTCGTTTTTTTCTATCTCTGATTATAACACTGTAAGTACTGAAAATACAACAAATTTTTACGATTTTTTACATATTTTCCTTCATTTTTAAGAGAAAAAGAAACAAAAAGGAGCTTTTTTCTTCTCTTTTTTATAGTTTAACAAAGATTTTGGCCTACCAAATAACCTAAAAAATAAAGAAAAAGCACTAATAAAAAACAAAGAATGAAAAAAAGAATTCTTTTTATTTTAAAGGACAAATTTCACCACTTCCAATTCTTCGAAGAGCAGATCCTACTTTTTCTCCAAATTCCATAAGAGATTTAAACAAACTATTGAAAGCATTCAAAAGACTACTAGTAAGAGAAGTCCCACCTTGAATTTTTTTAAGATCACCATCAAATAATTTTTTCATTTATTCACCTCCACATTCTTGAGGATTTACATAGCCACTAATAACTCCTGCTAGAAACGAAATAATAGCAGCAATGCCCAAAACGGCCCAAACGGAAAATCCGCCTTTGATTTTTTTTAATTCCTGATTTGATAAATAATTCATACTATCCTCCAACTTTCTAAAATAAATTTAAAGATTGATTGTTTTTTGTCTGGTACTTGAATGGAAACCATCTCTTCCCCTTCCCAGTTTTTTACCTTTATTGTAATGAAAATAAAACCCTTTTCTTCTAGAGATTGTTCCACTTGATAAGTTACTTTTTCCCCTAAGATATAAAAATACTGGCGATGATAAAACAAATCTTTTTGAGTTTTTTCTACTACCACTTGATAAGTATGATCTGAAATTTTTACCATAGAAAATTCAAAAAAAGACCAAAGCTTCACTCGAAAAAGAAAAAAAACAAGAAAAAAGAAGAAAAGAAAAGCACATAAGCTATGAAAAGAAAGAAAAGAAGATTTTTCAAAATTCTTCATATCCTACTCCTTCCTGAAAAGAGAAAACATGATCAAATAAATCTTTGGCTGCAAAACGATGAGAAATATACAAAATAGTCTGAGAATCATAAAAGGTAAAAATCGCTTTTAAAATCCGCCTTTCACTTTCTTGATCCAAATGGTCTAAAGATTCATCAAAAATATAGATCTTACTCTTTTTCAATAAAGCTCTCGCTACAAACAAACGACTCCGTTCTCCTGCGCTTAGATCTTCTCCTAAAGTAAGTAAATCCGTTTTTAAAGAAATCTTTTTCTCCTTTAAAACAAAATCAAGTCCTGTGATTTTTAAAACACTCTGAATCTCTTTATAAGGAATCTTTCTGCCTAAAGTAAGATTATCATAAACACTACCGGAAAAAAGAGTCTCAAAAGTTCCAGTATAAGTAACTACAGAACGTAAATAATCTAGATTAAAATGGGTAAGATCAATGGAATCAAAAGATACTCTTCCATAAGGAATGGAATAAAACCCCGCTAAAATCTTACCTAAAGTACTCTTTCCACTCCCACTAGCACCATAAATAAAAATATGCTCTCCTGCCCCTACTTGAAAATTCACATCCTGCAAAACGACCTTATCCCCATAAGAATAAGATAGATGAGAAACCAAAATGGAAGGTGCAAAAGATAATTTTAAATTAGGATGCGGTAATAGTAATTCCCTCTTTAAAGAAAACAACTCATCAAAATAATCCCTTGCTTTTTGATAATGAGACGTCTGAAAAAAGATTCCTAAAAACTCACTTCCTGACTGTAAAGCTAGGCCAAGAAAACTCTCTAATAATAAAAAGGTTGAGAAACCAAGTTTTTGATGAACAACTTCCATCCCTCCTAAAAGTAAAATAGCAAAGTAAAGAATACGCTCCACTACTTGAAATATATTCTTCTGCCTTACTTCTTGAAAAGATAAATCATAATCACTACAAACCAAGCGAGAAGAAAGTTGCTTTTGTTTCTTATGATATTGTTTTTCCAAATGAAGTCCCTTAATCATTTCCATTTTGGTCAAAAGTTGAGAAGAAAAATCATTTCTTTGCTCTCGTAATTGGTAATTTTCTTTAAACTTCTTTAAATAAATCCTCTTTTCAATCATAGTCAACAAGAAAAAAAGAAGAAGACCAATACAAAGAAAATAAAAGTAAAAAGGAGACAGCAAATAAAAATAAATCAATATAAAGACAAAAAGGGGAAAAGTTTTAAAAAGAATTTGAAAAAGACGAAGCGGGAAAACACTAAGGACTCTTAATTCTTCAAAAAGTGCTAAAATGCTACCAGAAGAACGAGTTTTATAATAAAGGTATGGAAGCGTTAGTAAAGTAGAACATAGTTTTTGATGTAATAAATAATAAAGTTGTTTTTCTAATTTTAAACCACATAATTCAAAGCAAAAGGAAAAATAAATTCTATTCAAATGAATAAAAAAGAAAAGAAGACCAATGACAATGAGGTTTTGTATAATTCCTGGCATTACTCCATAAGAGATAAACAGCTTAAAATGAAATAAAAAAGCAAGTTCCAAAAAGAAAGAGAAAATACCAAGAAAAAATAGCAAGAGCAAATAACCTTTATGCTGTTTGAAGAAATTACATAGGATAAAATGACAAGTATGTTTGGTCTCAATCGTTTTAAGATAACCATTCTTATAGAAAAACAAATAATTTCCCGTTATCATTTCTAAAAAGAAAGAAAGAGCAATCTTTTTATGCCCAGAAGCGGGATCCATCACAACAACATTATCTTTACTGATTTTTTCTACTACAACAAAATGTTCTTGTTCTTCCTGTTTTAAATGAGCAATAAAAGGATAATCTTTCGAAGGGATAGAAGAAAGTTCTCCCTTTTTCCCTTCTACTTGAAAGCCTAAAATATTAGCTACTTTCTTGAGCCCATAAAAACTAACTCCCGATTGCGTAGTACCACTTTCTTCCATGAGCCATTCCTTTGGCGCATTTCCACCATAATAACGTAAAATAGCAAGAAGACAAGAAACACCACAATCATTGGTATAAGTTTGTAATACAACAGGAACACGTTTAATTTCTAACACCTCCTATTAATTATTTATACAAAAAGAAATGTTTTTTCAAAAAATGAGATTGATTTATCAGTTATTTTGACAAAATGAAAATCTCCCAATGAGCTGTAATAAAATAAGTTCAAGGTGGTAAAGATGGGATGGAAAATTAGAGATGTCAGAGAAGATCAAGACATGACTCAAAAAGAGCTTGCGAAAAAATTAAATGTTAAACGTTCCACGTACACAATGTGGGAATTAGGCGATGTTAATTTCCCCATAGAAAAAATTGTAGAAATAGCCAAACTATTTCACACGAATGTGGATTACTTGTTGGACTTAACGACAAATAAAGAAGAAGTCTTATATCCAGAACAAGTAGATAATGCTTTGATCGGAAGAAAATTAAAAGAGTTTCGGACTAAAACAAACAAAACACAAAAGGAATTTGCTTATCTTCTAGGAATTAGGCAATCAACTTATTTCTACTATGAAGAAGGAAGAAATAGAATTCCAACAGAAAAATTGATTTTACTAGCTAAAACATATCGTATTCCAGTTAGTAAATTCTGTGGAGGAAAGAAAAAGGCCAAAGAATCAATTACAACAAGATAAATTTCACCTTCCCTATTTTTTCGCTTTAATTTTTCGAAAAGTATTGACAGGAATCAATTTTTCAGTATAATTAATATTGTTTCAACCAAAAAAACGAAACAATATCACTGCGGATGTAGTTTAATGGTAGAACCTTAGCCTTCCAAGCTAACTACGGGAGTTCGATTCTCCTCATCCGCTCCAGTGACGTTTCTGTTCGAACTTTTACAGTTTGAACTTAACATATAATCAATCCGTTTGGATTGATTTTTTTTGTGTTCCGAACTCCCGTAGGGCTTGGAAGTACATAGAAATCATCCTAAAAGAAAGGATGGTGTTAATTATGATAAAGTTTACTACTCAAGAGTTAGAAATGGAAAAAAGTTTGAAACAACGTATTGAGTTTATTTGTGAGTTCTGCCACGTTACTCCTATCATTACTAATGGAAGTATTAAAAGAATTAACAATACAAACTTAAACTACATTGAACCTCATAAAATCGTTGTAAATAATACTACTTTTCTAGCTTTTAACTATTCTACTGATATTTATATAGGTAATCTAAATAGAAAGATTAAACTTGTAGAATTAGAAGATTATATTAAGAATATGGCTTAATCATTATTATTTAAACGACAGATATTGACTTTTTCTCTTAAAAACTTTATTATATTAGGCAAAACAAGGGGTTATTTACCTGCCAAATCTTTTTAATGGGGGTTATTGATTTGGAAGTACACAATTTATTAATAGCAAAGTTAAAGAGATAAAGGTAGTAGATATTTCTAGGACTTTCATCTCTTTTTTTAGAAAGGATGGGTGCTAATGGATAGTGAGAAAAAATTATGTGGACTTTATATGAGAGTCAGTACAGAAGATCAAGCACGTGAGGGCTTTAGTCTTCCAGAGCAAAAAGAACGATTAGAACAATTTTGTAAATTCAAAAATTATGAAATAGTAGATTATTATGAGGATGCTGGAATAAGTGCCAAAACAGGCAATTTAAGACCTGAATTCGAAAGATTAAAAGAAGATATTAAGAGTAAAAAAATCAATACCATAGTGGCTTTAAAACTAGATAGAATAACAAGAAGTATCTTTGACTGGGAAAAGTTAATGACCTTTTTAGAAGAAAATAATGCTTACTTAGACTGTGTTAATGATGAAATAAACACAACTAATGCTAATGGTAAAATGATTTCAAGACTATTAATGAGTGTTAGTCAAAATGAAATTGAAAGAACAAGTGAAAGAACAAAAATCGGTTTAGCAGGAGCAATTAAACAAGGACATATTCCAAGTCAAGCACCACTAGGTTATAAACATGAAGATAAGAAATTAGTAATAGACTACTCTACTAAAGATATTGTTAAAAGAATATTTAATCTATATTATGAGGGAAACTCTTATCAAACTATATCTAACATCTTAAATGAAGAAAAAGTTTTAGGGAAAACAAACTGGCGAGACTCTTCTATTACTGCCATACTTGAAAATGAAGTTTATAAAGGCGATTATGTTCATGGTAAAAGAACAAAGCACCCTACTTATTATCAAGATGTTGTAGAACCTATTGTATCAAAAGAATTATGGGAAGAATGTCAAGTCCAAAAGAAAAAGAACTCACGAAGTTATCAAAGAACTTTAACTTATCTATTTTTACAGAAACTTACCTGTCCTAAATGTGGTCGCATAATGGGTGGAAAAGCAACGAAAAAGAAAAATGGAAATGTTTATTATTACTATTATTGTACCGACTGTAAAATCAATTTAAAAGAAAATGTGATTAGTGAATATTTTGATAATTTTGTTCAAGAGTTAGTAGAATATGATAGTGTTGTTAATCAATTCTTTTTACCAATGATAAAGCAAAAGTTTGATGAACCGAAAGAACAACTAGAAAAAGAATTGTTGAAACAAAACAATAAACTAGAAAGAATTAGAAAAGCATATATTGAGGGTGCATTTGATTTAGATGTCTATAATGAAGAAAAGAAAATTGTTGAAACTGCTATTGATAAATTAAATGCCGAACTAGAAGATACCGAAAATTGTGAAAACTTTAATTTTACCCCACAAGACATTTTACTAAAACGTGATATTGATTATATTAATAGAGTTAAATTAGCAAGTGAATATAAATCAAGAACGAAAACATGGAAAGATTACACTAGAGAAGAAAAATCTGATTTAATTATGAGATATGTAGATGAAATAAAATTAAAACAACGACATGATTTTATCTATGTAGATGAAATATTATTTAGAGAAAGCATTTGTAAACCTTGTAATGAATTATTTGATAAAGGTTATATTGATGTTAAAACACCTGCAATATTCGGTAATTTAGTTGGAGAGTTAAGATTTAGTAATTACTTACCTGAAGAAGAAGTTGGAAAGCATATTATGAGATTAAGACAATACTATGATGTCGGTTTTGAAGAAGCAATTTACTATGTAGAAGATAGAGTTTTCTATTTTGATTTTATGAGAGATGACAGAGCCATAATAAGAGTATTTCCACTAGAAGATTATTGCAAGATAGACCCTGATATAAAACTGAAAGAACAACGATATGGAATTATTTATATAAGAGGTAAAGATGAGTTTCAAATGCAAGATATAAACTCTGCATTTGATTATATACCTGATGAAAGTAATACTAGTGTAATTTATATGAAAGACCCTGTTCCTATTGAAATTGGAGTAAAGCCTGTAAATATGGAAGCACTAAACAATGATACTTCTAGTCAAGGGTAAGTTTACTTACTTGTGAAACCCTTGACTAGAAATAATAAAATAAAAAATAGAAAAAGTTTAAAACAAAAAAGTTTACTTTTCTTGTTTTGAACTTATCTATAATAAAGATTTTTTGCTAACTTTTTTCTAAAAAAAGTTATAACAAACGTGGCACGTTTTGTTGAACTTGGTTCAATGAAAGTGGCGATAGTTTGTTAAAAAGACTTATCTTCATTTTGTTTTATTACGAAGTTTTAAAACATTATGAAGTAAGTCGAAAAGGGTTCTAGGGAAGCCCTAGCCCACAGGTTATTTTGATGTTTGCGTCAAAATACCTAGGGGGTTAAATATTTTGTCAGAGCCAAAATATATCTATAAAAGGAGTGTGATTTTATATATGGACTTTGAATATAAAAAAGAATTTTATAATTTGAAATATGGTAAATGTTATCTTACCCGTGAGAAAGAAAAATTGTATCTTGTTTATGTTGATAAATGTTTTAATCACTATATTGTATGCACTTATATTGAGCCAAACTCAAATGCAATGATGAACCAAGAGTTCTTTCCTACTTTAGAAGAAGCAAGAAAATATTTTGACGAAAAATAAAAATTAAGGGGGTTGAAAATATGAGCGAATTATCTTATTCACTACATCTAGGTAGTGATAAAAACAGAAAGCCATCATCAAAAAATATGGCAAAAAGTAATGCTTCTGGCACTACTTCTCTATCAAACAATGCAATTCAAAATGCGAGAGGTTTATCACGAGTTGATAAACATAATTACCGTAAATATGATAATAATACAGAACTAATTGAAATAATAAGAGGTACTTCTTCTCTCTATGATGATGTCAAAAAACTTTATGAAGAAGAATTTAAAGAGGCAGTAGATGAATATAATTCTAGGCAAACAAGAGATGATAGAAAGATTACAGATTATTTCAAAAAGATAAGTGATAACTCCAAAAATGACCTCGCTTGTGAAATTATCATTGAACTTGGAGATAAAAAATATTGGGATGCGAAAGATGATAAATTCAAGCATAAAATGACTAATGTTTTTAAAGAACAAGTGAGTGATTTAGAGGAACAATTACCTAACTTTAAAATAGCCAGTGCGATTATTCACTATGACGAAACTAGTCCACATCTTCATATTGTTGGTGTACCAATAAAATATAAAAATAAAACTGGTATGAAAAAACAAGTTGGTAAAGGAGATGTTTTCACAAGAGATAGTCTTCGCAAATTACAAGATAAAATGAGAACACTATGTATTGCTAGTTTTAATAAAGAATATTGCTTAAATGACATTTTGAAAAAGAAAGAAAAAGGTAGAAACAAAGATATAAATGTCAAAGATATGGGAAATTATCAAGCCATGAAAGACCAAATGGAAAAAGATAAAAAAGCATTAGAAATAGCCAGTAAAAAATCTAGTGAACTTGATAAAATTACCGCTGATATTAAAGACACAGTTAATAATCTAAAAAAGGCACCAATAGTAAAAAACACCTATACTATTTCCGAAGATGATAAAAATAAAATATTAGAATATATTGATAAAGTTGATAAAACAAACTCTGATTTTAAACGAACTGAAAAACTATCAGTTACCCTAAATAATGTTGATACTGAACTAGAGGAAAATAGAGAAAAAATTAAAATACTAACTGAAAATAATGAGGCATTATCTCTTAAAGTAGATACTTTATCAAAAAATATTGAAAACAAAAATAAAGAGATTAAAGAGTTAAAAAAAGATAATAAACATCTTGAAGAACTAGTAGATTACTTTAAAGATTTATTTGATAGATTAATCAACTTTATCAAACATAAAATATTAGGCAAAGACAAAGAACGTGAAGATTATTGGGGATTTTCAAAAGACTTATACGAACATGGAATATTTAGCGATAAAACAATTAAAGATTTGAAAGCAGATTATAATTGGAGCAAAGAATATGATAAAAATAAAGATCATGAAGACTTTGATTTAGAAATATGATGATTAAACTTTAAATTTATTTAAAGGCATGATATAATATATACACAAGTGGAGGTTAATATTATGATTAAAGAAACTATTAAATATCCTAGATTTTCTGAAACAGACTTTATTAGATTGTACTGTGCAATAAATTTTCAGAAAGGTTTATCTCCAATTATAAAACATCATGAATTAGAAACTAAATTATATGAATTTTATTCTTTACCTGACTTTGAAGAACTATTTCAGGATATATGTCCTAAAAAAGATTATATAAATCCAAAAAATTCATATTTAGATTTAGGCGCTGCAATAAATACAGAACAAATATTTGGCTTATTAACACAAATACATGGTGTTGGAGAAACTAGATCCATCATTTCATGTGATGAGGAGATTGCACAGGAAATAATATCAAATACTGATACAGAAATGGTTGATAAAATGACTAATTTGTTTAATGTAATGTTTGGTTTGGATAGTGACTTAAAGAAAAAACAACAATCTCAAGGGCCAATGTTAGTAAAGAAAAAGAGTTAAATCAATTATATATAAATTCTATTGTATTAAAGTATATAAATTAAGGGAGGTTTAGTTTGTGGATAGAAATGAAAAAATAATTAAAATACAAGAATTAGAAAAAGAAATTAAACAGAAAAGATTACAAATAATAGAGAAAGGAAACGAATTAAAAATATTAGAAGAACAGTATAATCAAGAAAAAACATCAGAAATACCAATACTGCTTTTTCAAATAGATGAATCTTTAGCAATGCCCGATGATAGAAGCGATTATCGGTACGAATATGTTTATTACTGTCCTGATACAGACGAAAAAAAATATATTGTTAGACATTCAAATGAAGCTTTTTTATCAAATACTATTGATTTGCGAGACTGTTTTTTAGAATTTGGTATTCCAAGAAAAAGCTATTCAGCATCAGCATTAGATTATTCTTCTGAAATTGATATGGCAATATCTCTTTTAAAATCTCAAATTAATAATTTATTTGATTCCAATGATATTGATTCTTGGGAAGAATTGGGAATACTTTTAAAAAGTCAAATTTTAGAAAAAGGACAGTCTAAGATTTTAAAGCCTAATTATATACAAAATTAGTATTATATTATTGTTACTTTTTCTTTTATTTGCTAAACTATTTTTAGTGATTGATTCATACATCAATTACCTTTGGCAAAAGTTGTAGATAACTTTCTCAACGGCACCAGATTGATAGTTGTTCGAACTAGTAATAGTTCGTTTTTTTATGATTTTTAAATTGTGTGGTCGAAAAGTGTCAGGATAAAAACACGAAATAAAATTAAAACAGTAGAATAAGCCTTTAAGTAAAAGGAAATTTTACTGTTTTTTTATTAGAAATTTGATTTTGAGTTAATTTGTGGTACCCTTATA
>DVKE01000041.1 GCA_018716225.1 Candidatus Onthousia faecigallinarum | reverse complement strand
AAATACTCCCCAGCTTTTAATTGAACAGTTCCCGTTTTATCGGTTGTTGGCAAAGCCCCATCAATTTGAATAATATTATCGGTTTCGGTATAAGTCATCACGATTTGACCAGTTGTAATGGTATTTACTTTTTCTCCTCTTTTACTATAAGAAAAAGCAGCATAACTTACTCCGACAATGGTTACAACTAGTAATAGAATTAATCCTACTAATACAATCTTTTCTTTCTTTTGCATTTTTTTCTTACACTCCTTCTATTTTATTCTTCCCTAATCTTCTATTTTTGTTCTAACACATAGAATCAGTTTAGAAAAGAAAAAAGAACAGGATCTCTACATCCCATTTTTATTTTGACACGATGAAAAAGCCTTATTCTATAAGGTAATTCTAAAATGCCCCCCCCCCATTTAACATATAGTTAACTATATTTTCTCTCATTTTTTGTTCAACTTCTTCCCTATTCTTCTTAACTTAATCTTATCACAAGTTTCCCTCTTACAACAAGAAAAATTTCAAAAAAAGAAAAGAAGGAAAAGACTTCTTTCTTATTGCAAGCTTAATATTTCTTCTTTACTAAGACCGACGATATCCATAATTGTTTTAAGGTCAAAGTTCTTTTTAAGCATAGAACGAACAATTTCTCTTTCTTTGTGTTTTTCGCCTTTTTTTATGCCGATACTCTCTCCTTCAAGTCTTGCTGAATTCTCTAGCTTTTTCTGTACTACTTCGGCATCATAAACGGCATTGAACTCATCGTTATATTCTAGTTTCTCTAATTCGTCCACAATCTCTCCTCCTTCCTTCCAATCTTTTACAATCGCTCTTGCCTCTATATAACTTTGTGCGGTAAATAAAGAAAACCCTGCTTCCACTTTGTTACTTCCATTATATACCATCCCTTTATATTTTCCTAGATAAATTTCAAAACTTTCCATTCCTTCTATTATCTTCTTATATTTTGTACTATGAAAGTTATAATGGTCAACACCTTCCATCTTGTTCTCTTCGCAAGTCCAATTATTCATATTAATTAAGGTTACTTGTCTTTCCTTTTCATAGTTTTCTCCCTTTTCATAAATGGAACTTGCTACACGACATAAGTAAGCAAAGTTCTTTCGTTTGATATATGTATTATGAGTAGAATTTAATTCAATAATAATTATATGATCTTCCTTCTTTAATAAAATATCCAAACGAAAATCTTTCTTATGATTTCCCATATTTAGTTCTTGGTCATAAAACTCATAATCCATCAAAGAATAACCTGTCTCGTTCTCTATTAAATCTGAAAAAAACTTTAAGTGTGAAGTTTCTTTCAAGAAATATTTAAAGGTACTATCATAAAGTAATGAATAAAACTTGGTCATTTATAATCCTCCTTTCGCTATCAAGATAACAGATAAGAAAAAGGGAATGCAAATGACCAATTTTTTAAATTGAAGAAAAAAAGAAGAGGAATATTTTATTTTCCTCTAGAGCAATTTTGAATTTTCCCCTACCTTTTCTTTCCCAATTTTGAAAATTCCTACTTTTTTCATTTTTTTTCGATAGATAAGATAAGCAATAGTTCCTAACACTACAGCTAAACCAATGGTTAGTCCAATTGCAATCATGCTTTTTGTTGTACAGGTTTTAAAACATAAACATTGCTATTTTTCCATCTCCTGTTAATTGTGCCCATGTAATATTAATATCTGACCTTAAAACTGTGAAAGTAGTAATTAAAAAAACGACCAGCCTTAATAGCTAGTTCTTATTATGCCATTTAAACTTGCCGTTTTCAAACTATTTTCACCATCTTTTATTCATACCAACACTATCTCTTTTCGTCTATAACTACCTTTCTTCTTCTTTTAATAATTTTACTACTGCACGATGTTCAAAATTCAATGCTTTTACTACTTGATTTAATTCTTCTATATTCATAGATCGAATTAATTCGATATAGTTTAAAATTGGTCTTTGATATTCAATAATATCATCGACAAAGTAATCTAAAAAGTTATCGGCATAATCACTTCGAACAATTTCTGAAGAAATCCATACTTTTTTAATTCTTTCTAAATCTTCTTCTTCCACTTTTAAATTTTTAAGATATTGATCAAGCTCTTTGATTAGTTGTTTGGCTACCATATCACTAGAGCATTCTGAACTAATAATAAGTGCTACTGAGTTCGATACTCTTTTAAAATAGTAACCTATTCCACTCGTTAATTGTCTCCTTTTTAATTCTTCGCTAAACGTTGAAGTTGATCCAAAGGCTATTGCTGTAATCATATTAAGATAAAGATCAAGTTTTAAATTACTTTCGATCGGGAAATGATCTCGCTCCATTTTATATCCAATTTCTACCTTTGGAACTTTTACATCTCCATATAATATATCAAGCTTCTTTTTTACTTCTACTGGTTCTTTATATTTTTTCTCTTTGATCGCAATATCTTTTACTCTTATTTTTTCCATTTTATCTTCTAAGGCCATCATGACTTCTTTTTCATCAAAATTACCAGTCATGACAAAAAACATATTTTTGGGCTGGTAATAGGTCTGATAGCAATGATAAAGGTTTTCTTTGGTAATTTTACTAACGGACTCTTCCGTTCCTACTACAGGATAATAAAGTGGTATCTTTTGATACATATTGGCAAAAAGACGACGAGAGGCTTGATAGTTACAATCATCTTCGTACATTCTGATTTCTTGTTTAATAATTTCTCGTTCTTTCTCTACATTCTCATCTGTAAAATAAGGGTGGAAGAGAAAATCAAATAAATAAGAAATATTTTCTTTTAGGTCTTTTGTCCCTGCTACGACAAAACAAGTGGCACGATAATTCGTGTATGCATTCGCATAACAACCACTCTCTGAAAAAAAGGTAAATGGATCCATTCCGTTTTCTTGGGCAAAGGCTTTATGTTCTAAGAAATGGGCTATCCCTGCTGGCATCGTTACTTGCTTTTTCGCAAATTCATCAAAAAAAGAAAGATTTAAAGCTCCAAAATGAGTACCCAATGTCATGTAATATTTATTCTTTGTTTTCTCTTTTTTATTTGGGACGAGTAAAACCTTTAAACCATTTTCCAATGTTTTGGTATATGCTTTTAATTCTAAGCCAATAATTTCTTGTTCTCTCATTCCTCTTCTCCTTCTAAAAAATAAGTTGTATGAAAGGAAATTTTCTCTCCTACCTTCATGATTTCTTCTTTGGTTATTTTTTTAATTTTCTTTTTTCTTGTTTCTAAATCATCTCCCTCTGTTAATTCCTTCATGTAATAAGTATCGATAATTTGAAAAGTACTTTCTTCTATTTCATCAATGGCCGATAAATAATATTCTTTGGCATGTTCTAATAATTTATCTTCAAACTTTCCTTCTTTTAGTCTTTTTAGTTGTTTTTTAATAATCTGAACGCACTGTTCTTCTTTTTCTTTATCAATTCCAGCACTAATTAAAATTAGATGATCAAAACGATTGACGGTACTACTAATGTAGTAAGCTAGGGAATGTTTTTCTCTTACTTCGGTAAAAAGAAGAGAATCCATCCCCGCTCCTAACATGATATTATAAAGGGTAAGAGCATAGTCGGTTTTCTTTTCTTCAGGATCATCAATGGTTAAAGCAATGGCACAGCAAGTTTGACTGCCACTTGTTTTTTCTCTTACGACTTTTCTTCTTAGTCTAGGTACAATTCTAGGGGCGAAGAGGTTTTGCCTTTTAGCTTTAAAAGTAGTAATCGGAAAAGCCTCTTTAATTAACGTTAAGCCCTCTTCTTCTTCAATGTTTCCTAATAAAAAGATATCAACAATACTATGATCGATCATTTCTTTATAATATTGATATAAGTTTTCTTTCGTTACTTTTTCTAATTCTTCTAAATACCCTACCGATCGAATCGCAAAGGTTCCTTTCGGATCAACATTTTCTAATAACCGAATCAAAGCATACCGAGACTTTTCTTCTTCTAATGATTCTAAGTTGGTTTTATATTCTTGATATAATGGTAAAAAATCTTCTTCATAGAAAGCTTCTTTTTCTACTTTTGGATCGAATAAAACATCATGAAATAAGGTGAGACTTTTTTGTAAATTTCCTTTTTCACTATATTTATCATCTAATACTTTCAATGTATAAACAGAACATAAATACGTTCCGATTCTTCTTAAAGAGGCATTAATCGAAGCGCCATAACAGTCTTGACAAGCTTTACTCAGTTCTACTTTCGTTCTATATTTATTACAAGATAATACTAAGAGGCGATTCAAAAGATTATGTTTCGTAATATTTTCTTTCGTCATTGGTAGTCGAAAGAAAACCCGAATGGTGGTTGTTTTAAATGAGGTTGATTGAATGAAATGAATATTATATGAACCAAGCTCTTTTTTACAATATTCCATATTCTCACCTTCCTTCCTATTTTTTATTCTGTGATAAAGCTATCTAAAGCAAGCGTTATCATATCATTTAAGGAAGTTTCTCTTTCTTCCCTTGAAAAGCTTATTTTCTCAAAGAGAGAATCTACCACGGTAATCAAACAAGCTGCTTTTTTCTTTAAATGGTGCGCGATGCAAAATAAAATGGCCGATTCCATTTCAGAAGCTAAAGTATCTAAATCTTCCGGATAATTTTTTTGATACGTTTTCAGATCGACATAGCCATCAAAGATATCACTCGTTAAGATAGTTCCTTCTTTTAAATTGATCTTCTTTGCTTTCGCTTTTTTTCTTATTTTTTCATTTAATGCTTGAGAAGAAGAAAATAAGTGATTAGAGTCATCAAAGAATAACTTCGGATAACTCGATAAAGTATAAGAGGCTTGGGCTAGAATCAAATCTCCAACTTTGATCTCTTCTTTATTACTACCTGCTGTCCCGATTCGAATGATCTCTTCTACCTCATAAAAATGATAAAGTTCATAAGCATATATCCCAATACTTGGTCCTCCCATACCCGAAGCAAAGACGGTAATTCGCTCTCCTTTATAGTATCCGGTATAACCTAGCATATTTCTGGTTGTATTAATACATTTGGCATCTTCTAAGAAATGCTCCGCAATATATTTGGCTCTTAGAGGATCTCCTGGCATCAATACTTTTTTCGCTACATCTTCTTTTTTACTTTCGATATGTGCTGTCATAATTCATCTCCTAATTCTATTATAACAGATCTTTTTAAGAGAAGCTATCAACTTTACAGAAAGAAAACAAGATTTTTTTCTTGTTTTAAAAACTAGGATATAATCCATGAATTTTTTCAACATCAACATCACTGATCGGATTCAATTTCCAACGTTTATCGTCTTTGGTTAAAGAAAAGTTAATCGTATAATGAGCTTTATCGGTTACTGCTTTTAACTGTTTTATTTTATATTCCTCTTTCTTTTTGGCACTACTTTTCTTTTCATCTTCTTGAAACTCTTCTTCATATTCTTTTATATAGTCATTCGCTTTCTCTAAAGCATTTGCATAATCAAATACTTCTATTTCCACTTCTACGGTCGCCTGATCGCCATCTGTCTGTTCATTTTTAATTTTATAAGTTAAGTTTTGATATTGTTTCTGCATTAAATTTTTATACTCTTCTTTTCCTTCTTCACTATAATTCGACTCTTCTATGGTCTTATCTAAATCTTTTACTACTTCTTGATCCATCATCTGATATTTTCCTAAAAATTCTTCTACCCTCCTACTTGGAGTATTCATCATATCACTACAGCCTGTTAAAATCATTAAGAAAAGGCAAAGAGCAAGAAAAAAGACACTTTTCTTTCCTTTCATATTTTTTCCTCCTTTGTTGTTAGGTTGGAATCTTTTTCTTTGTTTTATACCTGTTATGTTAAAAATTGATTTCTTTTTTTGGAAGCCAGCTTTAAGATTTTAATCATTTCTTCTTGTTTCTTTGAAAAATTTTTAAAAGTACTTTGATAGATCTTTTCAAATTTTTCTTCAAAAGAAAGATCTTTTTCTTCATAAAATTCGGCATAGAGATAATTTAATTTCGCTTCTTCTTTGTTTCTTTTTATTTTAAGAAGTTCTTTTAATAGATAATTTCGATTTTTTTGCTCTTTTCGAGTCAAAAAAGGAGGACTTTCTTTTCGTTTTACTTTCTTATATTCGATCGTTGTTGTTTCTAATTCTAAAACAAATTCTAAGACTTCTTCTTCCTCTTCTAGTAATAAGTGACTTCTATATAAGGTTTGTCCTTTTTCGTTACATTCAAAGGCAAGAACGGTTTCTTTATCCCCTATTAAGAAAGCATAGGGAATTTTCCCTAGCTCTCCTTCGCAGTAGCTTTCCGTTTTATTTTTTATTTTTTCTAAGAAAGAAGAGGAAAAGAAAATGGTATTTTTCATGAATTCTTTCATTGTTTCTTTCGTAACTCGAAAAAGAGGTATCCTTTTGATGTGTTCTAATTCATCTTTTGGATCCCATTCAAAAAATTCAATATTCTTTTTTTCTTCAAACCAATTTAATAAAATATCATATACGTAAATCATATTATTTTCCTTTCTTGTAAAGCGCCAATATTAAAAGAAAAATCCCTACAAAAAGACAATAGGTTGGTCCATGGGTCAAGAGATAACTGATATACTCTTCGAGGGAATATCCAAAAGTAAAAAGATTGGTATAAACGATAAAATAGAATAATCCTATCACTAAAAAGAGAAAGCCTCCTAAATAAAGAAAGAATTGTTTCAAATAAGTCACCTGTTATACTTTATTCCAATCTACTTT
>DVKE01000040.1 GCA_018716225.1 Candidatus Onthousia faecigallinarum | reverse complement strand
TATAAGGGTACCACAAATTAACTCAAAATCAAATTTCTAATAAAAAAACAGTAAAATTTCCTTTTACTTAAAGGCTTATTCTACTGTTTTAATTTTATTTCGTGTTTTTATCCTGGAAGAATTCTTACTTTTCTTCTTCTTTTTGTAGTATTTGCTTTGTATAGCATAGAATAAATGGCATAAGAAAAATATATGGCATAGTATAGCGAAAGTAAGTATTAGCAGGAGATACAAAACAAACAAGCAAACTGATTAAGGATGGAGCAAGCGCAATAAAGTACTTTTTCTTTTTGGAACAAAGAATATAAACTGTGCAAAGTAATAAGAGCCATCCTTGAAAACCAATGTTGCTAATTAGCCCGAGCAAGGGAATGAAAGGAAAAGCTTCGCCATAAGCCGTAAGAACACCTCGAAGGTCTCTTAGAGAATTATAACGATAATCGACTAAGTTATCTTCCGTAATTAATTTACTATAATCTTCTCCATCATAGAGATACCATTTATGCGTATTAGGATAAAAATAGCCATAAGTATTATTTAAAGTCGCTTGTACATAAGTATCTGGATGCTTTAAAAATTCTTGCCACCAGACTTTGAAATATTCTTTTAATTCTTCCTCTGTGGTATAGGGATTATAATTATTTTTAACAGGGTCGGCTAGGGTTGGATTATAACGTTCTTTTAAGTCATCATAACCTAAAACCGCATCAATTGCCTTCCTCTGTTCTTCGGTTACTTCCTCTTCATGTTCTTTTACATAGCGGGCGGTCTGCTGAAAGGGTACCGATAAAGTTTCCCGAATACTACCTGCTGGTATTTTAAAGTAAGGTAAGATCACATTATTATAAATACTATTACTAGCAAGAGCCACGAAAAAGACTACTCCTAATGAAAAGATTTGCTTCCTTCGATAATATAATAAGAAAGGAAAGGATAAAAGAACAACATAAACCCCATTATTACGGAATTGCATCACTAAAATCATATTAAGAAGAAGTAATAAAGCGATTTTCCAAGTTACTTTTTTCTCTTTGGTTTCTGTCAAATAGAGTAAGAACAAAACATAAAAGATAATAAAAGCAGTATAAAGAGTATCTTTCACAGCAGCCATGGCATAAAAAGGGAACATTGGCACCAAACAATAAATAGCGAGCAAAAGGAAACAATATCTTAATCTACCCTTTCTTTTATAGAGATAGGTGATGGTACAAGCAAGGGCAGAAGCAAGTATTAGGGTTTGAACGATGGCATAAAGAAACAAGCCTAAGTTATCACTACCTAATAATCTTCCTAATTTAATAAAACCCCCTAAAAGCAAAGTATGAAGGACAGGGTGATGAGCTGTTAAATTCACATTATCATCCAACGGAATAATATAATCCATATATTTCGTCCGAACATTAAAAAACTGTTTAATTTGAAAGCTCGGATCATTCGATAAGACCAAAGGATAGAAAGCAATCATATAAATAAGCCAAAAAAGAAGCATTAAGCCAAGGCTTACGAAAAAGGGATGACGTTTAAATATTGCGATCAATTTATTAAGATACTTGTTTTTTATTTCAAGAGGCCTAGAATCTTTTTTCTCTAAAGATTGATCTAGTAAAGAAAAAATACGGACAAAGAAAAAATAATAACAAATTCCTTGTAAGAGGCTTAGAAGAAAAAGAGGAACACTAGAGAACACTAAATTCCAAGAACCTACTTTTTCATAACTTTCCCCAATTAAAAGACAAAAGGAAAAAAGAATAGCTAGCAAATGTTTTAAGGGATGAAGCTTCTCTTGCTTTGTTTTTTGATAGAAGAAGAAAATTCCTATCACGAAAAGAGCCATGATTAAAACACTAAATTGCAAGATATCACTGGCTTTTTTCGCTCCCTCATAAATTCCTTCTTTATTAAGAGCCAGTGCAAAGGTTGTTATCATGGCAAGAATAATTGATCGAATCGTTGTTTTTTTCATATAAAATCTCCTTTTCCGTTTTTTCTATTATACCTTTTTTTGTTGAAAAATAAAACCAGTTACTTCCGTTCTTTTCTCTTCTTTTTATCATACATTTTAAAGAGGTGAATACATGAAAAGAAAAACTTCTATTATTCTTCTTACTTATAACAATTTTCATTATACCAAAGATTGTATCGAAAGTATTCGACGTTATACTGAGAAAGACTCTTACGAAATTATTGTAGTAGATAATGCTTCAACAGACGAGACAAAAGATTGGTTAAAAGAGCAAGAAGATATCAAAATGTTACTAAAACAAGAAAATGTGGGCTTTCCAAAAGGATGTAATTTAGGAATTTCCCTAGCAGAAAAAGAAAATGATATTTTATTATTGAACAACGACACAATAGTTACTAAAAATTGGCTATCCAATCTGCAAAAATGTCTACATAGCAAAAAGGATATTGGAGCAGTAGGAGCCATTTCCAATCATGATGCAAACTTACAAGGTGCTAGCTTTACTTATCAAGACTTTGAGAAAATGCAAGAATTAGCTGCCAAGAACAATCAAAGTGATCCTAATAAATGGGAAGAGAAAGCTTGTTTAATTGGTTATTGTATGTTAATCAAACGAGAAGTAATAAATAAATTACAGGGGCTTGATGAAGAATACTCCCCTGGTTATATCGAAGATAATGATCTTTCGTTACAAATTATTTCTTTGGGCTATCGATTAATGCTTTGTCACGATGCTTTTATTCATCATTATTTAGGAACAGCATTCCGAAAGGATAAAACACAATTTCAACAATTACTACAAAAAAATAGGGGATATTTCCAAGAGAAATGGGGATTTTCTTGCTTTGAATTTGATAAAACAAAGAATGCCTCGATCTTTCTTGCCGATCCCCCCATAAAAATTTTAGATTATGCATGCGGTATTGGTGTTTCTTCTCTTCGCATAAAATATTATTTCCCCCAAGCAGATATTACAGGACTTGAAATAGATCCTAAGAAAAGAGCGATAGCCAAACATTTTATTCCAGTCATAGAAAATTTAAAGCTAGTGGGAAGAGAATCTTTTGATACTATCTTAATCGGAAATACCCTTGAAGAAGTAGAAGATCCCCTTTCTTTCTTAAAGATGCTACACTTATGGCTTAAACCCAATGGTTCTATTGTGGGCGAAATTCATAATATCGCTACCCTTTCTAATATCAATCTTCTTTTAGAAGATCAATGGTATTATTCCCACTTTGAAAAAAGCAATCATTTTACCAAAACCGATTTAAAGATGATCTTTTCTTCTTGTGGTTATGAAGAAGATATTTTTTATCCTTTTGAAAGTCAAGGCCAAAAAACAAATTCTACCTTTGCCTCTTTGCTGCAAAATGAACCAAATTCTTTTCTTAACAAAGCCTACTATGCTTTTCGTTTTCGAAAAAAATAGCTTTTCCTCCTCTGACAACTAAAGTGTCAAGTATTTTTTTACTTGTCACTTTTTTGTTTTATTTTTTATTTTTTTACCTATTTCAATCTTGTTGATATTCCTATGTTTTACAAAAAGTGTTAAAAAAAACATTTTATATTTTTGCCTGTTTTTATCTGTTTTTC
>DVKE01000039.1 GCA_018716225.1 Candidatus Onthousia faecigallinarum | reverse complement strand
AATAAGGTGAAGGTGAGAATAAAAAGAAAGATAAAGAATTTAAGTATTTATGATCAAGAGAAGCTTATGAGGGTAAAGGCAAGTTATTATGGGTATTTGAAAAGGGCTTCGACGGGGTTTTTACAGTTTTCTTTTAAGATAAAGGGGAAGAATTAATTTTTTCTTGACAAATGAATGTTTGCTCAACTATAATATAATTGAATTAATATTCAATTATTGCTTTTAGGAGGGATAGAGTGAGTCGATCTGAGTTTTGTTGTGATTGTAATGTGATTCATCAAGAAGTGGTGGATAAAGTTTTAAAGAAGATGCCTAAGGATGATACTTTTCTTCATTTGGCTTCTTTGTTTAAGTTAATTGGGGATAGTACCAGGTGTCGTATTCTTTTTGCTTTGGATCAAGAAGAGATGTGTGTGTGTGATTTAGCGAATGTTTTAAATATGACGAAGTCTTCGGTGTCTCATCAGTTAGCGGTTTTAAGAAAAAGTGGGGTTGTAAGGTGTCGAAGGAGTGGAAAAGAAGTATATTATATGTTAGATGATGAGCATATTGAACGATTATTTGAGATTGGTTTAGAGCATATGAATCATAAAGGAAGATAAGGAGGTTTTTGTATGACAGAGGAAATGAAGCGATCTAGATTGAGAATTATTTTGTCTTTGGTTTTGTTTTTGATTGCGATGCTGTTTTCGATTCCTACGATAGGAAAGAATATTTTATTTTTTGTAGCTTATCTTATTGTGGGTTATGATGTTATTTTAAAGGCTTTTTCTAATGTTTTTAAGGGCGAGGTGTTTGATGAGAATTTCTTAATGTCCATTGCGACGATTGGGGCTTTTTTGATAGGAGAGTATCCCGAAGCGGTAGTGGTTATGTTTTTGTATCAAGTAGGGGAATTGTTTCAAGATTATGCGGTGGATGAGTCAAGAAAGTCAGTAGCATCTCTTATGGATATTCGACCGGATTATGCGAATGTTTATCGTAAGGGGGAGTTTCTAAAAGTTGATCCAAATCAAGTTGCGGTTGGCGATATTATTTTAATTAAACCGGGGGAAAAGATTCCTTTGGATGGTATTGTAGTAGAAGGTAGTTCTATGCTTAATACGCTTGCTTTAACGGGGGAAGCGGTTCCGTGGAGAGTGGCAAAGAATGATGAGGTGTTAAGTGGTTGTATTAATAATGAAGGGGTATTAAAAGTTAAGGTTACGAAAAAATTTGGAGAGTCAACAGTAAGTAAGATTTTAGATTTAGTGGAGAATGCTAGTAGTCGAAAATCAAAGTCTGAGAATTTTATTCGTAAGTTTGCTCATTATTATACGCCGATTGTAGTTCTTATTGCGGTTGTGTTGGCTTTGGTTCCTCCTCTTGTTTTTCAGGCGGATTTTCATACGTGGATTTATCGGGCTTTATCCTTTTTGGTTGTTTCTTGTCCTTGTGCTTTGGTTATTTCGGTTCCGCTTAGTTTTTTTGCCGGAATTGGGGCCTCTTCTAAAATTGGGGTTCTAGTGAAAGGTAGTAATTATTTAGAAGCTCTTGCTCATACAGAAATTATTGTCTGTGATAAAACTGGTACTTTAACAGAAGGCGTTTTTAAAGTTCAAAATGTGAAGGCCGTTGGTATCAGGAAAGAGGAATTATTAAAATATACTGCTTATGCAGAATGTTTTTCTCTTCATCCTATTGCGTTATCGATCAAAGAGGCTTATGGAAAAAAGATAGATGAGAAGAAAGTTTTGAAAACAAAGGAATGGAAGGGAAAAGGTGTTCGTGCGGTTGTTGATTCGAAAGAGGTTTTGGTAGGCAATCAAAAGTTGATGGAAGAGTATCATATTAAGTATCAAAAAAGTAAAGATATCGGGACAGTTCTTTATGTAGCGATTGACCAAAAATTTGTGGGTACCATTACCATTGCGGATAAAATTAAAAAAGATTCTTATCGGGCGATGAAAGATTGGAAAGAAAATAAGGTTAATAAGATTGTGATGTTGACAGGGGATCGAGAGGAAATTAGTCAAGAAGTTGCCAAAGAGTTGAAGCTAGATTCTTATTATGCAGAGTTATTGCCTCAAGATAAAGTAGAAAAAGTGGATCAGTTAATGACTGAAAAGACACCGAATGGGAAATTACTCTTTCTTGGGGATGGAATTAATGATGCACCGGTGCTTGCTTTATCCGATATTGGGGTTGCGATGGGGGGTCTTGGAAGTGATGCAGCTATTGAAGCAGCGGATATTGTTATTATGACGGATGAGCCTTCTAAAATAGCAAGTGCGATTCAAATTGCCAAAAAAACAATGAAGATTGTAAAAGAAAATATTATTTTTGCGATTACGGTTAAAATTGTTGTCTTATTTCTTTGCGCTTTTGGACTTGCTAGTATGTGGGCTGCGGTATTTGCCGATGTTGGAGTATCGGTTTTAGCGGTTATCAATGCTTTACGAATATTAAAAGTGAAAAGTTAAATTTTCACTTTTTTTGGTAAAAACGTGTAAGTTAAGAAGAAAAGTCCTGCCAAAAACGTGATGAATGATTGAAATAATCTTTAAAAAATGATTTGCTATGCTAATTTTTGGTTGATAAAAAATAGATTGTCTGGTATTATAATTTCTACAGAAAAAGGGTGATACTATGTCTATGTTTTTAAAGAAACCATCCCCACCAATTCATCGGCTTGAATATTTACGAAAATTAAAAAGGACTTTAATGGAAAATAGTTCTATGACGAAAAGTGATTTTCGTTCTTTTCGAAAGATAGGAAAAGATATTTTAAGTAATAATACTTTGTATTTTTTGAATGAAAGTTTAAGAGTTATGGATGACCTTTATCTTCCAGATTATTGTGAAAAGGTAGCTGAGGCTTTAAAAGCTTCTATAAAAAGTCAAAAGGAAAAGTATATTATGATTTTTCGCTATAAGGGGGATGATTTAGAGGCATGGGAACGGTTAGCTAAGTTATATTATGAAAAGGATTATGATAAGGATCAACGTTATGCGGATTCTGCTTTTGATGAGATTCCTTTCTCTTTGGTCAAAAAATTAGATGATCCTTCTTTGGAAAAAACGGTCGATATGTTAACAAAAGAGGAAAAGATGTCTTTTGCTTTTCCTTATCTTTCAGGAAGAACTTTGTCTTTGCCGTTTTCTATTTTAGAAGAAGCTATTTATTCTCCTCAGGTTGATACGCTTTATTTATTAGAACAATTGAGTCTTGAAAAGATTCAAAATCTGACCGTAGATCGCTTCCATAATCTTTTACAGTTTTTTTCTCCTTTTAATGCAAAGTTAAATTATGTTAATGATGTTTACTATATTGTTGATAAGTCTTATCTTTTGAATTTATTGTGCCATATGGATGCCGATTTTTATGGTTGTAATTATAAAAGAAAAGAGAGGTTGTCTTATTTTTTCCAAGGAATTCAGGCTCCTAATTTTACGGAGGATTCGCCTCTTTATTCTTATTTGATGGAACAAGAGATTAGAGAAGAGGCCGCGATGCATGCGTTAGCGGAAAAGAAGTTTTGGCAGTTAGAGGAAGAAAATCAAATAGGGGTTTTAAACTTTTTAAATCAAGAAGAATATGATGAGTCTGTTGGTGAGCTAAAAGAGCATTATCTTTTTGCAGAAGATTCTTCTTTTCCAGCTTATTCTCCTGTGAAACAGAAGAGTATTCTTAACTTTTTGAATTTGCCACAGGATTGTTCTTTGGAAGAAAGAGTTGCCATTTTCAGTCAGAAAATTCCTTTTCTTCGGTTTGTTGGAAAGCCTTTGAAAGAGCTTTCGGATGATAGTGTTCAACAATATTTTTCTTCTTTGCCGGATAAGCGGGGAGTCGATATTTCTTCTTTTCTTGCGTTTTATAAGAAGGAAACTAGTCAGTTAAAGGATCAAAATGTTTTTGCTTTTTCGACTGTTGATTCTGATAAATTAAATAAACTGTTAGAGAATAATGAAAATACTCCTTGTTCGGTTGAAGTGGGAGGTCAAAGATTTGAAGGAAAAATTCTACGAAAAACTCTTGGAAAAAATTAAAAATATGATACAATAAGAATAGATTTTCGGTGAACAATGAAAGTAGAAAAAGGATTTTTTGGTTAGAGACTTAGTGGTTGGTGCAAACTAAGAGAATTCTTTTTTTGAATTACACATTGGGAGAAAAGCGTGGCAAAGCGTTAATTTGTGGAAGTGCATAGTCTCTATGAACTAAGGTGGTACCGCGGGGGAACTCGTCCTTAGATAATAGGGGCTTTTTCTTTTAGAAGGGAGAATTTATGATGACGTTATTTGAAGAATTAAAGTGGCGGGGTTTGGTAAAAGATACAGCAGGAGATGATATTGCAGATAAGATTAATAGTGGGAATATTACTTTTTATTGGGGAACCGATCCTACAGCGGATAGTCTTCATCTTGGACATTATTCCTCTTTAGTGACCGCGAAGCGTCTTGCGAAAGCTGGACATCATCCGATCTTGCTATGTGGAGGGGCAACTGGTTTAATTGGAGATCCTAGGCCGACTGCGGAACGGGAAATTATTTCGAAAGAAACCTTAAATAAGAATTTAGAGGGAATTAAAAAGCAAGTAGAGAAGATTTTTGAGGGAAAAGCAGAAGTTGTTAATAACTATGATTGGTTTAAAGGATATGAGGTAACTGATTTTCTTCGTGATGTTGGTAAATATATCAATATTAATTATATGCTTGATAAAGATATTATCAGGAGACGTCTTGATAGTGGAATTACTTTTGCTGAGTTTACTTATACTTTGATTCAAGGGTATGATTTCCTTCACTTGTTCGAGACCAAAAATTGTATTATGCAAGTAGAAGGAAGTGACCAATGGGGAAATATTACCACGGGAATTGATTTGATTCGTAAAAAATTAGGAAAACAAGCCTATGGATTTACGATGCCTTTGGTTTTGGATAAATATGGTCATAAGTTTGGAAAAAGTGAAGGGAATGCTTTATGGCTTGATCGCAATAAAACGTCTAGTTATGAATTATATCAATATCTTATTAATGTTGATGATGAAATGGTAATTGATTATTTAAAGATTTTCACTTTCTTAACAAAAGAGGAAATAGAAGAGCTTGATCAGAAAAATAAGGAACATCCCGAACTAAGGGAAGCGCATAAAATGCTTGCCAAATGTATCATTACGGACTTGCATGGCGAGGAAGCTTATTTAGAGGCTGTTCAGATTAGTGATACTTTGTTCCGGGGTGATATATCTTCTTTGAGTGGAAAAGAGATTGAGGCGGCTTTTCATGGTCTTCCACGAAAGGAACTTCATGAAGAAAAAAATATTGTTGATTTTCTAGTTGAGTTTGGTATTTGTAGTAGTAAAAGAGAAGCGAGAGAGTTTCTTTCGAATGGAAGTATTCTATTAAATGGAAAAAAGGTAGAAGATGTTCATTTAATGATTACAAGATCCCTTGCTATCGAAGGAAAATATTTGGTGGTACGTCGAGGAAAGAAGAAGTATTATATTGTTATTTTTTCTTAATTTGTGATAAGATAAGTAAGAAGGTGATAGGATGAAGAAAAAGAAAATGATACCAAAAGAGAAAAAGAATCCGGATCAAAAAACAATTTTAAAGTGGTTAAAACTTGTGATTGTTCTTTGTGTTTTAATTATTGTGGTGGAAATTGTTTTTATTGGCTTAAAAATCTATCAAAGAAATCAAAATGTTGTTTCGGTTGATACTTTTTCTTCCTTGGCTCAGATTAGTGATGGCTATCTTGGAGTCGGTAGTAGTGATTTTAAACATAGTCGTTTTAATAAGTATACAAAAGATTATCAAAAGGCAAAACTAGTCAAGTATGATGAAGAAAAAAATATCGTTTTTGAAACTGCTTATACCGATGCTCCTTACAATTCTTATTTCTATGATGTTGCGGAGACGGATAGTCAATATATTGCCGTAGGTAGTGCTCAATATGAGAAAGAGCAAGTGGATCTTAATGTGACAGATGGTTTAATTGTTCTTTATAATAAAGAGGGAAAACAAGAGAAAACGATCAAGGTAGAAGTTTTAGATGATACGATGTTTACTACAGTTAAAGTAGTGGATGATGGTTTTATTGTAGCTGGTCAAAGTATTTTTGAAAATATGACTTTAGGTACGGATGATCGGGGAGGCGCCCTTCTTATTAAGTATGATTTTAATGGTAATGAAGTATGGCGTGCTAATTATGGAGGAGCGAAATCTGGTATTTTTAATGATTTTGTAATAACAAATGATTCTATTTATGCGGTTGGAAAAGATGGAAATCGTTATGGTTTGATTGCCAAATATAGTCTTGCTGGAGAGCGTATTTTTGCTAAGTCTTATGCTTATACCGATACAATAGGTTTTAGTTCTATTGCTCAAGATGGGGATGATTTTGTGGTCGTTGGTAGTAAGACTTTAAATATTGAAGCAGATGATGTGGATAAGATTACTTCGGCTTTGCTTTTAAAATATGATCAGGATGGAAATATTATCTATGAGAAGACCTATGATCAAAATACTTCCGCGCGCTTTAATAAAGTGATTATGGATGGAGATTCGATTGTGGTCATTGGTCATACAGCTAAAAAAGATGAGGAAGAATCAACGGATCAATACAATGTCTTCCGTTATAGTGGTATCTTTGTAAAATATAATCAAGAGGGAGAAGCAGAAGTTGCGCGGGTTGAAGAAGGAAGTCGGGATACTTATTTTAGTGATATCTTGACGGTTGATGATACTTACTTAATTGTAGGACAAACTTCTTCAAAAGAATTAGGTAGCAACAACAAAGACTATGTTTCGTTCTTCTTAACTTATGATAAGAAAGGAACTCCTTTGAAAAGTGAAACTGTATTTGAAGAAAAAGTTTTCAACTGATTGTACCATTAAAGAAAATCCACCTTTAAGTGAAAAGGGAATTCGAGAGGCTCGTCTTTTTCAATTAATGATGTCTTCTTTAAAACTTGATTTTTGTTATACAGATTCTAGTGTCGCTTCTTTTGGTACGGCTATGCTTTTAGTGGGTGAGAAATTAGCGATAAAGCGAGAGAAACGGTTAGAAAAGAAAAAATCCACAGAAACTGTGGAAAAAAATATTTTGTCTTTTTTGGATGATTTAAAAGAGTTGCCAGCTTCTTCGGTTGGACTTATTATTGCGGAAGCGGAAGTGTTATCGATCATAGAAAAAGAGGCTTTAGATACTACGGTTTTGCCGTAGTATTCTTTGTCTTTTAATAAAAAGAAAAACATCCTTTTTTTGGATGTTTTACTTATTGTAGAATTCAACAATGAGTGCTTCGTTGATATCCATATTAAGTTCATTTCTTTCTGGATATCTTACGTAAGTACCTTCTAGTTTGTTTTCATCGAAGGTAACATATTCTACTCGTTTGTTTACTTTTGATAAAGCTTCTAAGGCTGCTTTGTGATCTTTTGAGTTTTCTTTCAAAGCAATTTTTTGTCCAGGTTTTACCCGATAAGAAGGAATATCTACTTTCTTACCATCTACGGTAATATGTCCATGGTTTACAAGTTGTCTTGCTGCCCGACGGGTTGTAGCAAAGCCAAGACGATAAACTAAGTTGTCAAGACGAGATTCAAGACAAATTAAGAAGTTTGTACCATGTACTCCAGGCATTTTAGCAGCTTCTTCAAAAGTTTTACGGAATTGTCTTTCGTTCATTCCATACATAAAACGTACTTTTTGCTTTTCTTTTAATTGGGTAGAATAGTCACTTGGTTTTCCTTTTCTCGCTTGTCCATGTTGTCCTGGCCCATAAGGTCTTTTTGCAAGTTCTTTTCCTGTTTCCGTTAAAGAAAAACCAACTCTTCTTGCTTGTTTGTAACTAGGTCCTGTATAACGAGCCATACTTTTTCTCCTTTCTTTTGCATTTCCTTGACGAAAAGTTTTCACCACTTATTCAGGGAGTTTTGTTTTGTTTTTTCACCTTCCAGCAAATAAAAGTTACTAAAAACTTTCAAAAAACACATTGAATAAGGTAAAACATTGCTGTTCAAGTAAATCTGCAGTTATTATTCTATTATGAAACCGGTTGTTTGTCAAGAAAATTCGAAAAGAAGCTAGATCAAAATGAGACTTTATGATATTATTATGATAGTAGAGGTGATCGATTTCATGAAAGGACAGACTTTGTTTCTTATCACAGCAATTGTAGTTGTTTTTATTTTGATCCTTATTGTGATTACACTACTTAAAAAGCATCGTAAGAACTATTATATTAAGATATATAATGATTTGGAACGTGAAAAAAATTTAATTGGAAGTACCCCTGTTCTTTTAGAGCTTTCTAAGCTAGAACCGATTATCAAAAATGAAAAAATGGAAGAAAAATATCAGAAATGGCAAGATAAATTTGAAGAAATTAAAACAAAAGAGCTTCCTAAAATTGATGATATGTTAATCGAACTTGATACGTTAATCGATAAAAAAGAGTATAAAACTGCTAAATTTCGGATTGCCAAGTGTGAAATGGAAGTTTATAAAGTAAGAGAACAAGCGAATGATTTATTGGATCAAATTAAAGAGATTACTTTAAGTGAGGAAAAATATCGTAGTATTATTACGAAATTAAAGACACAATACCGCAAGCTTAATCAAGAGTATCAAGAACATAAAAATTTATATGAAGAAATGGCAGAAGCGATCGAATTGCAATTAGAGAATATTGAGAAAAGATTCCTTGATTTTGAAAAAGCTATGGATCAAAATGAATATACAGAAGTCGTTCATATTGTGAAAGCTCTTGATACGATGATCGATCATATGAGTATTGTAATTGATGAAGTTCCTGATTTAATGCTTATGTGTAAACAATTGATACCCCAGCGTTTAAAAGAAATTGTCGAAACCAAAGATCAGATGACAGCGCAAGGGTATCCTTTGGAATATATGAATCTTGATTATAATTTAGAGGAAGCACGTAAGAATGTAGAAACGATTCTTGATCGTATTAAAGTATTAAATCTTGAAGATTGTATGTTTGAGTTAAAGACTATTTTAGATTATCTTGATAGTATTTTTGTAGATTTTGAAAAAGAAAGATTATCGCGAAAAGTATATGAAGAAACATCTGCTGACTTTGCTAAAAAACTAAAGAAAACAGGAAAGTTAGTTAAGGATATTTATGATCAATTAGATGATATTAAAAACATGTATGATTTAAATGAAGAAGATGTTAAAATTATTGATGAAGTCAACAAAGATTTAGTAGGTATCCAAGATGATTATAAAAAAATGGATGATCAAGTGAAAAATCATGCGACTCCTTATTCCGTCGTACATAAAGAAGTAGATACTTTGTCCATTCGTTTAAAACAAGTGGAAGCGACTTTAGATGTAGCATTAAAGTCTCTTGGAAATATGTATGAAGATGAACAACGGGCTAGAGAACAATTAAATGAAATTGATAATATCTTAAAAGAATGTAAAGAACGGATGCGTGAGTATAAACTTCCGATCATTAGTGATCATTATTTTGTAGAACTTTCCGAAGCGAATGAAGCGATTCAAGAAGTAATTCGGGAACTTTCTCGAAAACCAATTGTGATAAAAACATTAAATACACGAGTTGATACTGCAAGGGATTTGGTTTTAAAACTTTATCACACGACGCTTAGTATGATTAAGCAAGCGAAGTTATGTGAGATTGCCATTGTTTATGGAAATCGTTATCGGGGGTTGCATGAAGATATTCGAAGAGGATTGGAAAAAGCTACGAATCTATTTTATAAAGGTGATTATATGAATTCGTTAAATTTATGTGTTGAAACCATCAAGTTAGTTGATGAAAATATTGAAAGAAAGATATTGGCCTATGAAACCGAGATTAAATAATAGTGGTCGTGGGGCCTATGAATTGTTGTCAGTTGCCTTTGTTTGTCTGCTTCTTTCCTGTATTCTTTTAGTTACAATTTTATCTCATGTTGATAGCGAAAAATATCAAGTGTTTTGTTATAATGCTAAGATTATGGCTTTAAATGCAGTTAATGTTCGAAATAATACAAATCAAAAAAATATCTATCTTTATCAAATGATCCAAGATGGCTTGATATCTCCTATTAAAAATCCTTTTTCTGGAGATGATTATTGCAATATCTATGAATCTAAAGTATCCTTTAATGGAGATAAGCGAAGTGTTAATTTACAGTGTGGATCGTATGTTATTTCTTCTTCTGACATTGGGGATAATTCCTATAGTATCTATGAAGTTAGTTCTTGGGTGCAAGGAACGCGCGATGGAGAGGTCGATAAAAAGACTGTTTACAATATTA
The DNA here is from genome assembly GCA_018716225.1 of Candidatus Onthousia faecigallinarum. Lineage (GTDB taxonomy): Bacteria > Bacillota_I > Bacilli_A > RF39 > UBA660 > Onthousia > Onthousia faecigallinarum. The sequence continues at coordinate 28,226 of DVKE01000039.1, read as the reverse complement.
TGGAGGATAAGACCTATCTTTTAGATGGTTTTTATGAGGAAGAATTGGCTTTAGATTTATTTAATGAAAAATATCATCAAGAGTTTACTTCGATCAAAGAAGTAGAAAAAGAATACGAAGTAGTTTCAAAAGAAGTTTTTCGTAGTAAAAAATTTGTGAAAGAGATAGAATATTAAAAAGATTTTCTAGATTATGTAAGTTTATGTAATTGGGAAACATTTCTCTTTTTTTTCTAAAGTGTGTTATAATATAGTAGAATGGTGGTGATAAGATGAGTTCAAAAAAAGAAAAGGATTGGTTTGATAGTCCTAATATTGTTTCTCTTGTTATTATTGGAATATTAATTATTCTTATTTTAGCTTCACAGTCTTTTGCAATTCAAAATCATTTAAGTTTTGGGGAAATTTTTCGATCAATTATCAATCATAACAGTATTTATTTCATAACCCTTATTTATTTCTTGGCTTTAAGATTTAAGATTGGAAAAAAATATTTTGATTATTTGAATGTTATTATGGCAATTCTTTATTTATTGCTTTCTTTTGCTTCTGTCTTTACTATTTTTCAGTCTTTTGGACTTGCTTCTTTGCTTAATTTAGCTTTGACCGTTTTACTTACCCTTTACTTTATTTACTCTTTTATTTGTAATACTGTTTTTGGTAAGGAATTGAAACTTTCAAACACCCCTTTAAATGAGATTAAAAATCAACAGTATTTCTATCTTGTTTGTTGTTTATTAATTGCTATTTTAATAGTAGATTTAATTGCTGCTAGTAATTTTGAAGGGGTGGTTATTTCTTTACTTGAGGTCATGTACCAAGTTCTTTTCGCTCGTTATATTTATTTGTATAAAGAGTATACGGATACGAAAGAAAAACGGTTTAAAGAAAAAGAAAAAAAGGAAAAAGAACAAGATAGAGAAGAAGAAACAAAAGAAGAGGAAGAATTTAATGTTGTAGAGGAAAATAAAAGAAAAGAAGAGTCTTCTATTTCTCTAAAAACTACAGATGATCATGAAGAAACAAAGCCTAAAACAAGAAAAAAGAAAACAGAAAAGGAAGAAGGTCTTAAAGGAGATGAGGAAAAATGAAAGATTTATTTGATGAAATTGATCAAGAACGAAAAGAACTTCCTCATTTAAAAAATATTCAAGATGAGGTACAAAAACCTCGTTATCACAATTTTTATCAAAAACTTGCCTTTTGGTTGTTTGTCTTTCTTTTTGTAGTTAGTATTGTATTAGGGAATTTATTTCCTTCTTGTAGTGAGAGTTCCAATCTTTTTTCCACTTGTACTAGAACGGAGTACAATTTAACCCTTACGGTGATTAGTTGGCTTATTAGTTTTGTTTTCTGTAGTATGATTTATGCAGTAGGGGAGATCATTAGTCTTCTTACTTCGATTAATGAAACGTTAAAGAAAAGAAAGTAAAGTTACTCTAAGGTGAGTATCTTTTTTTGCTTTTTAAAGCTAAAAGTGGTATGATATTAGTTGTAAGGGTGGTATTGTTATGCAAGCTTTTTGTGAAGATGAATTTAGTTTTTTAGAGGATATGTTAGAAGATCCTATAAAAGATTGGAAAGAGTATTCTTTGAATGAGATTCTATCTTTTTCGGATTCAGAAAAACAAGCTGAACTTCTTTCTTTGTATCATGATTTTATTGCGACTCTTCCTAAAAATTATATTACTAAAAGTATTTTAGCTCTTCACCTTTCTGTTTGTGAGATAGAAAAATTATGTGAAGAAAACAGAAATGCAAGGGGAGAGTTTGTTTCTTTTTATTCTGGAATAAAGGAAGTAAGAGCCAAAAAAGCTAGAATTTGTCAAATTAGTGGAGGAAGAATTGAAGCAGGCTCTTTTTATTATACGTATCGTCCTTTTATGGAAAATCTTAACACGGGGAGAAAATTTATTTTAAAAAATACTATTCATGCAGAGATAGCTTATTACGACTTTTTTCCTCAAACGATTGGGGATTTTGAGAGATTATCTTTTTATCTAAAACATCCTTCTTTTGCTCCACAAGATGGAATTGATTATTATTTTTTAGGCCAACAAATTGGGGAAAACTTACCCTTATTAGAAGTAGAATCCAATAAAGGAAAGCAAAGGATACGGAAACAATTAAGGAAAATGCAGAAAAGATAAAGGAAAGTAACTATTTTTCATTCTATAATATTTAGTAATGGTAGATGAACTTTGCACTATTTATAAAGTGAAGTAGAGTTTATGTGTCATTTTGATTTTATAGCTTTTTAAGTTTATCATATCATGCAAAAGAAAAACGGATATCTTACACTCTTGTAAGTCCGTTTTCTTTTTGGAAGACTTTTCCTTGATAAGTGGTTGCTTTTTGATAAGGGAACCCAACATGATAAATATTTTTACCTTGATAGTGAATTAATTTATCACTTCGCCTTTTTAATAAGTGATTGATAATTTCATCTTTTTCTTCTGTAATGGCGATAATTTGATAATTTTGTAATTTTTTCTCATATTCTATTAATTCTTTTTCTTGTTCTGTTGTTTCGCCAATTTGTTTATAATTTAGTATGAAAAGAGCAAAATCCATATAATGTTTGTTTCTTTCTTTTTTCTTTGTCTCACAATATAAGCTTAAGACATCTTTATTTTCTTTTTGTCTTCTTAACAGGATGACACCTTTACTATCGTGAAAAAGTCCATTATCTCTTTCTTCATTTTCTCTTTTGGTATATTCTTGAATTAAGAAAATGAAAGGGCTGTTTGGAACGTCATCGATATGTCTTGTTAAATCTACCTCTTCAAAGACGGTTGCAAGATCCCATAAGTCATCTTCATTATGCGGATCCACTAGCTCTAATGATACCCACTGATATACTGCCATTTTTACTACACCTCTACTACATTTTATTACTACTTTTTCTTTTGTTATGTGCTTTTATTCAAAAGTTGGAATTTGTTGTTTTGGCGCTATTTGAATGAAGGTATTGCCATCGTTGATTTTTACTTCTGTTCCATCTAAATAAGTATAAGTTGTTTTTCCACTTCTATTATTTTTATGCCATGTAATTGGTCTTGCATAACCGTTCGTAATGTAGTAACCATCTCCTGTTCCTGTTGTATCTAAATCTTGGCGACCTTCTTGATCTAGACTGTAATTATTTACTTTTTCAATAATAATATTTTTATAATAATATTGTTGCTTTGTGTCTCGATCTTGGTGAGCCACTCCATTCATAAAGCGAAGATATACTCCTCTTGTGCTATCGTATTGATAGCTTCTTGTTTCATAATAAGAATAAGGAATCGTGATGTTATTGGCTAATATGACATCACTTGTACAAGTGTTATCTTCTTCGCTACAAGTGTTATAAGAATTTAGATCAACTGGATCGATGGAATAATTTAGTACTTCCCAATTATTAGATGTTGTCTTGTATCCTAGTTTTTCGGCGCTTTGATAAAGAGTTTCAATATTGGTAAAAACATTATGGGGAGCGGCATAATTATAATCTCGCCAATAAGCACTATCGACATAAAGACCATTGATATTATTTACGCTTAAAGCTTTTATATCTCTTTCGGCATAAGTACTCCAACCATAATGGGCATAAAGAGCATCATGTTCTAGTGCATAATCAAGGAAATAATGCCGGGAACTTCTAACTGGACCGATCAAATTTGTGGTTCTATCCTTAAACACAGCCATAATTCTGGTTAATCCGCCTTCGACAATCGCTTCATATGTGATATAAGCATCTTGTAGACCAACATGATTTGCTGTACCAACATTATTATCAATCATAATAGCGATTGGGCGCCTATTACTATCTTCATCAACGATGGTTAATTTTTTTTCTTCTATTTGATTTGGCGAAGAGGACTCTTTTTCTTGATTCTTATCTTTGTTCAGGTAAAAGAAGAAAAAACAAGCGAGAAAGGCAAGAAGTAATAGGATAAGAATTGTAATAAGAATTATTTTTTTCTTTTTTTGATTTCTTGGCTTAATTCGAACATCTCCTATATTCTTCTTTCGCATACTACCTCCTTCTGATCTTAGTGTATCACAAACTATCAAAAAAGGCATGTTTTTATGATAATTATCCACTATTTTACATTTCTTTCGTGAAAAACTGTTTCTTCTAGGTAAATATTGTTATAAAATAAACATAGAAATAAAGTTAGAAGGGAAGTAGAAAAATGCGCTTTTTGAAAGAAAATTATTGTTTTATGGGGATTATGGGCTTTCTTTTGGCTATTCTTGGTTCTTTTTTGCCTTTTTATACGATGAAGGCTGGGGAAGTAACGTTATCAAATCGCTTCATTGATCAATCCGGTATGATTGTAGTCGTTTTGTCTTTTGTTGGATTGTTTTTGCTCTTTTTTAAAGATAGTAAATTCTTCCTATGGATTCCAATCTTTAATCTTGTGATTACCTTGTTTGATGGAATCAATGACTTAATCAGTTTTCGAGGGAATGCACAAGTAGATGCTTATCTTAATATTGGTTTCTTTTTGGTATTAATTGGATCTTTCTTTGCTCTCATGTATGCGATTCTATTGAAAGATAAAAGTAGGAGATAAATTGGTTGTTAATAGAAAATGAAAAGAGTTTCAGGACTCTTTTTCTTTAAGATCTTTTATAAAATATGATATGATAGTAGTAGATAAAAGATCGAAAGGAGAAAAAGTGAGAAACTTTTAAGGCAAAAAAATGGAAACAAACGAAGCGGAAAAAATTTATAATAAGGTGAAAGAAAATAGTATTGGAAAGGAAAAAAAGTCTTCTTCCAAAAGATTAAAACGGCAAGTTCGTTTTGCGGTGACAACTAGTGCTTTAGTAGCAACCCTAGCGGCCTCTTTCTTTTTTTCTTCTCAGCAGCAAGAAGAAAAAGTGACACCCAAAGAGATTCAGATGGAGTATGATGGCTATGACATTGGGGAATTAAGTATTTATCAAGGAATTCGGGTTTTCGATCTCTTGGATGACTATGGTTTTACTGATTATGATGGAAGTGGTTATGATCGGAATTATCATTATACGGCAGAAGATTTTAAAAGGTTAAAAGGAATTGATGAAAACTACTTATATGGCTTTTATTGTGTTACTTCAGAGCAAAACTTTAAAGACGTTTTAAGTGGGGCTTTTGATTATGATTCTTTCGATCACTATTTACTAGATCGAAATTATGTGGATGAAAAGGGGCAACCGGACATTGCTAAGTGGAGTGCTGCTAGTAAACAAGAAATGGCAGATATTCTAAATGAGAAAAAGGGAAAGGTAAGATAGAAATGGAAAAAGAGCTTGTAACATTAGAAAATGGAAAAGTATATGCCATTATGGATGAAATTCAAAAAGATTCTATCAAGTATCTTTATCTTGTTAATATTGAAGATACAAAAGATTATGCTATTCGCAAAGAAGAAGGAGATCTTTTGGTTGGATTAGAGGATGAAAAAGAGTTTCGAAAAGCGATGGATTTATTTTTACAAAAACAGTTGGCTTTTTGGAACAAAGAGATTGAGAGTAGTTAATACTTTCTATAACTATAAGAATAGGAGGAATAGAAATGGATAAAATAAGATCAGTCATTAATGTTGGTAAAGTCAATATCAAAAAAGCACTAGATTCTAATACAGCAACCAAAGTAAATAAAATCAATTTAGTTTCTAATTCCTCTAAAATTGAAAAGCAACAAGATTCCACTTCTTTTTCTGATGTTTTAGATCTTTCTCTCTTTTTAGAAAATGATCAAAAGGCTACTTTATCAGAAGATGGTCCTTATTCTCTTAATTCTTATTCTGATAAAGATAATATTTATTTAAATAAATTATCTGATATTATGACTTTTACAAAAAATGATTTGGGGAAAGAAAATTATAAAATATATGTAGAGTATTTAAAAGGAAAAAAATTATCAGAGATTTGTATGGATGATGATACCTTACATCTTATTACGGATGAAGAAGCGATCAAAACTATTTTAGAAAAGTTACATATTGAAAAAGATGCTTCTGAGGTTATAGCGGAAATAAATGCAGTATTACAGAACAGCCATTTTGCAGGAAGTACTTTGAGTGAAGAAATGAAAAATTCTACTATTATGGAAATTGCTAGTACAGGAAGTGGCTATGATGCTTTTGTTTTAAAAGATGCAGATGGAAATTATGTGATTGTGAATTCTTGTACGAATGAAACTTCGGTGGAAGATTATGCAGCTATTATATATACATTATTTCAACAAATTAGTGGGGACGAAGAACTGTTTTCTATGGTTTTTAATAATATTTTACCTCTTTTTCGTAATGATGATCTTAGTCGGGAAGATCTGTTTTCGGAGTTAGCATCTAAAGGAACTAATTATTTTAAAGAAATCAATGAGGGACAATTAAGAGATAATAAAGAATTAATTGAAAAATATGCGTCCTTAGCTAGAGATGAGAATGTAAAATTAGAATTAAATGGTTATTCTTTAGGAGGAGGAATTCAATTAGCAGCTTATAGTGAAGCTTGCATAGAAGATCCTAAATTAGAAGAGGTTATTGAATCGGTATCTGTTTTTAATCCTTTTCTATCTTTTGCAGAACAACAAAAAGAAGAAAAGAAAGTTTATACTTTTGAAGAAATGCGAGAAAGGAAAGATCATCCTTATTTGATTCAATATTTAGCAAATTCTGATAAGGTAAGAATTTATTCTGGGGAAGGGGATATGGTGTCTACTTTTAATACTAGTATCGATGAATTAAAAGATAAATTTGTTTTCTTGCATGCAAGAGAAATTGAAAAAGATAGTGTTAAAGATATTCGTCAATTACCAAGTATTATTTTAGGGGGAGGTAGTAATCATATTATCGATGCTCTTGATCAAAATTATTTTGATGAAAAGGGAAATGTTACAGAGGCAGGGCAATATATATCCGTTTTAGATTTGGTTTCCAATGCTGCTGATTTTCCTTCTTTGTTTTTACTTTCGAATGAATATAATACCAATTATCAGTATTTAATGTCTTTTATTATGAATTTCTCGGGAATACAGGAACAAATTGATACCTTAACCGATCAAAATGCTAAATCGATTTTAACGAGTATCTTAAATTATTTAAAAAATGATATTGGTTCTATTAGTTATGATGGATTGACAAGTAGTATTGCAAATGGGTGTTGGGAAGCGATTGAAGAAAATATTGGCCAACAGAATTTCTTCATGGAAGGAATTGCCAACTTTTTTAAAGATGAATCTGTGTTTCAACAAGCTATGTTTCGTTTTTTTCATGATGAAGATACCCAGAATGATGTGTTAACTTTAATATCTTTAATTCAAGCGGGTGATACTACGGATGCTAGTATTGTGATTTATAATATGACTTATCATTTGGATCAATTTTATGGAGAGGAGATCGACTCTTTGGGCTGGGCTCCGGGTTCCAAAGTCGTTAATCGCATTATAAAAGATCAGTTTATCGAAAGTTTAAGAAATGCCTTAGATGGTCTTGTTCATTAATCTTTTTCTTTTATAGGGTAAAACCTTTGGTTATATTTCTTTACTATAATAAAAAGAAATGCTTAAGTTGTCGAACTACCTGTATACGGAGTACTTATAAAGAAGAAAAAATATTAAATTGCGAAATTAGAAAAAATAAGAATAGTAGGGCTGTAATCATAAAAGTTCAGAACATAAGTTATACAATAATACAAGGAGATCTTTAAAATATTATGTTCATGTTATTGTGAAAGTTTTTTGGGTTGAAAATTAATGTAAGGATAAATTTACGCTTACAATTGATATTATCAAAGTAGGGAAAAACAAAAAATACGGTGTAACCTATCGGGGAAGTAAGAATTTTTTTTCAGGCAAGGATAGGTTATTCCCGTAAAATTAGTCTTTTAAAATCATTTCTTTATTTTCAAAGTAATAGTGTTTATTGCAAATATCTTTTAATTTTGGTCGATGAGTTACTAGAATTAGTGTTTTATCATTTAAGTATTTATTTATCATATTATAAATTTTTTCTTCGGAAAAACCATCTAGGTTCGAGGTAGGTTCATCTAAGATGTATATCTCTTTATCTAGTAAAATTCCTCTAATAATATTTAATCTTTGCTTTTGACCCGTAGATATTCTAATTCCTTTTTCTCCGACTATTGTATCAAGACCATGTTCTAAACTATTTATCCAATCAAGAAGTCCGGCCGCTTCTAAATATTCTTTTAATTTTTCATCACTTATCTTTTTGCCTAGTAATAGATTTTCTCTAATCGATAAATCAAAAAGATCGGTTTCTTGAGAGATGTAAGCCACATCGGGAGTTTTATTACTAGCTTTTCCATTTACTAAATATTTATTATTATCTATCTTATAAAATCTACAAAATAGAAAAAGAAAGGTAGACTTGCCTTGGCCGGATTCCCCCATGATGCTCACTTTATCTTTTATATTTATAGAAAAATTAGGTATTTTTATACTATGTTTACTGTTTTTATTATATTTAAATTCAATATCTTTTAAAGTGATATTATGGAAGCTCTTAAACTTAGGCTGTTTTTCTTCTTCTACTAAAATTTTTTCTACTTGATTGTTCGCTGATTTGAATTTGCTCCAATGGATAAAACCACTTCCAACATTTCTTAATTCGGTATTAAGGCCATGGAAGATAGTGGTGTAGAAAACAAGATAACTAAAAATATCATTCCCGTTTTTCATGCTTATAAATAAACTGATTAAAAGTAGGGAATACATTGTATAAATTAAAGCATTAATACCATCATTTCTTAAGGAATTATAAGTGCATATTTTTCGTAAAGGTTTTCTAACAGCATCAAATTTACTATTTATTTTAGATTCAGCATAGTCAAAGGCATCATAATTTTTAACTACTTTGATATTTTCTATAAAATCTACATTCGTAGCATTATATTTGGCATATTTATTATTATAGTCTTCTTGAATTATTACATTTGATTTTGTAATCACTATATTGTAAATTACAATTAAAATGATAAAGATGATGCAAATAATGAATAAAAAGAAGCTTTGGGTAAAAACTTGAATTAAAAATATTGTAATTGCAACGACAAAGCCATTGACTGTCATCATTAGTTCATTTAGTAAAATATTGCCTTCATCACAACAGATATCTATTTGCTTTTTTAAAAATCCAGTATGACTATTATTAATCTTAGAAATATTCATATTACAAGCTCTTTTAAAATAAGCTAGCTGCAAGTCTTTTTTCGTATTTTCTAAAAATGGTTCTGCTTTTACATTCCAAATTACATTAAAAAGTATTTCAAAAGCTTTCAGGGTAACGGTTAATATGATTAACATTTTGAATTTATCAAGAGTGAAGGGTATTGTTACGTAAATAGATAGAACAATTGGCATTAAATACAAACACATATTTTCTAGAAAGGCATTGAAGAAAAATAGAGCATATTTCTTTTTATTTAGGATTTTAAATAAGTACACAAATAACCACCTCTTTTTTGAATTTATTATTACTTATTATAGCAAAAATCAAGTTTTTTGGCTATTATTAATTCTAAAGGTTTAACGAGGAAATTCATAGTCTTTTAAGATGTAAGATGTAAAACTAAATGCAACTTCTATTATTTTTAGGGTTGCATTTAGTTTTACATCTTACATACGTTTAATTGTAAATTTTCCTAATTAAGGTTTCGTTGCATAAACAATTTTTTTTGTGTATAATGAGTTTGTAAATATTATTGGACAAAGAAAAAAGTAGCAGATGCTACTTGAATTTCTAATGGCAGGGGATGAGAGAATCGAACTCCCAACAAAAGTTTTGGAGACTCCTATTATACCATTTAACTAATCCCCTAGGCATGCTTTGATTATAGCAAAAAAAAGGAAACTAGACAATACTTTTCTTTAAAATCATATAGTATATTAGGTGATTTTATGACGAATTTATTATCTTATACAAGTAAGGAATTGGATTTGTTAGCTAGGCTTATGCGTGCTGAGGCTGTTGGAGAAGGAGATTATGGCATGTTAATGGTAGGGAATGTAGGAGTGAATCGGGTTTTAACGAATTGTTATACTTTCCGCAATATTCATACAGTAACCCAGATGGTTTATCAAAATCCAGGTGGTTTTGCTGGCATTAATAGCTCTCTTTTTTCTTCTGGTTCAACTATCAAAGAACGAGAATTGGCCCAACGTGTTTTAAATGGGGAGTATTATTATCCTGCTACCAATGCTTTATGGTTTTATGCTCCTAGTAGAGGAGGTTCTTGTATTTCTACTTGGTATGATCAAGCTTTGGCAGGACGCTTTAAAAATCACTGTTTTTATGAACCGGATCCGGGTATTTGTCCACCATTAAATTAAGAGGAGGTTAATAAATGGAATTTATTGATGTATTAAAGAGTCGTGTAAAAACAAAGGAAAAGAAGAAAATTGTGTTACCAGAATCAGAGGATGTTCGGGTTTTAAAGGCTGCTAGTATGGTTAGAAAAGAGGATCTTGCGGATATTATTTTAATTGGAAAAAAAGAGAAGATTGCTTCTTTTGCTTTACAAAATGGAATTGATTTGTTGGATTGTTCTTTTATGGATCCGGAAGGTAGTTCTTTGATGGATGATTTTGTGGATACCTATTATGAACTTCGTAAACATAAAAATATTACAAGGGAAGAAGCAGCTTTGGCGATGAAGGATTGCCCTTCTTTTGGGGCTATGCTAGTAAAAAAAGGTTATGCGGATGGTATGGTTAGTGGAGCGGTGCATTCTAGTGCTGATACATTAAGAGTGGCTTTACGAATTGTTAAGACGGCTGGTGTTAAAACGGCTTCTTCCTTCTTTTTAATGGTGACTCCAAGAAAAGAGTATGGTAGCGATGGGGTGTTTGTTTATTCTGATTGTGGTATGAATCAAAATCCTACGGCGGAACAGCTTGTGGATATTGCTTATAGTAGTGCTGAAACTTTTCGTTTATTGGTTGAAAAGGAACCAGTTATTGCTTTTTTATCCCATTCTACTTATGGGTCTTCTAAGTGTCCGGATCAGCAAAAGGTTGTGGATGCAGTTACGATGGCAAAAGAAAAATATCCTTTTCTTTCTTTGGATGGAGAGTTACAGCTTGATGCAGCAATTATACCGGAAATACGCAAGAGAAAGGCTCCTACGAGTCCTTTAAAAGGAAGTGCCAATGTGTTAATTTTCCCGGATTTGGATGCAGGGAATATTGCTTATAAAATTACGGAACGCTTGGCTCTGGCAAAGGCTTATGGCCCTATCACGCAAGGGTTAGCGAAGCCTATCAATGATTTATCAAGAGGTTGTAGTGCGGAGGATATTGTAGGTGCGGTTGTGATTACGGCGTTACAAGCGGATCAATTAGAAAAGTAATGTAGTGGGAGGTTTGTGTTATGTGGGAGTTATATCTTCTTTTTGGAATTGTTTTATTGCTTTGTCTTATTACAAACCTTTTTGTGCTTCGTTTAGAAAAGAAGGAACAACCGAGGAAAAGAATGAAGTATGCGAAAAAGATGGAAAATTTTATTGATCCGAAAATGGATTCTTTAATTACGACTCCTGTGATTCCTTCCAATTTAGCTTCTTCTAAGGTTTCAAAGATAACCGGCAATTCTTCTCGTTTGCAAGAAGGAAATTTGAAAGAAGAGAAGAATGCAAAAAATTCTTATCAGTCTACGAATCGGAAAAAGTGTGATAAGAAGTCATGATTTTAAATGCGAGTGGCCGAACGGATATCATTGCCTTTTATAGTGATTGGTTTTTTCAGCGGATGAAGGAAGGGTATCTTGATGTAAGGAATCCTTTTTATCCGAAGCAAGTGAGTCGAATCTTTTTTTCTTCGGTTGATGCTATTGTTTTTTGTACGAAGAATCCTATTCCTCTTCTTTCTCATTTGGATGAAATAAAAGTCCCTTTTGTTTTGCAAGTTACTTTGACTGGTTATGGAAAAGATATTGAGCCTTTTGTTCCAGATAAGAAAAAAATTATTTTGGCTCTTCAAGAGGTGAGTAAGAAGATTGGCCGAGAAAATGTTTTTGTGCGTTATGATCCTATTTTTTTAAATAAAAAGTATACGGTTTCTTATCATATTCGATCTTTTCGGAAATTAGTAGCGTCTCTTGCCCCTTTTGTTTCTTGTTTTATTATTTCTTTTTTAGATGATTATAAAAATGTTAATTATCATCAAAAAGAGTTACAAACAATTCCGTTCAAAGAAGAAGATTATAAACAGATTGGGATTGCTTTTTCTATGATTGCAAAAGAACATCAGGTGAAAGTACAAACTTGTGCCGAAAAAAGGAATTTAACCGAGTATGGGTTTTCGAAGGGAAGTTGTGTTGATCTTTCTCTTGCCTATCGTTTAACAGGGAAATCTAAGTGGAAAAAGTGGAGTGCTCGGAAAAATAAATTTTGCGAATGTGTTCAGATGGTTGATGTGGGAGTTTATAATACTTGTGGACATTTTTGTCGGTATTGTTATGCAAATTATGATGAAAAGAAGGTAAGCGAAAATCGAAAAAAACATTTTCTAGATTCTTCTCTTTTGATTGGAAGATTAGAGCAAGATGATATCGTGAAAGAAAGAAAAAGTTGACATTGAATTTGTAAAGTTTTTTGTTTTTTTAATTTTTTCTTCTCTTTTTTTGTTATAATAGTTAGTATGCCTGTTCTTTTAGGTGTACTATTTTTTTAGTAAGGAGTGGTTATATGACCGGTAATAAATCGAAAGGATATTATACCGTTACTATTGTTTCAAAGAAAAAAAACAAAAGCTATTTTCTTCTTTTGCTTTTGCTTCTTTTGATTGCTCTTCTTTCTTTCTTCCTTTTTTGGTTAGCGAAAAAAGATTCTATTAAGCATTATGCTTCGGATAATATTGTGGTCACTCAAGAGATGTTAGAGTGATTTTTTCTTTTTCTAAGGCTTTGGTTAGTTTCTTTTTATAAACTTCAACTCCATTTTGATTATAGTAGGGTACGTCTAAAAGATACGATCCTACCATAGCACTCAGATAGAAGAAAAAGATAAGGTAGCCGAAATTCCATTCGTTTTTTTGATCCATCGTGATTAAAATACTTGGAATTTGATTTTCTACATGAGATTCACAGACACTTTTTTGTAATTCTTCTTCTAAAGTGTTATAGTCTTTGTCTTTTTGAATGGCTCGAATATGGGTTTCAAAAAGAAGGGTCTTTCCTTCTTGGAGGTATTGTCCTAGGGAATGGAGATCTCTACTATATAATAAAGATACAGGGAAGAGTCCTTTGTTCTTTTTTCCTTGGGATTCTGCAAATAGTTGTTTTAGCCATTCGGTAAAGTAACTTAATTTTTCATCATAGATGACAAAGGCTTCGAGCTCTTTTCCTTGTTGATAGAATTGATCTCTAAGGAAAGCGTAGGCGTAGGCAAGATCTTCTTCGGATCTTGCTTTTTTGGCTCCTTCTAATAGGTCTCTTATATTTTTTTGTGCTACCGCTAGGGGAAGAAGTCCTACGGTGGAAAGAACGGAGAATCTTCCACCAATATCATCTTCAATAGTGAAACGTTTGATTTGGTATTGATTGGCAAAATCAAATAGTTTTCCTTGTTGATTATTGGTAGTAATAATAATTCTTTTGGTCCAATCTTCTTGAGCTGTTTCTTTTAATAAGGGTAATAGTTCTTGAAAGGTGAGAATGGTTTCTAAGGTATTTCCTGATTTGGAAATGACATTGATAAACATTCTTTTTCCTTTGAGATAATGTTTTAATTCGGTTAAATTATCATTGGGAAGAGAGGTACCAGTGAAGATGATTTCAGGTGTTTCTTTTTGGTAAGGATCTCGTAGGGCTTCATAAAGGGCTTTTGCGCCTAGAAAGGATCCTCCAATGCCAATGACGAGGAAGATATCACAGTTTTGGCGAATCTCTATGGCGGTTTCCTCTAGTTCTTTTATTTTTGCTTCTTGCCGTTCTAAGTCATACCAGCCCTTCTTATTGTCTTCGGTTTGAAATTTCTTTTTTATTGCTTCTTTTCTTTCTTTGGGCATTGAATTTGGTTGTTGGGTAAAACTTTTAAAATTAAAGGTTATCATTCTTTTCCTCCTTTGATCACAATGGTGTGTTCTTTTTTGTCATTTGTAAGTGGTATCTTTCCTTTGATTTCTTTTTGATCGAGGGTGATTACTTCTTGTTTGTCTTTCTTAAATTCTATTTGATAAAGGGTATCCTGATAGTGATAAGTAAGCTGGTAATGGTCAAAAGGAATTTTATGAGGGGTTATTTTTAAAGAGTCTCCTTCTTTTTGAAAGCCTAAGAGTTCTTCTAAGCCTACTTTATAGAACCAAGCACTACTACCAGTATACCAAGTCCAACCGCCTTTGCCATAGAATATTTTATGGGTATAAATGTCAGCGGAAATGACGTAAGGTTCTACTTGATAGATTTGACAGTCTTCTTCGGTTTGAGCGTGAGCGATCGGGTTTAGCATGGAGAAGATTTGATAGGCTTCTTGTGTTTTTTTGAGGTGAGATAAAGCCATAATATACCAAGCGACAGCATGAGTGTATTGACCTCCATTTTCTCTAATTCCTTTTGGATAGTTTTGAATATAACCAATATCATGCCAATTTTGGGTGAAAGGGGGAGTAAGTAGTTTTACGAGTCCGTGTTTGGTATCGACTAGTTTTTCTTTTACGGCTTGTAGGATTGTTTTTTCTTGTTCTTTGGTAGCAATATCGGTTAGAATGGCAAAGCTTTGAGAGATTAAATCAATCTGACATTCTTTACTTTCTTTCGATCCAATTTTGGTTCCATCGTCCGCGATTGCTCTTAAGTAATAGGTTTCATCCCAACCATTTTTTAAAAGAGCTTCTTTTAAATCTTGTTGTTGTTTTTGGTAACTTTCTATTTCATCAATTTTCGTTTTTTGACAAATTTTAATGTAGCGATTTAATACTTCGTAAAGGAAGAATCCTAACCAGATACTCGTTCCTTTGCCTTTGATGCCGATATGGTTCATTCCATCGTTCCAATCTCCTCCGCCCATAAGAGGAAGTCCATTGTTGCCCATTTCATGTTTCGTTTTTTCCATGATGATTTTAAGGTGTTCTTTTAGGGGATATTTTTCTTCACTATAGTAGTAAGTCATACCTCGTTCTTCTTCGTTTTCGCCTAATTCTTGGCCGATGACGAAAGGAATCTGTTCTTCTAAGATCGTGGTATCGTTTGTTTTCTCTAAGTATTCATAAGTTGCATACACTAGCCAGAGATAATCATCTTTAAAGCGAGATCGTAGGCCAAAGCGACTTGTTTCATGCCACCAGTGAAGGACATCTCCTTCCTTAAATTGATGCATGGCACAGTTTAGGATTTGCTTTTTGGTCCATTCTTCATGCGTGGTGGCAATGTTCATACAATCTTGTAATTGATCACGGAATCCAAAGGCTCCTCCTACTTGATAGAAAGCAGAGCGGGCAAGGATTCGACAAGCAAGAGTTTGATAAAGGTACCAACCATTCATGATGTAATTGAAGCTTTCATCCTCTGTTTGGACTTGTATTTTTGATAATTCTTTTTTCCAGTATTCTTTGGTTTCTTTTTCTTCTTTTTTCGCTTCTTCAACGCTTGTGAATAAGAAGGGTTCTGCTTGTGTTTTGCAGCCAAGGAAGAAAGCGATCATTTTCTGTTCTTTGGCTTTGCCCTTTACTTTAATGGTAATTCCTTTTTGTACCGGTTGGTCTATATGAGAAGTGATTTCCTCAGAAGAAGTTAGATAAACGATGTTATCCCGGAATTGTTTGGCATAACCATTTTGAATGAGTAGGGCGTTTTGGTTTTGATCGAAGGTGGTAATTAAATGGCGTATGGTTGTGTCTTCACTTTCTCCTAAGACAGGATTCATGAAGTAAGTAAGTTCAAATTCTTGATCTTCATTAAAGGTGATGGTTAAAAGATTTACTTTAACTTTGCCTTTTTTCGGTACGAAAATAGTGTTTTTGAAATAATTTTCTTGGGTTTTCAATTCGAAGATGCTATAGCCAAAGCCGTGCGTGCATTGGGTGAAGTCAAGTCTTGCCTTATTGTAATAGAAGCCTTCGGAAGGATCGTCTAACATTGTATCATTGGTCCAGACTGTAAGTTTATATTCTTTACTGTTGAATGCGTAAGTAAAACCATTGTTGGTATTTGTTAGGATGGTACCAAAATCTTCATTAGCTAGAACATTGGTCCAAGGCATCGGGGTATTTCGGTTATAGATGATATATTCTTTTCCTTCTTTTCGGAAACCACCAAAGCCATTATCAAACATCAATTCTTCTCTTTTTAAAGGAAGGGGAATTCGTTTTTCTTGTTCTGTTTCTACTTTTGCTTTGTTTTGGAGTTGGAAAGAGTCGATATAGTCTTTTAGAGAATGATTCTTTTTGGTATCAAAATAAAGTCTGGCAATTCCTCTTAAAAGATTCTTTTCTTCTTCGGTGATTTCATTGTCTTCAATCACTTTGATCGTTCCTTTGTAAGAAGCAGGATCTTGATAAGAGTAAATATAGAACAATTCATTTTGAATGACTTCTTTGATCATGGCTGCCTGTTCTTCGTTTTTACTATTTAAAAGAATCATATCAACGTAAATGCCTCGATTTTTGTAATATTCAAACATGGTTAAGAGTTCTTTGGTAAGGCCAAGAGAAGTAAGATCATCAATTTCTACTAGGATAATGGGAATATCTCCTGAGATACCAAAGCGCCATAGATTTTGTTGAGATAAATGATTTTGGGTAAGATATTTTCTTCGTTCTTCCGTCATGCTGACCTTTGTAGTTTGATATAAGTAATTGAGAGCCTTATTGTACCGATTGACATCTTCGGAAGTAACATTTAGTTGTTTCATCATTTTGTCTGTCGTTAAGGTTACTAATTGGAAAGCTTCTTTGATGTCTTCTTCTTGTTCCAAGTCTTCTAGGATTTCTAGTATTTGTTGTTTACTGGTACCAAAGCCATTTAAAATATAGACCGTTTTCTTGGCGCCTCCTTCTAGAGTAAGGGTATTTCTTAATGAGGCGATAGGATCTAAGTTATCTCCTGTATAATTGGTAAGGTCTTTCTTTAGACCCGCAGGGTTCGCATAAGTATCATTGCGATTTAAGAAATTGGAACGTTCCGTTTCATAGGTATTTACTTGCATAAATTCTTTGCTCCATAATTTGTGAACAAAGTAATAGTTGTTTTTATCGCGCTCTTTTCGTTCGAAAATGAGGGCATTCTTGTTTTCTTCATATTCGGAAGAGAGGAACATACTATTAAATACTCGATGACTAATATCATTTTTATTGTTACAAACAATTGGCTCTAGATAGGTTGTTAATTCTAGGGTATGGGTTTCTTCTCCTAGGTTTTTAAAGGTGATTTTTCTTACTTCGGCATTGTGTTTTTGGGTTACGATAATTTCAGTGTTGGTCACAATGTCATGATCGAGCCGTTGATATTTGAGACGATCTAGGGCAAAGGTTACTTCATATCGATCTGGTTTTTGATTGACGGGCGCATAGGTGTTTGACCAAATATGATCGCCTTCTTTGATGTAAAGGTAGCAGCCATAGTCTTGTTCGGATATTTTCCGATAACGGTTCAGTTGAATATCTTTGTATCTGCTGAAACCATTTCCTCTTTCGTTCATCAAAATCATATAGCGTGCATTGGATAGGGCAGATACTTCGGGATATTGTTGGATTTCGCGATAAACTCTTACATCGTTTTCAAGAGGTTCTTTTAAGTATTCTTGGGCTTTATAACGCCGAATCTTCATATCGATCATTGGCTTGATTTGTAGTTTTTCTTTGTTTAGAATGTCAAAGGCTTCAATTTCGATATCTTGTTGAAAATACTTTTGAATGGTATGGTTGCCGAGATAATTGGCAAGACTTGTTAAGATCATCCCTTGGTGATGAGCAAAGTAGGCATAGATAATTTCTTTATCATCAATATCATAAGATTCATAACAACCGAATTCTCCTACCATATTGATTTTTTTCCAACGTTGGTAGTTTTTATACACTTCTTCGGGATTTTTGGTTAAGGCGATAAGAGAAGCATAAGGGCTAATGACTTTACGATCGGTGTCGATGCTTTGGAATTTTAAGTAGGGCGTTCCAAAAGCTTTGTATTTATAATTTTTGGCATTATCTAAGACATTGTAAGCGGCTTCACTCACACCCCAAGGGAGATTGGGATACGTTTCTTTTTGATACTCTTTTTGACAATACATTGCAAAGAAGTAACTTTCATCAATTAGGGTATTTGGATAATCATTCATGAATAGAAGGGGCATGTAATATTCAAAGGATGTTCCTGACCAAGATAGGAGGCCTTTGTATTGATGAAATTTGGTTAACGATTTATCGAGAGCAAACCAATGTTTATAAGAAACATCTCCTTTAGCAATAGCAATATAGCTGGTTAATCTTGATTCACTCGCGAATTTATCATAGTGAAACGGGGATTTCTTTTCTTCTAAACTGTCATAACCAACGGCAAAGGTATTGGTTTCTTTACTGAACAATTTTTTAAAGTCAGCTTTTTGAATTAAAAGTTCACACCGTTTTACAAAGGCTTCTTCCTGTTCGTCATGATAAAGCTCTTTTAAGACAATTAAACTGGCGATTAAGTTTCCACTATCGATGGTTGAAACATAATAAGGAAACATGGGTTCTTTGGTTTTTATGTTGTACCAGTTATATAAGTGACCATTCCATTTCTTTAGTTCTTCTATGGTTGTTAAGATATTATCGAGCAGAAAGAAAGCTCTTTTCTTGGAAATGATCTGTAACTTATAAGCCGATATGACAGAAAGAATCGAGAAACTGATATCAGTGGCCGAAGTCTTGATATCATATACTTCTTCTCTGTTTTTTTGATAGTTGTCTGGAATTAAGTAATGGTTTTCTGGAGTTAAAGCTTGATCGAAGTATCTCCATGTTTTTTTCGCGAGGTCGAATAAGTCTTCTTGTTGTTTTTTCGAAAGAAGAATTGTTCGTTCGGTTACAGGTTGTCCCATTAAATAGAAGTAAAGGGGACTGGCTAGGAAGACAATCGAAATCATTAAAACAGCAAAAATGTTGATTGGATTTAACCATAAAACAAGAAGAATTAGAATAAGACAGAACCAGTAATTGCTTTGAAATTTAATTAAGTAAGTATCAAGCGTATTGCTCGTATTTTTGGCTGCTTCTTCCGAGGTTATCCAACTAAGTAATTTCTTTTTGCTGATCGTCATACGGTAAAGAGCTCTTGTAAAAGCATCAAGATATAATCTGGCATGATAAGGAAGAGAAGAGAAGTCAGCGACAATTTTTAAGATAATGGATTGTAGTCCTACAATAGTGTTTTGATATTGTTTGGTTTTGGTTGATCGTTTATTCTGTGATTTAATCTTCTCAAAGATAAAGAAGAAGATAGGAATTAATAGAATTAAGATGACAAAAAGGATCCAATAATGAGGAGCGGTAGGGCTGATGGCATAAGCGAAAATAATAATTAATAGTAAGAAAAAAGGTAGGAGTCCTCGCCTAATATTATCGATAAATTTAAAGCGATGAATGGCATTTAAAGGGTTCTTCTTAAAAGCCCAAGCTAGTATTTGCATGTCACCTCTAGCCCAACGGTGCTGTCTTTTGGAGTCGACTAAGAAATTACTTGGAAAGTCATCATAGAAATCTACATCCGAGACATAACCACATCTTGTATAACTTCCTTCTAATAAGTCATGACTAAGAATTCTATTTTTGGGGAAATGATTGTTTAAAATGACTTCATTAAAAACGGCTAAATCATAGATTCCTTTGCCATAGAAATTGCTTTCTTGGAAAACATCTTGATAAAAATCTGGTACGACACTAGAGTAGACATCATAACCACCTAGACCAGCAAAGGTTTGGGAATATGTCGATTGATTTTCTAGAGAAAGATCAAAGGTTACTTTTGGTTGCATCATACCATAACCACGGATGACTTTGGTTCTTTCCTTATTTAAGACCGGTTGATTCATCGGATGTGCCATTGTACCGATCAGCCTTGAAATACTACCAAGGCCTAATTTGGTATCGGCATCAAGGGGCATAACATATTTAATCTTCAAATCTTCTTTTATGGTATTCGCTTGGAAATAATCCTCCTGTTCTTCTTTGGTTAATTGTCCTAAGAGAAGTTGATTCAAATCTTGTAAGGCTCCCCGTTTTCTTTCCCAACCAAGATACGTTTCTTCCCCTTTACTATATTTTCTTTTACGATAGACAAAGTGGAAGATTTCGCCTTTATATTTTTTATTTAAAGTTTCACAACATTTTAATCCTTCCTCGATAATTTCTTGATCAAGAGGGTAATGCTCTTCTTTATAACTAGTCGCATCTCCTAAGAGGGTAAAGAAAACATTTTCTTTTGGGCTTAAAAGATAGTGGGCTTCTAGGTCGCGGAACATTTTTTGAACTTTCTTTTTATCTTTTAGGATCGTAACAATGACTATCATCGTTCGATATTCATCCTTGATTTTATCTTTAAAATCTATTTTTGCTAAAGGGTGGGGAGGAAAGAATTTTAAGATGATTTTATTGGTTAGTTGAATCACTAGTTCACTGACAGGTATCAATAGACAAAGAAAACTAAGAATGACCGGCCGAATTAGATAAGGGGCAAGAAGAGCGGATAAAAGACAAGTTGTAATCGTAATAAAAGAAAGGTATAAAACATTTCTTCTTTTGATATTTTTTGGTGGAAAGAGTAAGAAACCAATGTGCTCTTCTTCCGCTTTTTTCTGCATTAAATTTTCTACAAACTCTAATTCACTCATCTTTTTCTTCTTGGCATTTTTCTTAATTTCTTCTCGATAGTATTCTTTGCTTTCGTCACTCATAATTTTATAGGTTTTATCTTTCCAAAGAAGTTTTTCGGTAAAAGAAATTTTGGCATATAAAGTCTCATTTTTAATTTTTGATAATTGTTGAATCGAATAGAAAATATTTGAGATCAGAATGCTCGTTTTTCCTAGGTCCTCATAATAAGTTTCCATTTGTTCATTTAAGTTTATGTTCTCTTCTTTTAATAATTTATTTAAGTATTCTAAGATAGGAAGACTTTTCTGTCCATTTTCTCTTACTAAATTATAAAAATGTTCTAAGAAACAAGGACTGGTTAGAAGGTCTTTTGTAAGAAGATAACACTTATTGGTTTCTTCGATCTGATCAAAAAGATGTTCGGCTTTTTCTTTTTCTTCTTTTCTTGTTTCTTCTTGCTGGCATACTTCGGTTAACTTTTCTAAGATAATTAAAAAAGTTACCTGACGAAACGTTGATAATTTATCATAAGAAAAATAGGTGTTTTCTTCTCTTTGATATTTGTTAAGATATTTTGCCATGTCATCTAATTGAAAACGGCAATGTTCTTTTTCAAATTCCTTTTTTATAATAGGGTATAAATCTGGTTTAAAAAAAGCATTTTCATAGTTTTTCTTTCGTTTGAAGAATCCTTTTAAATCTTGCTTTTTTTCTACGATCATATAATAATTATCGACAATCCATTCGTTCGTAATGCCGATTAATTCTTTTTGTTTGATTTGATAGACGAGCTTTTGATAATAGCTTTCTAGATATTCTGTTTGTTTTTGATAATTTTTTTGATATGTTTTCACTGACATCTCACCCTCCTACTTGCTATTATTATAACAGATAAGTGCTGTTTTTAAAATGTCAAACTTGATCGATTTGAGGGCTCTTTTGCTTTAGCCCTTTTTGTAGTATAATGATAATGGGCATAGGTGAATTTGGTATGTGATATGATGATTTGGTTGGAAACAGGAATATAGTATTGATTGATAGTTTGAAAGATGAAAGACTTCAGACTATTTCCATGGTGTCTAGTCACTATATTAATACTTCTTTAAAAAGGCCTTTTGCTCTTCAAGATGCTGTTTTTTCCGGAAATATTTTATATATTAATCAAGAATATTATAAAATGCATAAGGAAGGAGTGGATTTAGAACTTTCTTCTCTTTTTGCTTCTTTGAAAAGAAAAGAAATTATTGTAGATAAAAATTTTATCAATCAAAAAACGGCTAATGGAATTGCTCAAAATCCTAATTTTACTAAGGTTGATTTACAATATTATTCTTTAGAAAAAAATGTTTTTGATATTTTAAGTCAAAGTAAAAGTATTCAAGAAATTATAACTTCTGGAGTAGAAGAAGAGCTTGCTAACAGCTATGATCCAAGAATTACTTATCGGATGAATGAGACGGTAGGAACGGGTTTGTTCCGTTCTTTAAAAAGTTTATTGACTGCTTCCTATATTAATGTTAACAGTTGTGATTTAGAAGAGATTTTTGAAGTGTTAAAACATAGAAATAAGAGTTTACCACACTCTATTGATGTTAATGTGAATGACTATACTCCTTTAGCTAGTTTTATAAAGAACATCGATTCTTTGTATGTGGGGGTTGCTTTTAAAGATGATCCTTCTTCTCCTCAACCGGGTTACCTTACTCTTAAAATTGATCCTCTTCATATTGATCTTGACTCTTTAAAAGAAATACCAGAAAGTAAAAATATTGTTTCTCATGTGTTTATTGATCGTGAAACGGTATCTTTAAAAACGGCTATTCAGATAGAAGAGAGAATAGACTCTTTATTAGAACCGGTTAAAGCTATTAAGGACCAGCTTTCACCTTTTGAATTATATACAAAATTATATGAGATTGCGAAGGATTTTAAAAAATATCAAAAAGAAGAAGAAGGAATGAGTCCTATGAAATCTCGAGCAGTATCTGAAATTTTGTTTAGTGATTATATTGTTTGCGTGGGATATATAAAGTTGTTGCAAACTTTTTGTGATCGTTTTGGTTTAGAAACGAATTATATGTCAGTTGGAGTTATGGGGGAGGGAATGAAAGATGCTCATGCTAGACTCTTTGTTGAAATGAAAGATGAGAAGTATGGTATCGATGGAGTTTATGTTAGTGATCCTACTTGGGATTCTATGGGAAATGAAAAATACAATCATCTTTTGATGACGTTTGATGAGATTGCTTGGCAAAGAGATGCAAGTAATATTTTTGATCTTGCTTTTAGTCCTTATGATTTTTTAAATGTGAAAACAAAGAAAGAATTGGATGAAATGTTACAGAACCCTACCTTGGCGCAATTGTTTCGAAAATTGCCTTATTTATTACAACCAATTGACCATGGCCATTTTATTAAATCTTGTGAATATGATTATTCTTTGAAAGAGGAAAAGACAAAAGAAAAATTAAAAGATTTTTGTGTTTCATTTCATCAGAATTCTGTTAGTGGAGATAAGATTTTAGCTTCTCTTGTCCATATTTATCAGTTAGAACATAAGGATGCTACAGAAGAAGAGATAATTGATCATTTTCGACCGATTCGAGAAGCTTTGAAAGAAAGGAAAGATAGGTTTCATCCTACAATCGAAACAGTTTCAAAAGGAGAGAAGATTTTTGAGTTTTTTGATAATAAATATGAACGTACGAATGTTGAAAAGATTGTTAAAGAGGAAGTTCGAAGTGCTAAGGTATAGCATTTCTTTTTTTTATGGGGTATAATTTTTGTAGTGAGGTGCGAAATGAAAAAGAAAAAAATTGTTATTTTGGTTGTTTTGTTGCTTATCCTTATTCTATTGATTGTCCTTTTAAAAACGGTTTCTTTGGGATATGAGGTGGAGTATACGATTTATGATGAAGAAACGGGGAGTCAAACGGTTGCCTTAGGGGTTCCGAAGTTATCTTTTTTCAAAAAGGAAAATGGGAATCATTATTCTTATAAAAGTATTCGAGGTCAAAAGGTTTTGGAGCAGGAGATGGAATCCTTCTTAGATACATTGGAGGAGATTTCTTGTAATGATCATACCTATTATTATGATCAAGAAAATGACTTTACCATTTTAAAGGCTACGGTTGTGAATCATTTCTTGTATCATACGATTTCTTATGAAGTGCGTTATGGTAATTACTGCTCTAATCAAAATTTAAGTGAGATTTCTTCCATTTTAGGAGGACTAAAGAGATATCATACATTAAATGGCGATCCTAGTGCAGTGGATCAAACGCATCCCTATTTCGTTGTTACTTTCTTAGATGGTGGGGATGGTGATACGTATGAGATGAAAGCTGAATTGCATGCTTATTATGTAGATCTTACGAAGGAAGGAGAAAGAAAGGAATTAGAACGGTCAAAGGGAACTTTTGAAATAGAAGATGGGGAACTTATCTTTACAAGAGATGAAATTCTTGAAAAATCTGATGATATTACTATTCCCGAAGTATCGATATTTTCGGTTAAGGATGGAGAACTTACTTTGATAGATAACTATTTTCGGGAGTATGAAGAGAACGTGGTATTGAAATAAAACAGGCTGTGATCCTTTTTACTTTTATTTCATTTATCTTTACATTCGTTTACCAAAATACTGTAATGTACGTACAAAAGTAATAGTGCTAAATGCTAAAACGAATATTGAAGTATAGACTGACTGTTACTATTTATTCTATAGAATTTAGAGTGGGGAAATAAAAATTGTGATTGGTTACCTAGTATTATAGATTTTTAAGTAATATAAGTACTACAAGAAGAAATAATTTATATAGAGTTATAGAGAATTGTGGAAAGAAAAAAGTGGGTCACCTTTAGATTTATATTTAGAAAGTATTTTACAAAAGGGAATAAATATGCAACGAAATATTCCTGAATCAAAAAAGTTAGTAAAAAGATGTTATAGTATTCAAATAGTTATAGAGATGGTGATATTATGTATAGTGTGTTATTTAGTAAAATTGAATTTGGTATGGATTTTGTAGTAGAGCGATTAAAAGAGTTTGTTAAGTCTGATTATAAAGTAGCAATTTTTCCATGGGCTTTTCCTAAAGAAATAACAAGTGAAGAATTTGAGAAAGAGTATTTTCCGATAGATGGTAGAAGATATAATAAATACTATACTGAATTAAAAAAATTAGGTATTCGTAAAGAAAATATTAGAGTATGTAACCCTTATAAAGATACTAGAAATGATCTTATTGAAATTATTCAAAATAGTGATATTTTACTTTTGCCAGGTGGAAATCCTGAAATGTTTTTTAAAAAAGTTTTGCATGATACGGAATTAATATATTATATTAAATATTTTAAAGGAATAATTATTGGTGAGAGTGCTGGAAGTGAGTTACAATTAAAAAGA
This sequence comes from Candidatus Onthousia faecigallinarum, assembly GCA_018716225.1. Lineage (GTDB taxonomy): Bacteria > Bacillota_I > Bacilli_A > RF39 > UBA660 > Onthousia > Onthousia faecigallinarum. Next base: position 3,034 of record DVKE01000039.1, on the reverse strand, counting down.
TATTTTATTACTGCTAAAAATAATTATTATAAGTATTTTGCATTTTATGATGGGTTTGGAGTGTTAGATGATCCTTTTTATATGGATGTTCATTCAATAAACAATAAGAGATATTTAGCAAAATTACAAGAAGTTGCTAACAATAAAAATAAAAACGTTTATGCTATTTTTGATGATGGAGCACTTATTTATAATAGAGATTCTAGTAAATTAGAAATATTTGGTAATGTATTAACTTTTACTCCTAATAAATGATTTTAATAGTAGCAAAAAAGCCTATCTTTACATATTTTAAGGTAGAGGTGAGTTTATGAATGAACGTGCGATTACAGGGGTTGTTGTAGATGCCGGTCACGGAGCAGTAGGATAAATCCAAAAAATAAAAGAATGACTATAAATGCAAGTAATACAGAATTTAAGTACTTTGTAAAAAAATATCTTTTTTATTGACATTTTAAAATAAAATGTATAAAATATTAAATCACATTATGTATTTTTGATGCTTTTTATGATATTATTAATATAGTAGGAGGTGGAAAGATGGAAAATGCAGAAAATATTGCTAAATATGTTTTGTCTTTAGATGAAAATAATGAGATTTTTATTAATAAATTAATAAAATTAAATGGTAGAGATTGTTACGAGGGTAATGTAAGACTAAATAAGTATCTTCATATAATGCAAATGGTTTATTTTGCTATGACGGATAAAAAACTATTTAATGATGACATGTATGCATATGATAATGGTGTTATTGTAGATTCTGTTATGAGCAATTATAGATACCTTGTTAGTAATAAAAAGACATATAATATTAATGATTCTTCTATTAAAGAATATATTAAAAAAATGTTTAGTATTTTGAAGTATGCTCCATTAGAAGAACTTATTAATATATCCCACCAAGATGAAGAATGGTTAAAGAAACATAATTATTATAAAAAACAGGATCAATTGATAGATGTTGATAGTCAAAAAGAAAATTATAAACTTATGTGTGCAGATTTTATAGAGATGCTTAATGATTGAAATAGGACAGGTATTATCCCTAAAAATAAGATTTAATAATAGTGGAGTAGTAGCAAATCAAGCACATCCTGTGCTAGTTGTTAATGTCGATAAAGAAAAGAATATATTAGAAATTGCACACATAGATTCAATAACAGAAGAAAAAAAGTGGAAAACACTTTTAAAAGGTAATGTTACTATAAAAAAGGACAATCCGCCAGAGACAGTAATCGATAAAGATAGTTTTGTACAAATTGACAATATTATCCAATTAGAATTATTTCCAGAACTTGTAAGAAAAAGAAGACAAACCGAAAAATTGAGTGAGATAAAGTTAAAAAAAGTCTTAGATAGATATGATAATTATAAAAAAAACGAATGGATAGATGATGATAAAAAAGTTTTCATGACTAAAGAAGAAATAATATTGTTAAATAGCGATATTTAAACATTATAAGGTACCTATATATATGGTATCTTTTTTGTTATGCAAAAATGAAAGGGGATGTGATATATGAATTATGCAATATTTAGAAGTGAACCTATTATGACTACAAATGATTTAGCACAAATTGGATCTCATAATCAAAGAGAAAAGAAAGCCTATAAATCTAATCCTGATATAAAAATAGAAGATAGTTATAAAAATATACAATTAGTTCCATTGAATTATAAATATGTTAAAAAATTTCACGAATTGACTAAAGAATATGAAAAACAACATAATGAAAAGATGAAAACTGAAAGAAAAGAAAGACAAAGAAACTATACTCAAATGGTTAATCGTTCAAGAAATTGTGTAGCAGATGAATTATTATTTACTGCATCACCAAAGTTTTTTGATAATATGAGTGAAGAAGACATAATGAAATGGGCAGATACTTGTATGGAATTTGTTTATAATGATTTAGGTTATACAAAGGAACAAATACTTCATGCAACTATTCACTTAGATGAGAAATCTCCCCATATTCATTGTGTGGTAGTTCCATTAGTTAAAAAATTAGATAAAAGAACTAATACTGAAAGGTGGACAATATCTAAAAAACAATATATTAGGGATAAAATACACTTATCCCAGTTACAAGATAAATATCATGAAAGACTTGTTGATGCAGGCTTTGATTTGGAAAGAGGTATTAAAGGCAATAATAGAGAACACTTAAAAACAAAAGAGTTAAAGAAAACGACTCACTATTATGAGAATAAAACCCAAATAATTAATAAAAATTTAGATAAAGCAATAAATGATTTAAATGAAAAAATGAAAACTACTAAAAATACTATTTTTGATAAAGAATATGTCAAAGTAAAAAAAGAAACTTTTGATTCAATGAACAAAGTTATCAAAGAAACAAAAAAGGTAGTGGAATTCCAACCGAAAATAGAACAATTATTTAACGAAGTAAATACATTTACTAAAAGTCATCAAACATTAGAAAAGGAAAATAGTAATCTTAAACGAGAAGTGAAATCGCTTGTTACTAGGAATCAAAATTTAACAGCCGAAAATAACAAATTAAAAAATTATATTGATGTTATATTGGAGGCAATTAAAAAGTTCTTTAGAAAGATATTACAATTCGGTAATGAATATGCAAAAGATGAAACTACTATTGAAGTAAAAAATTATTATGGTAATGAATATTTTGATATGGAAGATGTTATTAAAATATCACGAGGTACTACTAAACAAGATGAATTATTTGATTATGTTAATGCACCAAATTATTACAAGGAAAGAGTAAAAGATGTTTCTGATTATGATAAATCAGGCGACTTTGATATATGTAGATAAAAATGTAAATGATAAAATTAATTGATATTAAATTATTTGCTTATTGATATTCATTAAATATATTATAAAATTAAAATGAGAATATGCTATATATTAGTGGGTGTGTCAAGAAAAATGTGTAAGTTCTAAAAATTTTCTATAAACAAATTGTCAAAGAACAGGTTATCCACAGGATTAGCAGTATTTTCTAAATCTTTCTTGAAACTGTGGATGAGCATCTAATTGGTT